>CAKZMO010000530.1 GCA_937128595.1 uncultured cyanobacterium | reverse complement strand
TGCGGAAAGATTCAACTCATGGATGACCTGCTGTAGGGGCATCGCCATGCGATGCCCCTACCAAAATCATTCTTCGAATGTGCAACGCCCCATCAACTATTGGTTTTATATCAGCGCGTAGCGCTATATCAATCTTGATCTGTCAAAGGGAGGCTACGCCAAAGTTGATTTCCGCAGTCTATTGCTGCTGTTCACGAAGAGCTAGAAATCATTGCGTTCAGCGCTAAAAATGATGTCTCTCAATCGCAACGTCACTAGAATTTGTCCAAGACTATTAGCTCTAAACCGATTGAGCCCCTTGATTACGTTTAGAACAATTAACATTGTAGATCTTGTTTTTTCGGAAAATAGCGTTTTCGTCAAAGGGACGTCACCTTTCGCTCACCTACATGCAGCTCACCTATGTGCGTTAGGAAAACTTCAGTGGGTTCATCCACAGGTGACTGATGTTTTACCGATGGACAAAACCGAAAACCTGATTCCGCAGTGTATTACCTTAATCTATTTGCAAGGCTGGAGCTTCAGTCGGGGGCATTGGTTCGACTGGAGCGCTGTAGCGAGCTGCATTGAACCAAACGACTGATAGCAACAAGCCCATGCAACAACCCGCTAGAAAAACCCAACCATGAAGAGGCTCTAAGACACAGAGCAAACGGCGGTTGCTACCATATACCTGCACAACCCAGCCTTCGTTTGTATCCAGTTTGGAGTGCGACTGTTGCGATTCAAACTTATTCATCATTTCTACTCCATGTTTATCCTGTGTATCACTAACATGACAGTGCCTGTATCACACGGAACGCTCACACAAAATTCACCTGTTGTGCTAGGTGTCCCGTATTCAGAAACAGGGTCATAGCTTTGAGTGAGCTAAAGCTAAGCTATAGCTAAAACCCTATGGTTTCAGGAAATACCATGTTATTTAGTTTATGCAATTATCTTGCATATGAGCGGTTTTTAGGCGAAAGTTTGCCTCAAATTTGCAGACCTACTCTATAATTCAGCCTTATATATGACAGGTCTCAACAGCGCGATCTTTTCCCGCGCCAGCGGAGACGCTGCGCGAAGGAAGGGCAAGTAAGTGGACATAGAAGGTAAGCATCCATGTAGGATGCCGTTAGGCGAAGCCATAACGTACTATTGACAGAGCTTCGATGCGTTACGCTAGCGCTGACACAGCTTACCGAAAAAGAAGACGACCTTCTCATCTCCAGAAAAGAGGCTACTTGAATGCCATGGTGGGAGCGGCAATCCGTTACTCTTCCCACATCGGGTCTTGAACTCCGTTGCGTCAGTCGATTAGGCACATAGTCTTGTAGTGTAAGACCTTCAACCCTCGAATCAGTCAGTCGCTGGTACTAGGGGGCGAGCTTATTTCGAGGCTTGCAAAATCTGATCATCTAGGGAAAAGTCTATGTCTGATGAGGCTCGTCCTGAGGGTTGAAAATCGTTCTTGTAGGAATCCCGCAACCCTGCAACTAAGTCAAATTTGGGTGACCAGTCGAGGTCTCGCTGAGCATTGTGAATGTCTGCGAAGAAGTGTTGAAGCCGAATTGGGAATGCTTTTTTCTTGCCAAAGTCAAAGTCTTTGGGATGGTAGTGAACCAGCTTTAAATCGTCGGCAGATTTTCCGGCGGCGATCGCACAAGCACGAGCTAATCCATCGAATGTGACATAGCGATCGCCCGAAATATTGTAGATTTTGCCAACTGCATCAGCATTGCCCAAAACAGCGGCCATTGCACCTACCAAATCTTCGATGTGTCCCAACTGAGTGATGTGAAGACCATTGCCAGGAATCGGAATCGGGCGATCGCGCACAATCCGATCAAAGAACCATGCTTCTACATCGTTGTAGTTTTGTGGGCCGTAGATATAAACCGGGCGAATCGACGTAAAGAGAACACCCTGCTCCTTCAAATATTGCTCTGTTTCAAACTTGCCTCGATGGCGGCTTTCGGGATCAAGCGCATCCCCTTCGATATGAGGCATTTGGTCTGATTTGAGATAGACCCCAGCCGAGCTGACGTAGATGTAGTGAGCCAGCTTTCCCTTAAACAGGTCAATCAAGGGCTGAGCGTCACTTAGTTTACGACCGTTGTTGTCGAAAATAGCGTCAAAAACTTGGCCTTTCAAGGCGTCTTTGAGCTGGGCGGCATCCGTGCGATCGCCATGAATTTGCTCAAGACCTTCAACAGGAGGCGGATTGTTACCTCGATTAAACAGCACAACCGTGTGTCCCTGGGCAACCAGCAATTTCGTTAAGTAGACACCGATAAAGCGAGTGCCGCCCATTACCAAGATTCTCATCCGAGTTCTCTCTCTGTACTACGCCATCTTTTGACCGTAATTCCAAACAAAGACGAGCCTCGTGTGACGCTTAATGCTGCATTCGAGACTCGTCTTGATTGAACTGTAGTTATTTTACTGGACTGTAGGAACTCTAGAGTCTGAACTGATGCTCTTCTTCAAGCGTTTAACTCTAGAATGTGTCCGCTCGAAACTAAGAAGCGCAGATAATCTGGCGCATTTGTTTCATATTGCTGGGCAAATCAAGCTTCATGGCTTCTTGCACCAACGCAGATGGAACCGGAATGGAGGGCGTCGCCTTCACCGAGTAGGTAAGAAGAGTTCCCTGCTCGTAATCTTGAAGCTGTAGATTGGCAGAAAAATCTTGAAAAGAACCTTTCTCCATCACAAACTGAATCTGTTGACGGGTGTTTTGATGGATGGTCTCAATTACATTGAGATAAATTTCAACCTGAACCGATAGTAGGAAAAATGCCTTGCGAGCAACCTGATAGAGCCGCTTGCGCTTGGAGGCTCTCTCGCCTTCCTCTGATCTGCTGACAATTTCGCTTTGCACAAGAGCAGGGAAGAAATGAACCCAACGAGAATAATTTGTAATTTCTTGCCAAACGTGCGATCGCGTTTTGGGGAGATACATTTGAGCGGTGATGGCTCCTCCCCAAGCAGAGTGAGGTTGAGTCGAGAGCAGCACTTCGCCATTCAGCAAGGCTGTGTGTGCAGTCGAAGACTGACTGGAACGATCGCGCTGGAATGGTGAAGAGGCGGTGAATGCAGTCATATGTATTTAATCCTGAAATTAGGCTGATTGATTCGCAGAAGAGTTCACGATCTCGATCGGTAGGTTGCCTGTTGAAAGGGCGTCAAGCGAGCGTAACAAGTATCTGGAATATGCCTGAACTCATGGTGTTTCATCTGCAGCTGAAGGTTTGCGAAGGCTAGTCAAAAGCTGCGAACTCTGATGTATGGTTCCTTGTTTGTGAGCGCTAGCCGATAGAGGCACCCGTTTAGACTAAGTGATTAGTCATTTGCCAAGCATTGGTAGAACTGAGATGAGAACGGCAAGCGAAGTGAGAAGATGGCGATCGCCGATTGCTCTTGTGTGAAATGGTCGGCGTTCAAAGTGCGGTGATTTAGGCTGTGATGATAGAGATAGAGCAGTTTGTGCGTATTTTACGCTGACCCATCTATCGCAGCCTCGTCAATAAGAGAGATAACGGTGAATGTTATGATCCTCCTTCATTGACTCCCGCGCTCAGTCTTCCCATATTGCAGCTCCGGTTGAACTTAATTGACTGAACTGCTCGTCCTTGTCTCTGCAAGGATATCAATTGAATGTGAAGAATATTGTGGTGTTGGCTCGGTTCTAAAGTAAAGATTTAATTAAGATTTGCACAGAACAGTGCGCCTTCATAAGGTTTGAGAGGCTTCCTTCTCGCTCAATACCTACCTAGTCATCTTTTTAGCGGATGAGGGCGAGAAAAGAAAGGCTGAACTGAGATGCTGAATAACTGGCTTTTGCGATGCGATTGAGTCATGAGCCTCTAGCTCAGCCATAGCAGCCCTACTAAGGTTAGTGCGATCGCTACAATTGCGACCCAAATAAACTGATTGTCTTTCGTATTGACCTGACTGGGATCGACCGGAGCAGGAGGTTGGGCTGGGGCAACAGGTTTGGCCGATCGCACCTTTTTGGGAATGTTGGCGTATTTTGCCATCGTGGAATCGCTGCTCTCATCAAGCGCCGCGAGATCAGGAATTTGAGTCAGCCATTCAGGTCGGCTACGAAGCTTTGGCGCTTCCAAAATGTAGAGAAGTTGCTTTCCTTGTTTGGCTGTTTGGTAGTCAGGATGGCGGCTGATGCGGCGACACAGGGCGATCGCCTGCTCTTGCTGTCCGTTGGCCTGATATGCAGTGATGAGCCAGATCTGCATTTCGCCTTTCAGTCTTAGGGGGCTGTCGATGAGGTCTGTTGCAGTCTCTAAATGCTCGACAGATTGGCGATACTGGCCTCGTTCAAAGGCTTTTTTTCCTGCAATATATTGCAGTTTTGCTTGCTCTAGACGTTCTTCAGTCATCTCCTGGTGTAGTGATTTGAAATACAATCTCCATTTTTACGCATCCCGGTCTTCTGTTTCTCTATCAAGAGAAATGAGATGGTGTCGTGGATAGTAACGTATTAGGCTGCATTGCAGAGTTTTGATGGAAAGAAATGAAGCTAGTCTGTAAACTCAGAAGCAACAATCATAGAACCAATGCCTGAGTCGCTGAAGATTTCCAAGAGTAGCGCATGGGGAATGCGTCCGTCGAGAATATGTGCGCCCCTTACCCCCTGAGCGAGCGATCGCACACAGCAATTCACTTTGGGGATCATTCCTCCCGCAACGACGCCATCGGCAATAAGCTTGCGAGCCTGTTGAATGTCCATTTTGGCAATCAGCGAGGCTTCATCGTCGCGATCGCGCAGAATTCCCGATGTATCGGTGAGAAGAATCAGCTTTTCAGCACCTAGTGCTGCAGCCAGCTCTCCAGCAACGGTATCTGCGTTGATGTTATAAGCCTGTCCTGTATCGTCCGCAGCCACACTAGATACAACGGGAATGTAGCCCGCGTCTACTAGCGACTCCACGAGTTTTGCATCCATCGACGACACTTCGCCCACAAAGCCGATCCCCTGGTCGCCCTGGGGCCGTGCCTGAATCATGCCGCCATCTTTGCCACAGAGACCAACGGCTGCACCGCCTGCACGATTGATCAGCGACACAATTTCTTTGTTGACCCGTCCCACTAAGACCATTTCCACCACGTCCATAGTGGGTGCATCCGTCACACGTAAGCCATTTTTGAACTGCGGCTCAATGTTTAATTTGCCCAACCAGGTATTGATCTCCGGCCCCCCTCCATGCACAACGACTGGGCGCAATCCTACACAGGCGAGGAAAACGATATCTCGCATGACTTTGTCTTTGAGGCTGCTGTCTTTCATCGCAGCGCCGCCGTATTTGACGACCACGGTACGACCCGCAAATTGCTGAATGTACGGCAGTGCCTCACTCAGCACTCGGACTCGGATAGCATCAGCGCTTTCAGTCTGTTCACGTTCGTTTAGAAGGGTCATGGCGCACTTTTTGAAACTAAATATTTGAAACGAAGAAGCAATAGGAACAACGGTTAGGAGAGGCCAAAGCTCCGTGCAGGTTTCGCACAGGCAAACTATTGAGGAGCGGAAGAAGAGGATTTCAATACGCTTGGAAGCGTCTCTAAGACGTAATCTGCAACATCTGTAGGAGTATCTTTTGCCGAAACGGGCACTGACAAATCGGCTTGAGCGTAGAGCGATCGCCGCTGATTCAAAATAACGTTAAGGGTTTGGATAGGATTTGGCGTTTGCAGGAGCGGGCGAGACGTATCGTGCTTGATCCGCTCATATAAAACTTCAGCAGGAACGTCTAACCAAACAACAATTCCGTGATGGAGATAGCTCCAGTTTTTCCGCTCAGTCACAATGCCTCCGCCCGTGGCGATCGCCATTCGGGTGTATGCAGAAAGCTGCGAGAGCACTTCGGTTTCCAACTCACGAAAAGCGGATTCGCCAGATTCTGAAAAGATTTGAGCAATGGATTGCTGGGTCGATTGTTCAATGACAGCATCAGTATCGAAAAATCGATAATTCAGCCGTTCTGCCAAAATTTTTCCAACGGTGGACTTTCCTGCTCCCATCATGCCGATGAGGAAGAGGTTGACTCCTTTTAATACATCGTTCACAAACACTCACCCATAGCTGGATGCGGTCAAACAGCACAACGATTATATAGGTTTTGCCGAATGAGTTTGTGCTGATTCACGAAAATATCGCGATCGTTATTTTTTCCCAGACTTTTCGTAGCATAGGGTTCTGGCGCAATGTGTTAGTCGGGTAAGGCGCGTTGCGATCGCTCTCGAATCTCTACGGAGAGATCCACCACCGATTCATTTTCGTTAGCCAAGCTGCGAACTTTGAGGTCTTGGTAAAAAGAGGTCTGGTGCAGATCAACTTTAGACTGGGACGAGAGAAACAGCAGTGCCC
The DNA here is from genome assembly GCA_937128595.1 of uncultured cyanobacterium. Taxonomy (GTDB): domain Bacteria; phylum Cyanobacteriota; class Cyanobacteriia; order CAKZMO01; family CAKZMO01; genus CAKZMO01. The sequence goes on along the minus strand of CAKZMO010000530.1, from coordinate 17,956 downwards.
AAAAGACTCCGACGCGATCGCCCTGAGGTGTCACATGATCCCCAAGTTGAGCCTCGTCGATGCCTGCTCGTTGTCGTATCGCTGGCGTCGCCCACAAATCAAGTAACGCTTCGAAATCAAGCCAATCGCCGCCTTCGCTCAGTTCAGGCCAGATTTCATTGAGCATCTGTTCCAGTGCAGCGGCAATTTCGGAAAGATTTTCTTGGTGAGCAAGTTGAGTGATTGCTCGTACCGCTTTTCGCTTGCTGTGAGCCCGCGAGCGGCGATTGCGCGGTCGAGGACGATGATCAGCCAGCGCTGTGGTCATGACCTCTAACTGATCGATCAGTTCTTGTAAGGTCACACGACGGTTTTGAGGGGGTTGAGCCGTGGCTCGTCTGCGAATCCGACGTTCTAGTTTTGTGGGTAGAGGGCGATCGCTCAACTCTTCGACGAGTAGTTCTTCTTCAGGTTCGGTAGTCTCTTCGTCTTCATCGGCGCGGGCAAGACTATCGGCTTTCAGCAACACCAACACGGATGCGTATAAAAATGCTTGGCCTGACTCTGACAGCTCTGACTCATATTGAAACCGATTCATCGACTCGCTTTGACCGGGTTGGAGCTGACTCAGAAACCGATCTACCACATCAATGACTTTGACATCCCACGGGTCGATCTCACCCCGCTCGGCGAGATCAATCAGTAAGGCGATCGCATTTTGAGCAAAAGAGCGAGCCATGGCGTCATGTCCTCATCTGAGCGAAATAAACGGCTGCGCCCACAATAATCAGCAAGAGCAGCACTGGAACCCATAAGCTATAAAGGCTATGGGGATCAATTAGCTGGTTAGGCGCAAACGAAAGAATGCTTACAACACCAGAATTCAAGGATGACGCACCTCAATATTCTTGTACTAATCGTTACTCTAACCCGAAATTTTCAAAACGTCTCATAACCGGGAGAGTTCTTTGCTCACGAATGTAAACCTTCTCTGAGCGGCATGATTTTTGCTAGGAAATAAGCCTCTGCTTTATGACGAGCGATCAGGTGCATTGGGACGAAAAAGATGATGATGCTCAGGATTGTAGAGGCGCGATCGCCGCTGAGTTTCGTCAGATTGTAAAGTCTCATCTGGGCGATCGCCAGCACTGGAAACTTGCAACACACCCGGTTGAACCTCGATTTTGGGATCAGGCAAAGGGTGGGCTGTCCTGAGGGCGGGACTGATGAGATAAAGAGTTGTTCTCTCCAGCTTTTGCGCTTTTGTCACAGCACTCATGTCTGACAACGGCACAACCCAGATTTGCTCATCGGGCCATCCCAACCGGAAACAAACGGCTACAGGCGTATCGCTGGGATAGTGCTGCAATAATTTGTCCTGAGAGTTATCCACGTGACGAGCGCTGAGGTAAAGGCAAAGACTCGCTTGATGGGCGGCGAGACTGGCTAACTCTTCTGGTTTAGGAACTTGTGTCCGTCCGCTGACGCGGGTCAAAATGATGGTTTGCACTAGCCCTGGAACCGTGAGTTCCACATTCAAACGGGCGGCAGCTGCTTGAAAAGCACTGATACCTGGGACGACTTCAAAGGGAATCTGTTCTGCTGCAAGAGACTGCATTTGTTCGTAGACGGCACCATATAGGCTGGGATCGCCAGAGTGCAAGCGTACGACCGTTTTGTGTGCTTTTGCCCGCTTGGCCATCAGCGGCAGAATTTCTTCCAAAGTTTTGTTTGCGGTCGGAACCAGTTCTGCCTCAGGGTGCGCCATATCTAGGATTTGTTGAGGCACTAAGGAGTTGGCATAGAGGATGACATCAGCCGTTTTGATCAACCGCTGGGCTTTGATAGTGAGTAAATCTGGATCTCCTGGCCCAGCTCCAACGATATAAACTGTTGCGGTCTCAGGAGGATCAGACATTTCCGCTGAAACAGATGCGGAATCGGAATGATCATGAACTAAGTTTTGGAGCGCAGAGGGAGTCATAGCTGTAGAGACTGAGTAGGGGAAATGAAAACGTTACCCAAACGGCGTGAGTTTGGAGAGATCGGAAGACGAGCCGACAAAAAACTCCGGAGAGCGATCGCTCGTAGAGAAGAAAGGAATGGTAGATGCACCCTGATTCTGACCCCGGAGGTTTTTCCTCCGGGTTTTTTCTTTGAGAGTTTGTGTCAAGAATTTCCAGTAGAAATTTCTCAAAGACCTAAGTCATCACGGGCATGTTGCGCCGCAACTAACACCGTCTCAGTGGGTTCTTCCTCCCAGTCTGTCTCGCCAATTTCAGCATAGAAAGCGTGATCATAAGAGCGTGTCCGAATCACTACAGGCATCGGCACAGCATGACCTAGCACTAAAGCTTGTTGTTTGGAATCAAGCTTCGACAGCACCGATCGCAAATTTTGGCCTCCAGACACCCCTGTAAAAATAGCATCAATATCTTTTTCGTCGTTGAGCAGAGCCGTGATGCGAGTTCCAACCTGTGACATGACTTCGTTGTCGATCCCGGATGGGCGCTGATCTACAACAAGCAATGTGACAAAGTATTTCCGCATTTCACGAGCAATGGTGCCGAAGATCGTTTGCCGCACCGTAGCCGGATCGAGAAACCGATGAGCTTCTTCAATCGTGATCATGAGCTGGAGGGGGCGATCGCTCGGATTTTTGGTTTGCAGAAATTTCTCAGACTTGCGTACATAACTCGCGTGAATGCGGCGAGCAATGATATTGGTGGCCAACATGTAAGACAGCATGTTGGATTGTGACCCGAACTCGACAACCACATGTTTACCCGCTTCGAGAGAATGTAAAATTTGTTTGACGTAATCCTGCGGGCAGGCATTACGGATATATTTCAGGTCATCGAGTCGGGTGAGCTTGCGCTGAAGTGCCATGATGGATGACTTGCTGCCCATCTTGACTTCGCAAAACTCCTGAATCTCTTCATTGCTCATGGTCAAAAGCCGATTGATCCAGGATTTGCCAAATTCATTGCGGAGAATGATGGCGTTTTCAAGGCTCGCCTCCGATAAGTTCAGCTCATTTCGCACCAGCGTCAGCTCTTCGACCTCAATCTGGTCATAGCCGATATAGAGTTCTTGGGCGTCGCGCACACCCCGTCGCTGAGTCGATTCAGGATCGAGGGTATAGATTTGCACCTGTCCTGGAAAAAGCTGTCGCAGTCCTTTCACCGTGCTGAACTGCTTTCCTTCACGGGCGGCCTCCCAGCCGTATTCGGAGTGCATGTCAAAGATGAGATTCACCGCTGCCCGTTTGCGGATTACTCCCGAGAGCAACAATCGAGTCAGAAACGATTTGCCCGTCCCCGATTTCCCAAAGATTCCATTGCTGCGCTCTACAAATCGATCGAGGTCAATGCAAATAGGCACATCCATATCGATCGGTTGACCCATGGAAAAGTTGCGTCGGTGGGGATCGTCTTCCCAACCAAAGACGACTCGAAAATCTCTTTGACTGGCTTCGTACACCTGACTGAAATGACTGGGAACTGTTTTGACTGGTAGAAGTTCTACCTCTTCGCTGCTCTGAACTGCGATCGCACTCTGATCGTCTCGCTCAAAAGGCTTATCTCGGCTAGGTGTCAACATCAGCATTGGAGCCAACTCTACCGTGCCATATGTCCCAGTTCCGGCCAGAACGTCTTGTAAAAACGTGTTGCTGGGTGCAGGGGGATCTGCCAGAATGCGCTGACTAGAGGTGCCGAGAGAAACGTCTGTTAATAAGCAAAAAAAGTGCGATCGCGCGCCCCTCACCACGAGAAACTTGCCGACTCGCATGTCTTCGACGGAAACATCAGAATGAAGCCGTACATCCAATCCTTTACTGAGAGACCCTTGAATGACTGATCCTAAGGGGAACGAGGGCTGCTCCATCATGAGCCATCTCCTGCAAATTGAGGCAAGTCGTTTTGGAAGGAAATCGCGAATCCTCGGCGCGTCAATGTTCAGCGCTGATGCCGTGACTTTCCGTACCATTAATACCTGCGTCCTATGATACTAGAGTACTTTACCCGTGGACGAAAATTATCATTGTTGCTTTGTTTAAAAAGTCAGAGAGTAATCGAAGCCTTTATTGTCAGAGAGGGCTTGTGCTTACGATCACTGACTGCCACAACAGACATATCACAAGGGTTTGATGAATTTGCAGTGATTCCTCGAAAGTACCTCATACGATATGAAGATAAACATGAAGAGGATTTCTTCTAGTCGTAGAGCACTTTAAGAAATAGCGAGAAGAGAAGACGTAAAAGCGTCATGACAGCGTTGTTGACTTTACAGTCTAGTATTGAGAAATCAGCTCATCGCAACCGTCGCATAAAAGTTTCAGAAAGAACTCTTTACATTCCAAAAGTCTTTCGATAAGGAGAATTTAACCTGCATAAATCGTTCTAAAGGATGAAGTGCGATCGCTCACTCCGTAGATTTGTCAGCTCGTTAGCAGAGGTTTCTTATGGTTTCCTGATAATGAGTAAAAACACGCCTATGCAGCACTACCTTCACGGATATAATTGAGGTGTGCTGATTTCGTATCAGAATTTACGATTTTGTGCTTTCCCTGACTTTAACGAGTTGCTAGCTCTTGAGTGCACGCAGTCGCTCGTTTTGTTCTATTTTGCCTTGTCACATCACATCAAAAATTTACAGGTTTAGTTGCAGCTATGAAGACTCAAGAAAAACGCATGGGCGTAACCGATTCCTCATCGGCTCAGCCTCGGGATGACAACTTCGACTTTGGCTTATGGTCACGGTTGGTTCGTCAACAAATGATGTCGTCGTTACAGAAGCGACAGCGCCACGGTTAGAGTGCTGAAAAGCTTCGTTTGTAGGCGATTTTCAATGATGCTAAAAGAAGAACACCCGCGATCAGGCTTAGAGCTTAATTGCGGGTGTTTTGTATTTTGTGACTGGTCGTTGATGTCATGTTTTGGTGATGTGAGTGGATTTTCAGCGAATTCGCTTAATAATAAACATTTGTAAGGACAGCCAAGTTTTTCCAGTTCGTGTTTAGAACCTGTATCATAATTCTTCGCAACTAAAAACTAGCTGTTTATTCGTTACTTGAGGAACACAGGGCATCTCGTCCTTCACGACGTTCCCAAGGTTTGTTATTTATTTGTTGTCTTAGCAGGAATCATCATGGGTCGAGCCAATCGCGTTGTCTTAGCTTATTCGGGTGGGGTAGATACATCTGTCTGTATTTCCTACCTCAAGCACGAATGGGGCGTTAAGGAAGTTATCACTCTCGCTGCTGATCTGGGTCAAGGCGATGAGCTAGAGCCAATTCGAGAAAAAGCTCTCAAATCTGGAGCAGATAAGTCTTTGGTTGCTGACCTCAAGGCTGACTTCATCAAAGACTATGCCTTTCCGGCGATTCAGGCTAATGCTCTCTATGAGAACCGCTACCCTCTCTCGACCGCTCTCGCTCGGCCTCTAATTGCCAAAGCCCTCGTTGATGCCGCAGAAGAGTACGACGCCGATGCGGTTGCTCACGGCTGCACAGGGAAGGGGAATGACCAAGTTCGCTTTGATGTCTCGATTGCAGCACTCAATCCCAAGCTCAAGGTTCTGGCCCCTGCCCGCGAATGGGGAATGAGCCGTGAAGAGACTATTGCTTATGGTGAGAAATTCGGGATTGAGTCTCCGGTCAAAAAGTCATCTCCCTACAGTATTGACCGCAATGCTCTAGGACGCAGCATTGAGGCAGGCCCCCTCGAAGATCCGTGGAATGAGCCGCTGGAAGAAATCTATGCCATGACTCGGGCGATCGCCGATACGCCCGATGAGCCGGAGTATTTGGAAATTAGCTTCGAGCAAGGAATTCCTGTTTCACTGAATGGCGACACCCTGGAACCGCTGGCGCTGGTGGAGACACTCAATGAAATCGTGGGACGTCACGGCTACGGTCGAATCGACATGGTTGAGAATCGACTCGTAGGCATCAAGTCCCGAGAGATCTACGAAGCCCCGGCGTTGATGGCGCTAATCTTAGCTCATCGGGAGTTAGAGAGTCTGACGCTCACCGCAGATGTCACTCACTATAAGCGCGGCATCGAAGAGACTTATTCTCAGCTTGTTTACAACGGTCTCTGGTACAGTCCTCTAAAGCTGGCGTTGGATGCGTTTGTCGAGCAAACCCAGAGTCGAGTCTCTGGAGTTACTCGCCTCAAGCTCTTTAAGGGACAGGCGACTGTCGTCGGTCGCAAGTCTGACCACACTCTCTATACGCCTGATCTGGCAACTTATGGCAGTGACGATCTGTTTGATCATAAGGCTGCTGAAGGCTTTATTTACGTATGGGGTCTCCCTACTCGGGTGTGGGCAGAAAAAGTGCGTTAAACAGGAATTGAGTCAGACGGTAGATCAGGCGTTCCTAAAATCTCAGGTGTGGTGGTGTGCCAGTATACTGCCGCTAGAGACGTTGCTAACTAAGGAGCGCCTACGATGTCTGCATCTATTCATTCCAGTTCTACTGCGCGGGTTGCCCTAGTCAGTCGATTTCAGGGAATGCTCGTCGGAGCAGCCTTAGCGACAAAGGACTCTCAATCAGATATCGTCTGGTGGTCACCCGTCGAAGCGATCGCCCGACAGCTCATTTCAAGGGCAGCAGTCAAGATATCGTCGTCGTCTTCACAACCTGAGCAGGCAAGCAGCGGTGTAATCGGCGGCACGACCTCCTGGGAGCAGGGCTTGTTAGCGATGCCCTTATTTTTGGCTGATTTTGATCAGTTCACTGATTGGCCTCGCTCCGAAGCATGGATTTTCCACTATTGGGATGCTCATGGTCGAAAGGGCACCGCTCAGAATCAGGATGGCGATCGCCAAGAACAGACGTTCAACGGCCAAGAGAGACAGGCTGCTTCGCTGTCACTTGCGCTGTCACTGCCCTATCGGTTGGTTCCCCTAGCCCTTTCGAGAATTTTACGCTCGGACTCACCCTCAGGGTGTTCTTGCCAGAAGCTGCTGAAGTCATTAGAGGCCTCTCTCCCTACTGATGGAGATAACTGGGAGAGCAAGGTTGCGCAGATACTTTGTAGACCTTTGCTCCAATGTGTAGATCAGGCCATTGACTCATCTCAAAGCTTAGATGGGTTCCTGCAAAAGGTTCGACAGGTTGTTGAGGATGCTCGACTCACTCTGACAACACTCGCTCTGACAACATCAGTGGATGATGATACAGCCACGTTTTCTCAGGCTGCTGCAGATGGTGTTCTGGTTGCGGTGTTACTCTACAGCTTGGTGTTCACTCCGGCAGAATATGACACGACTCTACAGCGATTTCGGCGAGCCCTCAACAGCGAAGAGATGAACCAATTTGAAGTTTTTCAACCTTACCTGAAGTCGGCACAACAATCTGCGATCGCAACATTAGGAGGTTTGTTGGGAGCTTGCGGTGGACAGTCGAGCTTGCCTCTTCGACGATTTCAATTGACTGCAAAATCTCGGGGTTCAGCCACTCAAGCTCAGTTTCTAGACGATAATCTTTACACAGAACTCATGGTTTGGGGTGTGCGTCTCTGGGCTTTTTGGTCAGGCGTTTTGCCTAGCGTATGCTTACAACTCAACTCGTCAGAAACAGAAGAGATGAGCGTCAGTCCTGAATTACTGGCTAATATGGGGATTACCACGTCTCCCAATCTGATTCGAGTCTTTGGTTGTTGAAGTCGCCCTGTAAAATTTAGCTTGGCTATACTATAGTTCATGGCTGATCAAACTTACGGCTGCTGAGACCTGAGTGGTATTACTGAAAACCTTCGAAAGTCAGTGTTTCCGGCTTCTTTTTCCGTAAAGTGTACTTAGCAATTCGTCCTCTCTCGTGTGCTCTGCCTATGTGGCGATTTGCCGTTGACCTACCAGCCTGAAGATTGGTGACGCGATGAAAACTTTTCGCTCCTTGACGCAGCGGCTACAGTGGTGGCGATCGCCCTCTGCAGTTGATTCCAAGCGTTCTCGCAACGATTCAAAACCCAAATTCACCTCATCTCAGTCTGCGCCTAAGCCTCAGGCAAAGCATCATGCTCAGACAAATTCTGACGCTGATCGGCCTCCGTCTACGAGTCCAGGTGCTTCTCCCAATCAACCCTGGAAGCGCTTTACTGACCTCAAGTCTTCCGTCAAGTCAGGCTTACTAACCACTGAATCACAGCTTTTTACCCGCGCCGTTCAACCTCGCCGCAAGGTCAAGAAGTACAAAAAGTCGTCACCCGTTGTTTTTCTAATCGCCTTGGCCTCGCTGACTAGCGCTATTGGCTATCGGCTGTACAACTCGCCGGAGCTAGATGTCGGCACAACAGCTCCTCTAACAATGAGGGCAAACGACACCCGCGTCGTTGAAGATACGAAAACGACGCAGGAGCAGCGCGAAGCAGCAAGCCGAGGTTCTATCCCCATCTTGATGGTCGATACGACCATCAATCAACGGATTTATCAAGATGTGCAGCGAGCTTTCGACGATGCCGATAAGGTGCGAGAAGAGGCGGGAGTCTTTCCATTTGTTGATACGGAGATTTTGTCTGAAAGTAGCCAACGCTATCTCCGCCAAGTCACTGATACGGAGTGGAATGAAATCCTAGCTCTGGCTGAAGGGCGAGCGGTGCCCTCGACGGAGCCTACCGAGGCGACCGAGGCCGAAACTCAACCAGACCAGCCTGCGGAGTCCGAACCTCCAGCTGAGCCGGAGGCAAACGATTCTACTACGACTGATCCTGCCGATGCCCAAGCTTCAGAGAGTCCGCCAACAGCCTTAGCCACGACATCGTCTGTCGTGGCTACATCAAATTTGGATTCGTCGAATTCAGAAACCTCTCAGTCAGAAACCTCTCAGACAGGGGCGGCCACTTCAGAGGTTGTGAGGGATGGCGATCGCCAACTCGCCCTTGCAGAGCTGCAAGCTCACCAGCGTACAACCTCGGGTGATGATTTCTCGGTTGTGAAGCAGGTGATCATTCGAGCCCGAGAGCGATATGACCAGATCCTCTCAAGTCCTGAGGCATCGCTGCTGTCTGAATCTAGCGGGATTCAGCCTGTGGTTCTTCTAAATCTGTCGGATGAGGACTGGCAAAAGACGAAGTCAGGGATTCGGCTTGCTTTGGAGGGCATGCTAACTCAGGGAATTCCGAATGGATTGCCGGAAGATCTGATTCGGAATTCGGCCAGCTATCAGCTAGGTACTACTGACGTACCGAATCGAGCTACGCCCCTAGCAGCAAACTTGCTCACCCGCATCGCAAAGCCAAATCTGATCGAAGATCCGATTCAAACCCGTCTCTTTGCTGAACAAGCGGCACAAGCGGTTGAACCCGAACTAGTTGAAATTCGTCGAGGAGAAATCATCGTCGAAGCGGGAGAAGTAATTACCCAGAGTCAATTTGTTTTGCTGGATGAATTCGGGTTGAGCCGTCGCGGAATCGACTGGATTGGACTGGTTGGCTTTGCTGGATTCGTTGGGGGATCGATCTTTGTCTTTCTGGTCGCGGAACGTTGGTTTAGACCCGGTTTGAGACGGCGCGATCATGCGCTGCTGTTATTGTTGGCTTTAAGTACACCAATATTGGTGATATCACCTTTGCCATCGACAAATCTACCTGCGGTTGGGCTGCTTGTTGGCAGCTTTTATGGCTCCGCCCTGGGATTGACCTTGGTGAGTTTTTTGGGTTTGGCGCTGCCTATTGGCGGCATGAGCATTGGCATGGCTCCGTTGCTGTCGAGTATTTCGGGAAGTCTTGTCGGCACGCTGATGGCAGGACGACTGCGATCGCGCGAAGAGTTGGCACTGTTGGGCGGTGTTGTTGGCATTGTGCAAGGTGTCGTCTACTTAATTTTGACGCTGATCTTGAGTGCTGCCGTAGCTCCCGTGTGGTATACCTTGCTCATGGACGCTTTAATTCAAGCCCTCATCGGTGTTGCTTGGAGCGTTGTTGCGTTGGGAGTGAGTCCCTATCTAGAGCACTTCTTCGATTTGGTTACTCCGATCCGGCTAGTAGAGCTTTCTAACCCGAATCGTCCGCTGTTGAAAAGGCTGGCCTCCAAGGCTCCCGGAACATTCCAGCACACGTTATTTGTGGCGAGTTTGGCAGAAGCGGCTGCACGAGAAATGGGGTGCAACGTTGAACTCGTGAGAGCTGGAACGCTCTATCACGATATTGGCAAAATGCATGATCCAGAAGGGTTCATTGAGAATCAAATGGGTGGCCCAAACAAGCACGACGCCATTGACGATCCGTGGAAAAGTGCCGAAATTATTCGCAAGCACGTCACCGAAGGGATTGTGATGGCGAAGCGCTGTCGTCTGCCGGGAGCAATTCAGGCGTTTATTCCAGAGCATCAGGGTACGATGCTGATTACTTACTTCTATTATCAAGCTCAGCAGCAGGCGAAAGCAGACGATACAATCACTCTTAACGAAAGCCATTTTCGCTATGCTGGCCCCACGCCCCAGTCGCGAGAGACGGGTATTGTGATGCTAGCTGACTCTTGTGAGGCGGCGCTGCGATCGCTCAAAGACGCGAATCATGAAGAAGCTCTTGCCATGGTCAACCGCATCCTCCGGGCTCGCTGGCAAGACGACCAGCTGGTTGATTCTGGACTCACTCGGCAAGACATGACCCGCATTGCCGAAATCTTCGTGCGAGTATGGCAGCAATACAACCACAAACGAATTCCTTACCCCAAAGCGGCATTTGCCCCACCCAGTCCTTCTCCAGTGACCTAGAGGAAACTCAAAACAGTCCTCAAGGAATTCTGCTTTTTTCACAAAGGCTGCTTATTGAGGCTTCTCACATAACGTCGCATTTGTTCTTCTGTTTAGCGATGTTGGTTGAGTAATGTCGTGGCAGCTTGGGGCTGAATTTTGCCGTCTTCTAGATGGGTGACGCGGTCGGCAATATCAACCAACCGAGGATCGTGAGTCACCATGAGAACCGTTGAACCGCCCTCTTTTGCCAAAGTGCGGAGGAGAGTGATCACTTCATGACCGCTGGTTGAGTCCAAAGCTGCTGTAGGCTCATCAGCCATGATGATGGGCGGATTTCCTGAAAGGGCACGAGCGATCGCCACCCGCTGTTTTTGCCCACCCGATAAATCACGCGGATAGCTTCCCGACTTGTGCTCTAAGCCGACTTGTTCCAGCAGCGCACGAGATCCCTGCCGCGCTTTTGACCGACCTATTCCTTTTACTTTAAGGGCGACCTCAACATTCTCTGCGGCAGTCAAAGCCGGAAATAAATTAAATCCTTGAAAGATAAAGCCAATGTTTTCGAGCCGAAACCGCGCTAACTGCTGGCGAGTCATCGCAGTAATCTCGTGACCAAGGATAGACACTTGCCCCGAACTAGGAGTTAGAATCCCTGCCAGAACTGAGAGAAGAGTTGTTTTTCCCGATCCCGAGGGCCCCATTAGCAGTTGCACCTCGCCGCTAACGACATCTAAGTTGATGTCTTGCAAAACAGGATAATCTTGTTTTCCATTACGAAAAACCTTGCAAATATGACGAGCGGCGATCGCCACTGAATCTGGATTCACGATCTTAAGAGAGCGATGTGAGGATGTGTCCGCCGCGTCAATATAAGGATTGGATTGGGAAAAAATAGAGTTAATTCGGGAAGCAGTCATTAAAAATTAAGCCTCTGAGAGACAAAAACATCTCAACAAAGAGCGAACGTTTCATAGCCTATCATCAGACTTTGTAGGTATGTCTACCCTAAAAATAGGTAGATTTGCCCTGCTCGCCAGTCGGATTCCGCTCAATGCGCCTACACGGTCAGACGCTGCGTCACTTGTCGCCAATATGGACATTGAGCGAAGAAAAGGGGCTAACTTAGCAGGACGCTGCCTACTCGTGTTCTTTAGCTTAGAAGTCCACAAAGTAACTGCGTTGTGCAGGCTTTGCTGATCCCTTTTTGCCATGCAAACCCGTCGATCAGATGAAAGACAAGTGCGAAGGTTGCTGTGTGTGCAGCCAGTCTATACAAAAACTAGGCCATTGTTCGTAATTTGCAACACGGAATTTGCAATACGGAGTTGAGAAAAGTCCCAATTATAGCTACAGCCATTAGCCTTAGGACGTTTTTGTAGCCGCGCGGCGCGCAGCTACAAAAACGTCTATGTCCTAAATAAGCTGACTACAGCTATAGTTTCAGGAGCATTGTTCTGACTGCATTGATGATGCCGCATTTCGCAATGGCTTATGGCTGACACTGCCGTTCGACTGAGAACCTTTCGCACGGCGATCGCCCGATCATCGCCCGGTCACCTCGCTCATGCTTTGAATACAATGGCTGGATCGACATGGGTCACTTTTTGAATCGCAAAAAGGGCTGAGCCAACACACATCACAACCGTGATACCAAAAATGGCCGATGCCATTACAGGCGTGATCAAAATCATGATGCCCTGGGTGGCAAATGTCCACGCTCCCAAACCCAAGCACAACCCAACACTAGGGACATAACCCAAAACGGCCATCCATAGCGCCTGTTCTACGATGATGCTGTAGATCATGCGGTCAGACGCTCCCATGGCTTTGAGCGTGCCATACTCGCGAAGGTGGTCTGATACCGAAGAATAAAGAATTTGCCCGACGATGACCATGCCAACGATGACGCCGACCGTGGCTCCAAGTCCGAGAATAAAGCCAATTCCGGTGCGAAGCTGCCAATAGCTTCGAGTTTGGTCGGCCATTTCGGTTTTGGTCAATGCCTGAATGTCAGGAATGGTTTCTTCTAGCCGCTGCTTTAGCTGCTCTAGATCGGTACCGGGTTCAGCCTGAATCAACACATAGGCAATAGAATCGGCGATTGTCAGCGGACGAATTTCGGGAACCGCTTCTTCGTTTTCATCTTGCGCTTCATAGGTGGTTGTGCAGTTTAGCCCATCTCCAGACTGAACGCTACAGAAAACGCTCGACCGCAGCCCTGAAGTGGAATAAGCTTTGGCATTTTCCAGAGAAGTAAATAGCATTGTGCTGGACACAATGGACTGAGTTCCCTTCGTCAATCCAACAATGCTGACGGGGGCTGAGTTGATTTCCGCTTCGTCTCCAACGCCCTCCAGTCGAAGAGAGCCAAGATTGGTCTCATCCGTCATGATCGAGAAGGGACGTTGAAGGGCGGCGCGATCGCCCTCCAAAATTTCTCCTGTATTAAACAACTGTCCCCCAGGATCGAACCCAATAATTCGCAAAGGGCCAATCTTGCCATCTGGACTGCGCCATCGACCGCCTGAGAGCATCAGTGCTTCGGCCCGTCTCACGCCTTCTACCTCACGAGCCTCCACCATCTGTTCGAGGGGCATTGGCTGGGTCAGCTCAAAATGAACCATTTCTTCCGCTGCAACCCAAATATCGGCATCAGACTGATCGATAAGTCGTGCAGTAGAACGGGTAAATCCATTCAGAATTCCCAACTGAATGGTGACCAGACTTACGGCAAACATGATGCCCGCCTGAGCCACTAAAAACCGAGGAATATCTTCGAACAAATTTTTGCGCGCGATCGACACCATATGCTCGATGTCCAGTTGAAGAAGTCACAATCTTGAATTAGCATAGCAAGCTCGTCAAAAATCAGCGCTGACCTGGGACTTTTTCTGGATCAGTCCTTCTTTGCGGATTGACATGACAACAAAAGCTACGAGATTGCCAACTGGCGAATGATTTTCGGAGGGGCATGGCAATGCCATGCCCGTACAGCGGGCCATTGGTGGATGGGTAGGTTCTATATCATTCGTCAATTTCGCAACGCCAAAGCTACGATGACAAGTACGTTTCCCTCATCAAAACTTAAGCTGATATGAATTTAATCAAGAGACTCATGAGAATTTAGTCAAGATGCCTAGCAGCAGCTTCGTGCGATCGGTGAGAAGCGTCCGGCGGTAAGCATCAGCCGCTTTCTTAATGGCGTCAGCTTGGGTTGGATACGGATGAATAACGCTAGAGAGCTGGCTCAGTCCTAGTCCTCCCACAATGGCGGTCGTGATTTCGCTAATCATGTCTCCGGCATGGCTCGCCACAATCGTCGCGCCCAAAATTTTGTCGGAACTACGCTCATGGAGAATCTTGACGAAACCCTCTTCCTCACCGTCAGCGATCGCCCGATCAACGTCATGAAACGGAATTTTGATCGTGTTGACATCAATGCCTTTGGTTTGGGCATCTTGCTCATACATTCCCACGTGGGCGATTTCGGGATCGGTGTAAGTGGCCCAAGGCATGACGAGATCGCTCAGTTTTGCCTTGAATAAGCCGAAGGGGGAAAAGAGGGCATTTTTCAGGACGATGCGGGCAGCCGCATCGGCAGCGTGGGTAAATTTCCAGTTCATGCAAATGTCGCCAGCCGCATAGATATGGGAATTGCTAGTTTGGAGGTGGTCGTCAACTTCCACGCCTCGACGAGGATCATAGTCGACTCCGGCAGCTTCGAGATTGAGGCGTTCGACATTCGGGGCACGACCTGCTCCCACCAAAATTTCGCACACTTCAATGACTTCTTCCTTGCCGTTGCGTTCAAACACGACACGTTTCCCATCTGGAGCGGGTTCCATCCGCGTCAGAGAGCAATTCAGCACCAAATTGATGCCTTCCTTAATGAATTTTTTTTGAATAATGTCGGCTGCATCGGCATCTTCTCGGCTCAGCAAATGATTATTCCGCTCAAAAACGGTCACCTCGCTCCCTAAACGGTGAAAAGCCTGAGCCAGTTCGCAACCGATAGGGCCACCGCCAATCACCGCAAACCGGGGTGGCAGTTTTTCAAGATTAAAGACCGTTTCATTAGTCAAAAAGCCAACGTTTTCGATGCCATCGATGCGAGGACGGACTGCCCTTGCCCCCGTTGCAATGACAGCTTTTTTGAACCGCAGGGTTTTGCCTTCAACAGTGAGCGAGTTCTTGCCTGTAAAACTCCCTTCTCCTAGAAATACGTCTACCCCTGCTTTTTGAGCGCTGACGGCTGAATCAACAGGACTGATCTGCGATCGCACTCGCCGCATTCGCTGCATTACCGCCGGAAAATTGACGTTAACAGAGTCGGGTGAGGTGACGCCAAACTGTTCAGCTTCCTGCATTTCCCCCACTACCCGTGACGAGCGAATGATGCTTTTAGACGGAACACAGCCGACATTGAGGCAGTCTCCCCCCATGAGATGTCGCTCGATCATCGCCACCTTCAGCCCAATTCCCAGCCCTGCTGCTCCTTTTGCTGCGACTAGACCCGCCGTGCCTGCTCCAATCACAACCAAGTCATAGCAGTCTGGGGGGGACGGATTTTCCCAGTCTGGTGGATGGACGTTGTTCACCAAAGTCTGGTTGAACTCGTCCATGGGAGACACAGGAGCAAGATGCGGAGTCGAGGAAGTCATAGGTTGCAGATATCGAGAGACAAAAATCAGTAGAAGCGGGAATCGTAACGGAACACCGAACCCCTGAGTTTAGCGGGGAGAATCAGAGTCAGAACTCAGCTCTGAAGCAAAGTCAGTGGCAGGATTTTGCGCACTCGTTCCTGAGTCTGAATCAGACTCAGGAACGGCTTCCTTCAAGGCTTGTTGTGCCACGCGAGTGACATAGATGGTGACAGCCGCCGTCGCAATGAAGCCAATGATTCGAATCGCCCACTGAATCGCCGCATTTTCAGGGCGATCGCCCGTCGCCAGCATTGCCAAGTTGCCCGCCAAAGAGCCGAGATAAACATACATCACGGTGCCAGGAAGCATCCCGAAACAGCCGAGAGAATAATCTTTGAGGGAAACTCCGGTGACGCCGAATCCGTAGTTGAGCAAATTGAAGGGAAAGACGGGTGAAAGTCGCGTTAATAAGACAATTTTCAATCCTTCTCGGCCAACGGCCTCATCAATGGCCTTGAATCGACGATTGCCTTCAATCATGCTAGCCACTCGATCTCTGGCAACGTAGCGTCCGATCAGAAAAGAGGCGATCGCCCCAATGGAGGCTCCAACAAAGACCAGAATCGACCCCTGCACCACCCCAAACACAAATCCCGCACCCAAGGTCAAGATCGAACCGGGCAAAAACGCGATCGTCGCCACAACATAGATGCCCATAAAGACGAGGGCTCCAACCACTCCCAAATCTTGAATCCATCGCAGGACATCAGCCAACAACTGCTGCACATTGAATGTGTTGGCAATGGTATGCAATCCGTCAACGAAAGACGGATCAGGTGGTTCTTGGGCGATCGCCGGCAAAACATTAATCATCTGACCGAGACTGACCATCACAACCGAACTCACCATTAGTCCAATCCATCGCAACGTTTTCCACTGTATCGGGTGCCTGGAAATGGGGGTTGAATTCTTGTTGGTATCAACGCGGGATCTTGAAACGGAAGACGGGTCTTCAAGGAGAAAACGCCTGCGGTTGGGAACAGGGGAGGGACTGGGCATCATAAAGGATTCGAACTCAACAGGGACAAGAAATGCCGGAATATAGAAGATGTTGAAAACGATACGATGCCGAATTCATGACAACTCGTTTTCAGAACAGATCATTTCACCATCTAGCGTTGATGCTACTGGATCTAAACCTAGAGTAGAGACAAGAGATGATGCCTCTGTGAGTCAATTATTAACCTCTGCTGAGAAAACGTCTTGATAAGATTCTGCCGAAATTTGCTTACACTGAGATTTATTCACTTTCTCTATTGCTTGCAATCTCTTGCTTCTACGATCTACTTAGCTGACATTTCATTTGCACGATTCATTTGCACTATGGCGTTACGCTACACGCTTTTTTTCGATGCGGTTCTCTCGCGATGTGATTTGCCGCTCTCACCCACCGTTTGTTTGCACAACTTGCTATGGCTACCTGGATCAAAGAAACTGATCGCGCCTTCTACTTAATGGAGGCTAACTATTACATCGATAAAATTCCCAAAGAGCCTCGTCCAGATGGTGTGGGGCATCCTGGCGAACGTCAGCTTTACCTCAGTCAGTTTAAGGCTTGGTTGAACGATCCTGCGGGTACTCCAAATGCCATGGTCGTTGCCGTTGGAATCGGCGCAGAAGAACCCCAGCCTAAGCCCCAACTGAAAATTGACGTTCCCGAATCGGTGAAAGTGAATGAGGTGTTTATCATTCGAGGACAGGCTCCCAAAGAGTATGCTGGGCAGCTCGGCGATTTGCTAGTGGAGGTGAATGGCACTTTTCAAAATCAGACTCCTTCCCTTGACTCCAAGCCCGAAGTCTGGGACGACGGCTCATGGAGTGTGGCGTTTCGGTTTTTGGCACCAGGCGATCGCACCTTGCGCATTACATTTGGGATTCTCAGCAAGACCTTTACCTTAAAAGTTGAAGGAACGGAACTCAACATTACCAGCAGCTTAAATGTGAGGGCTGGAGAGTTTTTTGACTTATTGGGGATTGCGCCTGCTACCGTTGCCGACCAAACGGTGAGTCTTTATGCAATTGCTGAAGCCCAGGATTATCTGCTGTCATCCCAAGAGAAGATCAGCGCTGATGGCACCTGGATGATTCCACGACTGAGACTGTTGGGAGCGGGCGATCGCTCGATGAAAGTGACGGCTGGCAATGTAAACAAGAGATTTACGCTGAAAGTTACGACTGCGCCTGTGATTCCTGCTGGAAAAACGGTGCCCGAAGTGCAGCTCAGCGCTCCAAACTATCCAACGATCAGTTCTTCGGTGCTGGGGCGAGTCACCTTTACCGGAGGCTTTATGGAACCTGAGGGACATGGCCTCAAGCCTACGTCCTACGCCATTTTTTCAGATGATCCGAGTCGCATCAAAACATTACCTTCTGCTCGCCGCAACTGGGGCATCGACTACGTGGTGCTTGCTCCTGGAAAGCCGATTCGCAACTGGTATGCAGGGAAGGTCGTCAAAGTCGGCTTAGAGCGAGGTTATGGCAACCGCTGCTATGTTCAATTCGGGTTCGCGTTTTCGTTTAGGGGTCAGACTTACGATGTCTATGGAGCCTATGCCCATGCCCAAAGCTT
>CAKZMO010000529.1 GCA_937128595.1 uncultured cyanobacterium | reverse complement strand
GCGCACACCTGGTCGCCCACAAGCTCAAAGGAAATGACGCCTTCGTGGTGATGCCGCAGCCTAACTTCTCCAACGTGGTTGGGATGTATGAACAGTTCAGCGATCGCCCATCCCGGCAAGCACTGTCCCTACAGCATACTGCGACGATCCGTTCCAGAAGGCTGACGGCTCGATTCACACGAGCACTCTATTGCATGAGCAACAGACGAATCGGATCTATCTGCACATGCCAGGGAAAAGATTGTGGTTTCAACGCAGCCCACTTTTCCTTAAACACTTCTGCTTGCAGATGATAGTCGCTAGGGCTATTGGGTGGAGAGTTCAGCTTGAGATAGAGGGTCATGCGGTGGGGTGTTTCGCTATGGTCGGCTAGCCAGCACGGGAAAACATTAGACTGGAGCGTATCTTCACCGTTAGGGGGGGAGAGCTGAGGCACGTCGAGAAATGTAATTTGGTGGGCGCGGATACCAAGTTGGCTCAGATCATCGGGCACTGGCTCAATAGTTTCTAGGGTACAGTTCCAATCGAGAGCTTCGACAAGATTGGCTCCTCGCGCAACCGCACGAGAGAAGTTCTTACAGCCTGTGATTTGAGCGACGCGAGGATGGTTTGGAGATTCGAAAATCTGATATTTGGTGCCCGTGGCGATCGCCCGTCCTTCGTCCATCACCATGAGATTTGGACAGACTCGATAAACTTCCTCCAAGCTGTGGGTGACAAAGAGAGAGACACCGTCAAATGAAGCAAGGACTTTGGCGAGCAGCTTTTCAATGCGGCTGCGGAGATGGGTGTCGAGTGCCGAAAGAGGTTCGTCTAGCAAAATCGCATCGGGGGCGATCGCCAAGGCTCGTGCCAAAGCAACTCGCTGTTGCTGTCCGCCTGAAAGCTGGTTGGGGTAGCGATTTTCCAGCCCAGACAAATCCATCAGCTCAAGATAGTGGCGGATGCGGGGCGATCGGTTGTGTCGAGCGAGATCTTGCAGGCCAAAGCCAACGTTTTGAGCAACGGTCAGGTGAGGAAAGAGCGCGTAATTTTGAAAGACGACTCCAATCCGGCGGTTGCGACTAGGGACATTGATGCCCCCCTGTGAATCGAACAAAACGCGATTGTTGAGAATAATTCGGCCTGAGGTCGGGGTTTCCAGTCCGGCAATGCATCGCAGGGTCATGCTTTTGCCAGAACCCGAGGCTCCCAAAATTCCCACAGGTTCGCCATTTGTAGCAAAGGCTGTTTCGAGGTCAAATCCCGGTAGGGTTTTGCGAATGTTGACGACTAGAGAAGGGGATGAGGAGGGATGGCTTTGCTGAAATTTGAGAAAAGGAGATAGACCCGTGTTGCCTGCGGACACATGAGAGTGCAGACTTTCTTGAAACTGAGAGCGGATCTGAACGGATTGTGGCGTTGGTTTGCCTGGGCATCGCTCGTATCGTCCCCAAGGATTCTGGAAGGTTCCAAAAATAGCCCAGTTTAGAAGCTTCTGGGTCAGCGGACTCGACGTCGCTCTCTGCCGACGGTTGCCCTGTTTTGCAGACCAATAGTGAATCGCGGCGATCGCCCCTAAAGAAATGGCGACCATGAGCAGCACCCAGACTATTGCCTCACCCATGCGACCCGCTTCAGCAGAGAAAAAAATCGCGACGGGAATGGTTTGCGTTACGCCGGGAATGCTGCCTGCAACCATCAGCGTCGCTCCAAACTCACCCAGAGCACGGGCGAAGGTCAGGATCGTGCCGGCTAGAAGTCCCGGCCATGCAAGGGGCAGCAAAATTTGCCAGAACATCCGCCATTCTGAAGCACCCAGCGTGCGGGCGCAGCTAAGCAGCGTGGTTTCAATTTGCTCAAAGGCTCCTAGGGTCGTCTTGTACATCAACGGAAAAGCAACGACCGTTGCCGCAATCACCGTGGCAGGCCAGGTAAAAATGACGTTGATACCAAGCTGTTGCAGCCCTTGCCCGACTGGACTGTTGCGTCCCAACAGCAGTAATAGGAGAAATCCCACAACCGTGGGAGGCAAGACCAGCGGCAACGTCAACAGACCGTCAATGAGACAGCGTGCCTTGCCTCGGTAGCCCAGCATCCACCGAGCGGCAACAACCCCTGCCAAAAAGGCAAGCACCGTTGCCAAGATTGCTGCGCGCAGAGAAATCCACAGAGGCGAAAAATCGAGGATCATAAGTCAGTCACAGCAACGGTATACGGGTCACAAAACCCGGAGGGACAAAACATTTCACCTAAATGAATTGGTAAACGCAGAACGTTTGAACGAAATGCTTGATCTCCACAAAAGGTTAACGAAATGCTTTGTCCTAACAATGCTTAGGATGCAGGCAAAAAACCAAAGTTTTCGAAAATGGCGATCGCCTCTGCCGTTCCGAGAAAATCCAGAAACGTCGCAGCACCATCAGGATTAGCGCTATCAATCAATACCGCTCCAGGATAAACAATGGGAGCATGAGACCCATCAGGAGCAACCGCTACAATCTGCACCTGCTCAGAGCGCTCCGCATCAGAGCTGTAGACAAGTCCTGCCTCGACATTCCCCGTTTCCACATAGGTCAGCACCTGGCGCACATCTTTAGCGAAGACAATCTTTGACTGCACCGTGTCATAAAGTCCCAAAGATTCCAGGGTTTCTTTACCATACTGTCCAGCGGGAACGCTGTCTGGCTCTCCAATGGAAAGCCGATGAACGGTCTCCTTGTCCAAGTCTTCAAATCCTGACACGGTAGCCTTATCGGCAGGAGTCACGAGGACGATGGAGTTTTTCAGCAGTTCGGTTCGGGTGCCTTCAAGCAGCAAGTCTTTTTTTTCCAAGGCGTCCATCTGCTTTGGTGACGCCGAGAGAAAGATATCAACCGGAGCCCCCTGTTCGATCTGCTGTTGCAGCGACCCTGATGAGCCAAAGTTGTAGGTCAAGGTCACGCCTGGATTCGCCTCTTCGTACACCAGTTGAATCATGCTCATAGCATCTTGAAGACTAGCAGCCGCAGAAATCGTGAGGGCGATCGCCTCATTGGAGGACTGAGCATCGGGTGAAGCCGTGCCTAACAGCGTTGACGGACTACATCCAACACTCGCGACAACACCAAACAGCATCCAGGAGACCCAAGCCAGCAGTGTTCGTCTCATCATGGTTTTGCCTACGCCGCAGAGCGCTCAGCCTGGACAATTGTAGAAATGCGATCAGGCATGTCTTCTAAGCCCGTATCGCTTGCTGCCGCAGAAACAGGAGAGTAAGATGTATAACTCAGATCTGTATAACTCAGATCGCAATAGCCCGTATCAAGCACATGGAATATCCATTTATCTGGCAACCCTTCAATGCTAATTTCAACGGCGCTCCAACTCTCTCTTGAATTTCTCGCTTGGAGCACCGAAAACCACTCCCAGCCATCTTCAGACAATTTCAAAGCATCCATCAAAAAATCGTTGGCGATCGCCTTTGCTCGCTCAAGATCAGCCGGAGTCAAAGAAAAAGTCATCATGGTGTTAATTCTTCAGACTCAATTCTTCAAGCATTGATACGCTCCGTTCCCTGCAACAAATCTTCTGCGCACTCGCCGCCATGAAGAACCGATATATCACCAGTCGTTTCCAAGATGACAGCGCGTACTTCAGAAAAATCGAGGACGTTTGCTTCTCGGAGTTTAGCAATCAAATCGTCTTCGGCAACGCGAGTGTGAGCCAACGCCTCATCCAATATCTTGCCATCACGCATCAACACCACGGGCTGGTTTTGCATCAGCTTTTCAAACCTGTCCGAGGCTTGGCGAAGTCGAGCTGCTAAATATTGCACCCCAAACAATGTGGACAGGGCAGCGAGCGACTGCACAAAAGCCCCCCAGCTCGTAGACTGGCTTGCTCCAGCTAGCAAGGAGCCGACAGCCACCGTCATAACGAAATCAAAGTTGGTCATTTTGGAGAATGATCGTAGCCCGTTGACCCGCACGAGCAAGACAATCCAGATCATGGCGAGTGCAGCTAAAACCACTCCTCGAAGCAACACATCTAGCATCGGGTTATCTACAAACATGATGGCGATCTCTTCCTCTTACTTTGAGTCGTTTTATCAACTCCGAACGTATAAATGTTGTTCAGTAGTGCTTGTATGTCAGCCGTTTCAATCTATCTGTTTTGCGCGCAAACAGACTATCCCAGAAGTAGGACATCACTCCGATTCAGGCAAACAACATAGGAAGCTTCTTGATGATGGTGCAGTGATGGTGAACTAAACTCATTATGGAATCAAGCAGAAGAGGTTGATGTGGCGGCTAGGGCTACTTCCGCTTCCATGCGAGCGAGAGTCGTAGCGGCTTCTGCAAGATAGAGCGCAATATTGGCTCGAACCGTTGGGTTAGTTTCTCGCTTGAGTTCTTCGCAATGGAATAAAACCCGTACACGATAGGCTTCGATTGATTCTGGGGGAACGATGTAGGACATGGATTCAGACATCTAATGGCCTCTCGATGACTTCGATTCTGAGCAGTCGCCGTTCAGCTTCTGCGTAGATGTATTTTATGCCAAGCATCACGCGGTCTGACAGAACAATATCTTGTCGAGACTCAGTAGGACTCAGTGCAGGATGTCGTGCAATGACGGTATGGCGACCAGGTGGGAGATTGGCAAAGATAGCGTCTGCAACTGTGACTCTGACGGGTTGTTGGGTAATGAGTTGTCCTTCTGAAGTGAGTAACACCACAATAAGTTCACCCTCAACGGATGACATGCTTACTCCCTGTTCATTGCGAATGACCACGATGATGTAAGACAACGGATGGCCTCTGATGATTGATTTTCAAAGGCACACTGTATCAGATACCCTTGTTTTTTGGAGAAACTGACGGATCAGTAGGTGACAGAAAGTGTGATGGTGCAGTGATAGTAAACCATTTCTGGTAGAAGCAAGACTTACATCTTATTCAGAGGACAGATATTGAGACGTATCTATTCTTGGAGGATTACCAATAATTTTTCTGACTACTCCTTGAATAAAAAAGATTTCTTGATTCTCCTCAT
>CAKZMO010000528.1 GCA_937128595.1 uncultured cyanobacterium | reverse complement strand
CTGAACGACATTCTGGATCAATTGAACGCAGGACTACTTTCAAAATCGTCGTCGCTACCGACCTGACCGCCGACAGCATAGACCTGCTGGAAAATGAGCCGGGTATTCTATTAGAAAACGTCGCTCCGGCCATTCCTACAGTACGCAAGGCTTTAGCTGATGCCCACGCGCTCATCGCCCGTGCCGACCTGCCCATAGACCGTAATCTGCTAGAACATGCACCCAACCTTAAGGTCATCGGGCGACCCTCAGCGGGGTTAGGCGGCATTGACCTGCAAGCAGCTACCGAGCGCGGCATCATCGTCATGAATATGCCGGGCATCAGTGCCATAGCGGCTGCCGAGCATACGATTACGCTGATACTCGCCTTAAGCCGTCGCCTGATTGACGCACACAACAACATGAAAGCCGGGTTCTGGCTGATGGACCGCAAGCAACAAGTGGGCAATCAGATCTACGGTAAAACTTTGGGGATTATCGGCCTGGGACGGGTGGGACGGGCTGTCGCGCAGCGTGCGCTAGCCTTCGGCATGACCGTCCTCGCCTATGACCCGTATTTGAGTGAAGATCAGCTTGAAGATAGTCGGGTGTTTCTGCTAGGGCTGCGTGAATTACTCGAACGCAGCGATTTTGTGAGCATCCATGTGCCAGCGACAGGCGAAACCGCCGACCTCGTGGATGAGACGTTCATCAGTACGATGAAACCAGGGGCCAAACTCGTCAATACCGCACACGGCAGCATTGTCGACGAAACCGCGCTCACCGAGGCATTAAAAAGCGGGCATTTAAGCGGTGTTGCTGTTGATGTCTTCGCAGAAGAACCGCCTTATAACAGCCCGTTAGTCGGCATGGATGGCGTGATCCATACGCCGCATATTGGGGATAACACCATTGAGGCGATGCAGGATGTGTCCACTCATATTGTCGGTCAAGTATTGGACGCCCTGCGCGATGTCGATTATCGTAACGTTGTCAACATGCCTTTTGTCCCCGGCATGGATTTCGAGACGATACGCCCCTATCTGATCCTTGCGGAGCGCATTGGCACACTCCAACATGTGCTGGCGCGGCACGCCATCCACCGCATAGCCGTGGAATTACGTGGTGAAGAGGTTGACCGTCTCGTCAAGCCGATTACAGTAGCGTTACTCAAGGGTCTACTCACACCTATCCTTGGTGATACCGTCAGTTATATCAATTCACCGCTGTTGGCAGCCGAACGCGGTATTCAAGTTACCCAGGTGAAGGGCCTCAAGGTCGGTGATTACACCAATATGGTCTCCTGCATGGTCACCCTCGAAGACGGCGAGGAAATCCTCATGGCGGGTACCCTGCTTGATCATACTGACCCACACATCATGCAGATCAATGAATATCGCATGAACTTTGTACCGCAGGGCCATTTGCTGCTCATGGGCAGCCATGACCAACCCGGTGTCATCGGTAAGGTCGGCACGTTGATGTCCACCAATGGGGTGAATATCGCCAGTTGGCACACCGGGCGTGCCCAACCCGGCGGGCAGACCCTGACCGTCCTCACGTTAGATCAGCCCATGCCACAGGATGTACTGGATGAGTTACTCAAGCTTGATTTTATCCGCCATGCTCACGGCACCCAACTGTGAAGATTCAGGAACATTTTCTTACTTGTTCAGGGCACAGTTCTAGGTGACACTGTAAGTGATAACTGGCTAATCCATAGAAATGGAGCGATTGTATGCGATACGCTCTCGTGCTAGTCCTGCTTATGAGTGTTCTGGTCGCCTGTAGTGGTGGCGGCGATGACAACGACGATAGCAATGAAGTGACTGAAAACACCCCTGCCCCACCCGCAGAAGTGATTACTGGTAATGAGCAGGGTCTGGAAAATGTCGAAGTAGATGAAAGTGGCGAACTCGACCTCGGTGATGTGCCCACCCCGGCACCCGTTGAGGAAGACCCAGCCGCACCCACCCGTACCTTACCCCCACCGGAA
Organism: uncultured cyanobacterium; assembly: GCA_937128595.1. GTDB lineage: Bacteria > Cyanobacteriota > Cyanobacteriia > CAKZMO01 > CAKZMO01 > CAKZMO01. Next base: position 1,558 of record CAKZMO010000528.1, on the reverse strand, counting down.
TTCGAGCCATTGGGCAACATTGACGATCCTGAGTCTTTGCCAGCAGCTACAGGTGCGCCCGTCTTCGGTGATGACCCGCAGGCCGATGGTCTCCCACTCCCTGGCACATTAGAAGCCGCACGCACGCCGGAAGTCGAACCCAGCGGCGATTTTACCTATCTGTCACTCCAGCAGTCAGGTGGCCCAAGTGATATTGATACACTGATTGAAGTATTCAGTGATGGTCGTGTGTTGGTTGATGGCCAGCAAGGTAACGTCGGCTTGGATACAATCGGTGAACTGCAATCAACCATCAACGAGATTAATTACTTTGCGATGCGTGGCACATTCCGCAGCACCGGGCCAACAGGCGAAGATGACTATACCTATCAAATCTGGGTAGAAGCACCAAATGATGATCGTTTGGTCAACGCGCAAGACGGGTTCATGCCGCCAGAAATCATCGCCTTCATCCGGCAGATCATTGATATTGGTAGTGTTGCCATCCCGGACTAACGCAGTCGCTTGATGTAACTCGGCAAATCACGCAGACCTACAGCAGCATCCCGTTTGACGTTGTAGGTCTTCATGCCAATGGCCACAGCCCTATCTAACGCATCCTGGTGATCATCAACGACTAAACATTGTTCAGCATCAACCTGCGCTGACTGCTGGGCGTAACGGTAAAACATCTGATCTTTGCGATAATGCCCGACAACATCCGGCCCAATGATGGGTCCGTGAAACAGGTGATTAATCTTCCCACCTATCAACGTCGCCTTTGCTTGATCAACCAAGGCATGGCTGACCACACCTAGCACAAACCCCGCCTCGTGCAACTCGTGGAGTACGGTTTGCACGTCAGCATATAGCGCATTGCAGTGTTTGGGCACTTCCCCTGGGATCCAACGAGAGAGCGAGGTCAGTTCGTCTCTATCCGGTTCTTTTACCCCGGTTATACGGAACATCGCCCGTGTAACACGATACAACCCCTCCCATAGATCATCCAGGCTGTTCTGACCGTCCAGATCGAGGTCAGCATAATAGCTATCCCAATCTGCGGTGATACGGCGATTAGCCTCGGTCCACGCTGCCGGGGTTAATCCATAGCGTGCCGCCATAATGCGGCCATAGGTTGGCCCATAACAGCAGAATAGCACTTGCGTGTCAATCAACGTACCGTGCAGGTCAAAAAAGACATGGCTGATCTCACCCATCAACCACACCTTGAAGCTCAACGATAAAATCAGATGGATTTCCACCTAATTCTGGTATGAGCACGGCATAATCAATCGTATCACCTGGGGCAAGCGGCGTCTCACTCACCGGGAAGAAGCGTCCGGCAATCACCCGCTGCTGATCATCAAACACGGTGATCACGACCAATACTTCGGATATAGCTTGCGTCCCGTTGTTGCTAATAGTTCCTTCTACAGTCAGTTGGCCACTAGCGGATAGTGACGTATTGCTCACACCAGTCAGGCTATCCCCCCCCTGGATAAACTCTGCATCTGCAAATGTGGCCTGCCACGCATCATCGCCAAGCATCACACTGAAAGCCGCTAAATCCGGCGGCCTG
>CAKZMO010000527.1 GCA_937128595.1 uncultured cyanobacterium | reverse complement strand
CAAAATCAGGCAGATAGCATAATCCCGTTTGCCCTGTTGGGTGGCACGGTCTATCTGAGCGAGAAATTCATAGTCTTCACCCGCCTCAGCTTTCAAGCTGGTGGCTTTGCCGTAGGGATCAACTGCTTTTCGCTTGACACCTTCAACGGGATTGTCTGGACGTAAGCCTTGTCTGATGGCTGCCTGATAGAAACTACTCAGGGCTGACAGGTGCAGGTTGATGGTGGATTGGCTGTAGGGCTTGCCTGTGCGCTGGTTGGGTGTGGTTTCCACCATCCGGCGATAAGCGATGACATCGCTCTGCACAATCGTATCGGGTGACTTGGGACAGAAACGCAGAAAGTTTAGCCAAGTATCCCGATAAGTACGGCGGGTGCGGTCTGAGTTGAAGTTTAACAACCAGCTTTCTGCCGCCTGTGTCCATCGGTCTTGCCATGTCTCGATTTGACCTGAATTGGGGTTGAGGGTTAGCGCATTCATTGTTCTCTACTCCTTTGGTGATTGTTCCTATAATGCCATATTGTAAGAACAAGATTTGGGATGATTTTGCCGCCCAATTTCGCCTTTTTTGAGGGTGAAAAATGGACGTGTAACTAAGCCGTGATGGGCTGTCTTGTGAGTGGGTGGGATTCATAACCAAGTGTCATGAACAGATATTTGAAGGTGAAAAAAGACGCTGACCTGTCGGGCAAGTCAGCGTCATGGCTTCCGTTTGGCTGCTGATAGTGGCTCAAACGGTCTGGACTTCATCGAGTTCTGCACTGACAAAGTGGTACGTTTCCAATGCCCATTCATTCTCAGGATGCGACAGGTCAATGCCAAGCGGCGACGGCACGATCCACGTCGGGTACAACATCGGATATAGAACTTCATGGTTCAAATCGTTGGCAAGACAGTACAGACCGATTACAAAGTCGCTTGGGGAAACCTCAAGAAAGCCGTCAGAGGCAATCAGGTGGATCACCGTATCGCCTGACCAGAATTCGTCAGGGTCAAGCTGATTGTAAACGCGGTCTAACTGCTGCATGAACGTGATGACATCCGATGCTGAAGCAAGGACTTCCATTCGGTTCTGTGCATTGCGCCCGATGAGTTGATAGCGTGGATAGCGCAGGCTGTCTTCATCCCCCACGATACGCAGATAGCGGGTGGTGGTGAGATATGGGGTTGGGCTGTCGGTGAGGTACAAGAGGTCAATCTGACCTTCACCTGTCAGTACGAAAGCACCCGTGATGTCCTGTGGCAATAAACCAACTGCCAGCAGTTCAATACGGAAGTGGTGAGCGAAGTAGCTCAAATCTTGGCTGTCTGCCGTGTAAATACAATCTGGTGGGACGGCCTGTGCGGTGGTCTGTCGGGACTGGATTTCGTCGTCTGGTAGGCTGTCGAATTGCTCCAAGCGCACCGAAACGAGATAAAGCTGCTCTGTTTGCAGGTAAATCATTTCACTGGACATCAACGCTTTGCGCGTGATTTGATGTAGCGGTGAAATGACCTTAAATCGCGTCTCAGAGGCTTCTAAATCGCCCCGGACGGAACGCAGGTATTCTTTGACATCTGCCAGTCGAAACAGCGTGACAGGCTCACTTTCAGGCAGTGCGCCCACATGATTGATGAACACGGTGTAATAGGTATGAGGCATGGTGCATCACCTAGAATCTAAACCAAAAACAGCAGGAAGTATCACTGCTGCTCAGGTCATGCGAATATAGGGTTGTAGCGGTTTGAGGGGCTACTCTCTATATTGTATTATGATGTTTATTTCTATAAAATAGGCTGGCGACAGAAATTCTGCCGACTATATTCCCCACTCAAATATCTCCAAGAAATCATTTGTCACTAAATAAATAAACACCTTGTTCGTTACCAACAGCTACAGTGGTGCTTAACATATTTACAGAAATCATCGTAATCTGGTCTTCATTTAGGAGAAGAGTGAGGTCATCTTCCGAATCATTCCACAGATATACGCTTGATTCAGTTGCAAGGAAAATGCCTTCTTCGTCTATCCATTCAATTGCCACAATATCCTGAGTTAAATCAAGCAATAGGCGGTATTGAGTTTCTTCTATATTCCAGCTTAGAAAGGAATCCTCACTGATTATTCCTATCACTCTCTCGCGGGGATGCCAATCAATAAAATTAAGATAATAATTTTCTACCTCTAAGCTACTAACCATCCTGCCAGAAAAGGTATCCCAGATTTCTATAAGCCCTGTTTCCGAGAATACAAAGGCTACTTCATTGCTGTGTGGGCTAAAGACTATATTATCTGGATAACGTTCATCATTCCGAGTAACTGAAAATGGCTCTCGACTTGAGAGATTCCATATTACAATTTTCCCACTTACTGTACTCATAGATAATAAGGTTCCCGATGAATCCCATTGGACACCAGAGAATCCGGTCTCACTGGATATACCTATAGATACTGGAAAATCACTAATCGAAACTGAGTCAATTAGCTCACTTGTATTCACATCCCAAATCCATACACTTTGATCCCCAAAATCTGGACGGCCTGAACTTGCAGCAGCTAACTTGTTGCCGTCGGGACTCCAAGCAATATCGTTGTAGTATCTAGTTTCTTCAATGGGAGCGAGAACTACTGTTGTTTCATCATTTCGCGTCAACCACACCGTTGCTCCCGCGCCTGCTAACCATTCCCCACTAGGATTCCATTCAATATCATTGCTAGAACCTATAGATTCAGATAGTAAATATTCAATTCCAGTCAATTGAGAATAGATACGGGTTGAAGAACTGGCAAATGCGAGCAAATTGCTCCCATTCCATGTCATAGAATGGACATCAGCAAAGCCCAATTGTGTGATTTCAGTGTACTGTGGGACTTCAACTGATTTGTCTTGAAGTATTCTGTGATGGCAGGCAGGCAATATCAGTATAAGCAAAACCAAAGCTAAAATGGTCGATTTTGTTTTAATTTCAGACATTCTATCCTCGTGAATTTGGGCGTGTAACGGTAGGATTACTTATCCTACCGTTATTATATTGTCACATTTATCTACTACAAGTTATCATCCCTGTATGATCCATCTCTGTTGGGTCATCGGGAAACAAGTAGTCATTGAAACACTGTCTTGCTTGCGATTCGCTAGGCCAATCATCAATGAAAATACCGCTATCTCGTGTAACAAATGGTACTGACACTGGTTGTCGAATAGGTGAGTTTGGACGCGGGATAAATTCAGCCCAAACTCGTCGTCCTGTTACAGTAGGTACTGAACCTGCACATTCGATACTTAACCTAACTCTTACATCAGCATATGAATACCAATTGAAAGGTGAAGCGAATCCCCCCTCCTCGATTGCAATAAAATGACCAACTCTCATCCCATATGGATGTGTTCCAGCAGCATTACATGCGTTGGGGTTGTCAGGCTCACCATAACACCAGTCATAGTAATCATAGTATTCAACAGGTGTGCTTACATCAATTGTAACCGATGATCCATTTGCCTCTCTTACTATTGACCCCGTATCTTCTGTACTGTTGACGGTGATCGTACCAAAAGCAGAATAGTACGGATTCGTACCCTGACCTGTTGTATGGAAAATGTCACGAGCAGGTCCCGGTAATTTAGAGACCCAATCAGGCCGGTCGGAACGAGAGAAATTCTGAGTAGGTGCAATGCGTTCATTGGATATAACACTATCAAACCATTGTATATCACCAGTTGATGCCGAGCAACAACCGCCAGCACACAGATTGCGGAAATAGTCTGTTCCTCGGAAGTATGCTTCCGTCATGTCCGCAACTTGCTGGTGAAACTCCGGCGACATCATTTCGTGCGGAAGATATAGTGTCTCACCGTTGCCAGACAAGTAATGACGCATAACATGGGATGCAGAGTATCCACCTGTTTGCTCGCCAGTCACCAAACCCCAATTTCCAATCATTTGACCGAAATACTGCAACTCTTCGATTTTTCCCACAATTCGACTTAGGCAACTACGATCCTGTCCTCCATCTGGGGTATCGCAAGGGAGAAAACCAAATGGGTCAGTATTCATGATGGGATTGCCTTCAACCCATTGAGTACCCATTATCCTGATGCCAGGGGAATTCACTCTTTCCAGACTTAGAATCCGGTAATTTAGTGACAAATTGCGAAAACCAGAATATTAAATTATCTCCAATGAGTTATTGCATAGCTGGAACGTGTTTTCCTTCCAGACCAATATGTTGAATAGCGGCGGAGTAAGCCTGTAATTGACTGCGAAAAAGCGTCTTAGCAACTGTTACGTCGTAATCTTCCCAGATAGAATTGGTACGAAATCGAAATTCTTCATCGCGCAGAGCCTTTAGCATCTCGTCATCTATAATCTTTCCAGTGAAAAAATAACCATCCTCATGAAATTGTTTGACTTCTTCATCTGTTAAGTGCATGTCATTCTATTCCTTAAAATATTCGCTCAAGAAGTTTTTAGACCGCTCTTTATAGGCACATAATGCATTTTGGGTATTTGGTCTGACCAATAATACTAAATTACTGATGCCCCTGCCAATTATTAGCCAATATTTATGGATTGACGTAGTAAAAAAATTCGCCCGGCTTCATTAATTTAAACTTCTGTTCCGGCGCATATTTACTCAAGCCAGCGACGATCTCGCTATCGGGAATAGCGTTATTCGCATAAAGGTCATTATGTCCGGGGATGAGCATATCCCAGCCATGATTTTTCGCTAGTTGAGCGGCTTCTGCTGGCATCAAATTTCCGATTGCCCCGCCATCAGTTTCGCGATAATAATCGCGTCCATTGACTGGCATAATTGCTACATCAATCGACGGTAGCTGGCGCAAACGCTCATTATAATCTTCGTAAATGATCGTATCACCGGCATGATACAGCGTTACGCCGTTCCACTCAATGACAAAGCCAACCCAGCGATGACCTTTTTCCGCATCATATTCAATGTCGTAGTGGGCAGAAGGCACCACCGTCACAACCATCGACGTGGAGTCAATCTGCGTGCGTTGCCCTACATCCGGTGTGATGATGCGCTCAGGGGTAATTGACATAGCTTCCAAAATTTCACGACACCAACCATTGGTGATAAATTTTGCCTGTGGCGAGGCACTAGCAATTTTTTCAACCGTTGTCGGGTCAAGATGATCCCAGTGTTCATGCGTGATAAAATAATAATCGGCATTTGTTATAGAGTCAGCGTTTACAGGGGGTGGATATGCTCGTTGCCACCAATCTCCAAGCTGTTCTTCAATATAATCACTGAGGCAGAGATCAATATAAGCGATGGCATCCGGTCCTTTGATACCAAAACCCATCTGACCAAACCCCCAGATACCTAGACTGTTTGCAATAATTTTCTGCTGATTCATATGTTCAATCATTGGATTGCCTCTATACTTTTATAAAACCTGATATTTTTCCCACGCTTCTCGCAAAGTTTTCCCTGATAACAATGCGGCGCGCATCTCATTTTCTTTTGTCGCTGTTTCTAATGCCCGTGCAATAACTTCGGTAGTGATTGCCTGTGGAATAACAACAACACCATCAATTTCTGCAAAAATCAAGTCACCGGGATGCACCATCACACCACCACAGATGACGGGTACATCATAATCTATGACAGTACACCGTCCTTTTGAATTGATAGGACGCATGCCAGTTGCAAAAACAGGAAAATTCATCGCCATAATTTTACGCACATCGCGCACATAACCGTCGATAATTGCGCCTGTGCCACCACGCACACGCGTTGCAGTGCTGAATAATTCGCCCCAGAATGCACTATTCGTGATATTGCTCGTGTGTGCAACGACCACATCTCC
>CAKZMO010000526.1 GCA_937128595.1 uncultured cyanobacterium | reverse complement strand
ACAGAAGGCACGGGTAGTCATTCCGGCAGTTGGTGACAGACTAAACCGAGAAGCCAGTTATCCCAATCGCTTCCTGCTGGCCTGTTCGACTGAAGATGTCGAACGGGTAATGGAGAATGTTCGTGATGCCATCAATGATGGCTGGTCGGCTCTGGCACAAGATGTTCACACGTATCTGTCGACTAAGCTCAGGAACCCTGAGGGTGAACTGGGTATCGCATTTAACGCTGACATCTGGCACCGACAGATCAACGATTTTCTCGAAGTTTACATGGTCCATACGCCCAACACCGATGATTATCAGGCGGATAATGAGCGTCTTAACTATCTGATGAACGCTCGCAAACGAATTCGCCACATCACGGCACAGGGTGAACCGGGATACAAATGCTCCATTACGGGTGAGCATGAAGCATTACACGACCAAACGAGTGGCAATGCATCACTGCGTGATGTCCGTGCTTTCTGGGATGAGGTGCGCCAGCGTCACCCGAACAAGGCGGAGTTCAATGAAGGTGAGCGTCTATGTGCTATCAGTACGGTGAAGCGCCTCATTCATGAGGTTGACCCTGCCTATCGAGAAGCCCGTTTCCCATCAACCAGTAGCATTGCCTGTGTTCAGTTCCGCGCCGCGATTATTCGTCAGTGGGATGATGATAATGTGCGCAGTGCAGTTGATACCTATTTGACAAAACTGGAAGCTCTGATGGCAGCGGTCGGCGTGAAACGTGATACGTTGTATTTCACTCGCAATGGTAAACCGAACCGTGAACACTTCCCCTATATTGAGAACCTTGTGCATGAAATGGGGCTGTCATGGGATGAACCGCATGGGTTGCTGCACCGCTTCCTGAGCTTTGATGGTGACTGGTTATATGAAGACACGCTCATTCCGCGCACGGTACGCGAGTACACGGGTGTGGATGACGAGGTTATGAAGAAGCCGACAGCACAGGCAGCACTCCGGGAAGCAAAGGCGGCTTTGCTGGCACTGGTCAAAGCTGCTAGAACACGTCCGACGCCATATTACGCAATCATTCATATGGATGGTGACGGGATGGGAGACAGGGTGCGTGACTTTGATAAAGAGTCTCAGCATCACGAACTCAGCGCAAAGTTGCTAAATTTCGCCGGTGAGAAGGTTCGTCCACTGATTGAGGATAACATCCCCGGAAGGCTAATCTATTGTGGTGGCGATGATGTACTGGCACTTGTCCCGGCATCAGATGCCTTGACTGCTGTCGATGGCATTTCTCGTGAATTCGATACCCTTATCGGCAACACGATGAGTGCTGGAATTGCTATTGTTCACCATACGCATAATTTAAGTGATGCATTACAGGCCGCCCGTGATGCCGAAGCCAAGGCTAAGGCTATAGACGGAAAAGCGGCATTCAGTGTGTCTTTTTTGCGGCGTTCTGGGGAGTCCCGTTCCGCTACGATGAAATGGCATGAGTCACAGGCGGTTGTGCCGGTGATCGGTAAACTCATCACAAATATGCGGGCGGGATGGATTTCTCGGCAGTTGGCGGTGGAGATGTCACCTTTTATCTATGCAACGGTACCTATATTCACTGATGAACGACGTGAGCGGGTTGTTCTTGGCATCCCCGGTCAATTACGGCATGATGCTTTCAAGCGTATATTTGACCGTCGCCTGGGCAATCTTGATGACTCCAAAAAACGAGACCGCAAGGTTACGAAAGAGGAATTATTGGAGCTGCGAGACAGTCTGATTGACGTTGCCGAATTCGCACCAGATGGTCAGAACTGGCACGCGGTGGCCACACTGATTGAACTTGCGCGATTTTTGTCACAGATGGAGGTGCCGGGTGTGGCTGTTAGTTGACCCTTTGGATGTATTGATGTTCCGTGATGGTCGTCCCTTTAACGCAGGGGAGAACAACGCAGCACAATCATTGTTTCCGCCTTCGGCATTTACTGTACAGGGGATGCTGCGGGCACTCTATATTGAGCAATCCGATATAAAGTGGGCGGGTGCGATAACTGACCCACGCATAATCGAAGCTATTGGCACGCCGGATGATCTCGGCGGATTTCGTATGGGTGGACCATATCTTGTCCGGCGCACAGGTAACGCCTATGAGCGTCTGTTTCCCTTTCCAGCAGATTTAGTGGGTGACGGACGTGGGCGCTGGCGAGTGCCATCGCCTGTGGAAGATCTACAAGTCCGGGTAGATGGATTGTCCCTACATGGGCTAGACGTTGACCCGGATGAGGAAGCCCCGGATCGTCCGCTGTGGCTCACCGAAAGCGACCTTTATGACTATGTGGAGGGGCGTTCGGTAGAGGGTGTTGAGCAGGAAGAACTGTTCTGCTACGAGTATCGAACCGGCATCGGTATCGATCAAACACAGCGCAGTGTTAGTGATGGTTTGTTGTACGCTGCGAAGTTCGTGCGCCTGCAAACAGATGTGGCGTTGGTGGTGTGGCTACCTGATGACTCGCCGCTGGCACCCCTATTCGCCAATAGCCAACATCACACGATGCGCTTCGGCGGGGAGGGTCATATGGCGGTGATCAGCCGCCTGAATGACAATGACCTGTATACACAGTCGTTTCCGTCACAGCCGCCTGATGACAAGTATAAAGTCGTTTTTCTGACACCGACCTACTTTGCAGGTGGAACGCTACCGATCATGCAGAACGACGTTGTGAGGCAGTCGCTGATTAGTGCAAGTTATGGGAATGCACTGTCGATAGGTGGTTGGAACCTGTCGGAACGCAAACCGCGTTCGATCTATCGCTATCTGCCCGCCGGGAGTGTAATGCTGTTTGATGCGGCGCGGGCAGATAACGCGAAAGTGTCTTCACCGCTGGTAGATCAACCGGAGGACAGTCTACCACTATTACCTCTAGGTTTTGGTGAATTTATCTATGGAAGCTGGGAATGGGGGGCACGATGAGCCTGACAAAAACCTTGTTGATTTATACGGAAACGGCTTTACATGCTGGCACCGGATCTGGATTGGGTGCAGTCGATCTACCGATCCAACGTGAGGTGACGACGAACTACCCGATGATCCAAAGTGGAGGGATTAAGGGCGCGATCCGCAGTGCATTACGGGTGCAGTTCGCGGGTGCACAAGACCATCCAGATATAAATGTTGTATTTGGTCCAGAGGAAATTCCTGACTACGCGGGTGCAGCTTCGTTTGGGGATGCGCGGATACTGGCGTTCCCAGTGCGGTCATTGCGTGGCGTATTTGCATGGGTCACTTCTCCGGCGGTGCTCGCCCGGTTTACACGGGATGTGGGCACGACCTTTGCACAGCGTCCACCGATTGTGCCACCAGAGCCACCGATGGATGAGAACCAGACAACAGCTCTGGTTAGTAGTGCAGGTGTGGTGAGTGACGGTGATGATGTGGTGTTGGAAGAATATCTCTACCGCGCTTCAGGGTTACAGTCAGTGACCGATTGGGCGAATTGGCTGGCGGAAAATGCTATACCAGCCAGTGATGAATTTGCCTACTACCGGCAGGCGATGCGTGAACGGTTGGTGGTCCTGCGTGATGATGACTTCCGTGATTTCGCCACTTATGCCACACAGGTCATCACTCGCATCCGCCTGGACCGCGACACAAAGACCGTTGTGGATGGGGCATTATTTACACAAGAATTGCTGCCACCGGAGACTCTGCTCTACGTACCGGTAGTCAGCAATAAACCGCGTGCGACTACTGATGCCCTTGATAGCGCACCGAGTTTCAGTGCTGGTAGTACCGATAGTGACGTGATGAACTGGCTGGCGGGGAATCTGCCTGGAAAAATCCAGATTGGTGCAGATGAGACTGTTGGCTACGGCTTTGTAACGTTGCGGTGGGGAGAATAAATATGACATTACAAGGTCAACCTTCACAACGGCAGACAACCGAGCAAAAACGGGCCTATCAAGCATGGCAGTCGGTTGAGTCAATTCAAAAAGAAGATAAAAAAGTGCGTGGTGAATATGGTACACAGGCACGCAAACTGGCGGCGATGATCCAGATCAATGGGCTGGCAAATACTGTTGCATTTCACAAATCAAAGGATAACGTTGCCCAGAGTCGATTGATGGAGCATCTGGAAGCGTGGTTGCAAATTATGCTCAAGACTGACCAGAATTTGATGAACTATATCATGGAGACAAGCACTGAGAACTATCGCCGGGCTACAAGTGAGGCGATTGTGTTTGCTGGTTGGCTGAAGCGGTTTGTGGATGCGAAGGGTTGGAAAAGCAGTGAGGGAGGGTAGGCATAGATGGCACGCCGTGATGAACCACAATGGCAGTGGAGTTATCCACGTAGGCTGCGAGCACGACTGGGACAATCTGTGGAGGGTTGTGAGAATTTAAGCCTA
>CAKZMO010000525.1 GCA_937128595.1 uncultured cyanobacterium | reverse complement strand
TCCCCAGGAAAACCCAAGAGAAATTTCTGAAGGCGAGGCGCGATCGCACTTACATCACTTCCAGTTGCTAGACGCTGCCGTTGATCTGCGCCCGCTTCTCACGGAACTAGAGGCCAATGCCCACTACTGGCTCCGCGACACGAGCCGTCAAGATCGTGTGAAAGTGCAGCGTGAAACCAACTCTATTTATCTCCGCAGTGCGGTCAAACCGTTTCCTGCGGGTGTGACCAACAGCAATGACGTCCATGAGAGCCGCTGCACAGCAATGGCAAAGCACTTTCCGACGATCCTAGGATGGACAGAGGACTTTGCAGCGTCTATGGGTGGCGAATTAGGGCGAGTGACGGTGGTGCGATTAGCTCCTCAAGGTCGAGTCTATCGCCACATTGATCATGGGGACTATTATCAGATGCGCGATCGCTACCATCTTGTGTTGAAGAGTACGACAGGCAGTGTCTTGGGTGCGGCAGATGAATGGGTGCGAATGCACGAAGGAGAGCTATGGTGGTTTAACAACAAAGCACCCCACGAAGCCCCAGAAAGTGAGAACGACTGGCGCGTTCATCTGATCTTTGACGTCCTGAAGCGCGAGTCCTGAAGTGCGATCGCGCCTTCAGCCCCTCTTTCAGTAAATTCAATGGAGGGATTGGCTAAGCCCCGAAGGGAGGCTCGGCGTTGCACAGCAGTATTTGTTTAGCGCAAGCGTATGATCCCCCGCTGTCGCCGCCCCCTTAATCAAGGGGGCTTTTCAAGGCTGGTTCAAAGTCCCGCTGATTAAGGGGGATTTAGGGGGATCTAGCAGAGCATCACGCTAAAAAAGTGCATTGCCATGCCCCGACCCAAGTCATTCTTCGAATGCGCAACACCGGAGCCTCTATTCCCCCTTTCTGTTCGCCTGTCTGGCTCATTCAGGTGGACGTTGTGCATTTGACACTCCATTCGTCATGCTAGGAAAAGTACATGTAAATCTGCTCTGGCTCTTTTGCTCCATGACTCACACTTCTTCTCCCCAAACTGTCCTCATCACGGGTGCCTCTAGCGGTATCGGTTATGAACTAGCGCGTCTCTTTGCTGCTGATGGCTATCATCTCGTGCTGGTTGCCCGCAGCGAAGCCAAATTGACCACTCTCAAACAGCAGCTCGAAACAACCTACTCCAGCCGCGTTACGGTTCTCGTTCACGACTTATCTCAACCTCAGGTCGCCCAATCCATTTACGACACCCTAGCAGCACAACAGATCGAAATTGATGTTCTAGTCAACAATGCTGGATTTGGCAGCTATGGCCATTTCGTTGAATCAGATTGGGGCAAACAGCATGACATGCTCGAACTCAATGTTGTAGCTTTAACCCATTTGACTCGATTATTTCTCCCGGCAATGGTCAAGCGGAGTCGTGGCAAGATTCTCAACGTGGCTTCTACGGCTGCATTTCAACCAGGGCCACTGATGTCGGTCTACTTTGCCACTAAAGCTTACGTGCTGTCGTTTACGGAGGCGATCGCCAACGAACTCAAGGGAACAGGTGTCACAGTAACAGCTCTCTGTCCTGGGCCAACGGAGTCGGGTTTTCAGGCGGCAGCAGATTTAGGAGAGGCAAAACTGGTGAACGGAAAACCCCTGCCAACATCAGAAGAAGTGGCTCGCTTTGGCTATGAAGCCCTTAACCAGGGCAAAACTGTTGTGATTCATGGGTTCAAAAATCGGCTGACAGCATTGCTCATACGCTTGTTGCCCCGTGACACCGTCTCTTCAATGGTGCGATCGGCTCAAGAGAGCACACCATCGGTATGATGCATCCTGTTATTAATGGGGCTGAACTTTTTAGACGCGCCTTTGTATTTCTATTCCTCTCCCTATTCCTCTCTATCACGATTCAATGACCACCTCTACTCCCAATCCTCCAATAGAGCCGACTTCCATCTCTTGGTCTGATCGTATCGTCTCTACTTGGCATTCGATTCAGCAGACTGTTTCAGCAATCTGGCATGGAATAGCTAGTGCGATCGCCAGCTTTTGGCACGGTTTTCTTACCCAGTCGAGCTATCTTTGGACTCGGCTTTCCATTCTCTTTACTGATATCACTGCACCGCTAGCCTCGGCTGACCTATGGCAGATCGGGTTGTATTGGTTTTTGCTGCTGTTGTCTCTGGCGGGCGTCGTTGGCGCTTTTGTTCCGGCTCTACCCGGCATGACCCTAATTCTGGCATCCGTTGTAATCTGGGGACTGGTCAAAGGCTTCATTGGGCTGTCCTGGGCAGTGGGAGTGGCGATCGCTGCCTTAGTGTTGAGTGTGACTGTCGATTACCTTGCAGGCATTATTGGTGCTCAGCGAGTAGGAGCAAGCCAGTGGGGACAAACCGGGGCGATCGTCGGAATGGTGCTCGGCTTCTTCGGATTGATTCCTGCTTTACCCGTTGGTGGCCCCATTTTCGGCATTCTCATCGGAACGGTCTTAGGAGCCTTCGTCGGAGAGTTTCTTCACCGTCGCGAACTTCAAATCATCCCTCGCATCAAACAGTCTATTCGAGTCGGCATGGCGATCGTAGTGGGCACGGTTGTTGGCAACATCTTGCAAGGGTTACTAGCTCTCATCGCTTTCGTCGTTTTTCTCTTCACGACTTGGAGTAGTGTCTATGGCGTCTAATATGGTTTCAACAAACAAATCACGTCAATGCAACGTTTCGTTAACAAGTTAGCAATTCATCAAATTCCCTAAATTTGCAGCCCTGATAAGGCTTTCATCCGTCAGAAAACCATTCCAATTTTTTGTGGGTATAGATTAGAGAACAATTTTGGGAAAAATCTGGTCAACGTACATGATTCCAAAATTATGCTGTAGAAACCCACGTTAAAAGAATGAAGCTGACACTCTGAACCCTGTCTCAGGAAATCTTGTGAAGTCGAGATAAACTTCACACCTCTGTCTGTGAACTTCCAAATATAAGTACACCCGCAGACGCCATTTTCTCTCTCATTGAGGCATTATTTTCTGAAAGCTCAACGCCGAGTTCTCAAAATCTATTGCCTTTGATTCAAGTTAGATTGAATGTTTTTTTCAGAATGCAGCCTGATTTTAAGAAAAAGCTGCTATCTAAAAGCAAAGAGCTAATCTAATGAATTAGCGACCTACTCTTTGTTTGCATTTTTTATATCGATGCTCAAACACCTTATTTAAATATCGATTAGCACATTCAATGAATTGACTATAATCACCATGAATATGCTTAAGCAAACATCAGAAAAGCTCTCGCAGAAAACACCCCAGGAAACTGTTCAATTTATCCGACAAGAGACTTACGAACACTCAATCGTAGTAGATTTTGACGAAACTCTATTACTTAGAAATTCTACTGAAGAGTTCTTAAATACGATCGCGCCTAGAACTATTGGTGCAATCGTGCTTATATTTCTTGACGCGATTAAGCCCTGGACTTGGTTTCCAACAGCCCTAGGAGGACAAGAAAACAGAGACTGGTTTCGGGTTGTCGTACTCACCATTCTATTCCCGTGGAATCTCCTCTTTTGGAAAAAGCATGCTAAGCGTCTTGCACAGACCTACGCAAACCAAGATTTGATTGAAGCAATTAAACAGCGACCTAATTCAAAAGTCATTATTGTAACTAAAGGGTTTAACTTTATTGTTAACCCTATTGCTAAATATTTACCCCTTACTATTGATCAAACTATCGGTTGTCGATTTTGGAAAGGCTACATCGATCGCACAGCCCCGAAAGAACAGCTAATGCAGAGGCAACTTAGCGATTCAGAAATTCGCCACACTATTTTCGTCACAGATTCTCTAGACGATCGCTCTTACTTAGAGATTGCAGATTATTCTTTCTTCGTGCAGTGGGAAGACGCCACCTATATTCCTGCGATGACGGATGCGTATCTACCGCTTTTCTATTCTGAGAAAGTGAAGCGTCCTGGAGAACAAGCAGTTAAAAAATATATTCTAAAAGATCATGTTGTCATCTGGTTATTAGCAATTAGCTGGTCGAGTCCAATGCCTATTGTTCATGGCGTTGGAATTGTGCTCCTATCGATCGCATTTTGGTGTATCTACGAAGTAGGATATTGGGAAAACGATCGGGTTGCTGAAAAGTATGAGAAAGACCCAACTCTATCTAAGACTTACCATAAATACAAAGGAAAGATGAATGAGTGGGAGCCTTGGATTTGGGCAGCCTTGCTTTCCATTCCAGGTCTTGCACTCATTCAGCTGAGTGGGTCTCTAGATTGGGATATTCAAAGCTGGAAAAATCTCGATATTGCAGCCGCTATCAGTATTTCACTGCTCGCAACAAAGCTTGCCCTATGGTTTGGGATATTAGGGTTCACGCGCCTCACCTATGTGGCCTATAACTATTTGGATGAGCAAACTCGAATCTGGATCTATCCCATCTTGCAATACTGCAAATATTTCTCAATCCTCGTTGTTGTGTCTATTAACCTCGTAGGCACTGTTTTGATGTTTGTGCAAACGCTACTTGACTGGGTTCCCTACATTATCTATCGATGTGGAGGGCAGCGAAGCGAGATGCAAACACAGTTATTTCGAGTCTATCTATTTGTATTTCTTTGTCTAGCGATCGCCGTTAGTCTACGAGATTTTTCCATCATTGCAACCACACAGTTTACATTCATCCTGGTTTGGGCGCTGATTCGGTGTCATCAAGAATTGCGAAAGCTACGGCAAAACGTTCACCTCATTACGAGCGATTGCTCTAGCTAAGCTAGTCCATAAAGACAAGCTGCCTGCTCGATTTAGAGATATCACGGCTCACTCTTGCCAAGTTGATGTTCATTCACTAAGTGGGTGCAATGAGAGCCATGTTGAATAAGCAGATGTATCGAGCAGCCTTTGCTTGTCAATTATCGTATGAGGTTCGATAATCCGCCGTGTGTGTTGTCTATAGTGCTACGCGCTGATATAAAACCAATAGTTGATGGAGAAGCCGCGCACCGCGCGGCTTCTCCATCAATCTCTGTCCTAACCTATCTGCGCATTGCTATATTTCT
>CAKZMO010000524.1 GCA_937128595.1 uncultured cyanobacterium | reverse complement strand
AGGCACCGAACGCTACAGTGCCACCGTCAAATCTCTGCTGCCCGAAGTGGACTCCGATACCCGCACCCAAATCGTCGTCTTTCAGCTTGAACAGGCCGCCCTGCCTCGCATCAATCCAGGGCAAACCGTGCGGGTAGAGCTAACCGAGACCATAGCAACTGGCGGCATTTGGTTGCCAACCCAGGCCCTGGCCCAAGACATTCGCGGTCTGTGGAGTGTCTATGTCGTGGTGCCCACTGAGAGCGAAACGGCAGGCGAAGACGCCACCTACCAAGCTCAGCCCAAAGCCGTCGAGATTCTGCATCAGGAGAGTAACCGGGCTTTGGTTCAGGGGACACTCCAGCCGGGCGATCGCATCGTCGCCAGCGGCGTTCACCGCCTGGTTCCAGGCCAGCGCGTCCGGCCCCTGAATTAGTTCAACGTTCAAAATTTCGAATTCATACTTTTGAATTCCCGCTTTCCCCTCATCTCTCTTAATTTCTTATGGTTCGCCCATTTTTTACCAACATCCGCCTGCTCATCCTCACCATCATTTTGATCTTCGGCTGGGGGTTCTCTGCCTACCAGTCCCTGCCGCGCCAGGAAGATCCAGAATTAGTGTCGCGGGTGGCGGTGATCACGACCGCTTTTCCCGGTGCCAGTGCGGAGCGGGTCGAGGCACTGGTGACTACGGTACTCGAAGAAGAGCTGGCCGAGATTGACGAGATCGATGTGATCGAATCGGACTCGCGGGTGGGGTTTTCTAGCGTATCTGTCGAGCTATCGGATTCGATCAAAAATGTCCAGCCGATTTGGTCAAAGGCGCGAGACGCCATGGATGACGCGGCAGTTTTGTTTCCTGCTGGGGCGGCTGACCCGGAGTTCTCGGAGGTGTTGCTGAAGGCCTATACCTTCGTCGCTTCGGTGACGTGGGAGCTACCGGATCAGCCAAACTACGCTCTGCTGCACCGCTACGCCGAAGAACTGGGGGTGACGATGCGATCGCTCAACGGCACCGAGGATGTTAATTTCTTTGGCAACCCCAGCGAAGAAATTTTGGTGGAAATCAACGCGCCGGAGCTGGTTGGGGTGGGGCTGTCTGCCCAGGGGCTGGCCGACCAGGTCAGTCTTAGCGACGCCAAAGCCAGCGCCGGACAGCTGCGCACGCCTGAGCAGACCGTTGCCATTGAAGTCGAGAGCGAGCTAGAGACTACCGAGCAGATTCGCCAAATCCCGATTCGCACTAGCAGCGGCCAGTTTACCCGGCTCAGCGACATCGCCAGCGTCAGCCGGGGCATTCGCTACCCCCTTAGCGACGAGGCCATTGTCAGTGGTAAGCCTGCGGTGGTAGTTGGCGTGATGATGCAGTCGGGCCTGCGCATTGACCAATGGGCCACCCAGGCCCGAGCAGCGGCGGATGACTTTCGCGACCGCCTGCCGGAGGGCATCAGCCTAGACGTGATCTTTGACCAGAGCGGCTACGTCGAAAACCGGATCAGCACGCTAATGGGCAACCTGGTGATGTCGGCGCTGCTGGTCATCGGCGTCACCGTGGTGACCATGGGCTGGCGATCGGCGCTGGTGATTGGCACGGCGCTACCTTTCACCATATTTGCCGTATTTGGCCTGATGTCTGTGCTGGGCGTCCCCGTTCACCAGATGTCGGTCACCGGGCTGATTATTGCCCTGGGCCTGCTGATCGACAACGCGATCGTTGTCGTCGATGAGATTCAGACCGACATCAAAGCCGGGGCCGAGCCGCTCCACGCCGCCACCCAGACGGTGAACTATTTAAAGGTGCCGCTGCTGGCCTCAACAGTGACGACGGTGCTGACCTTTCTGCCCATCTACCTGCTGCCGGGTGCGGCTGGAGAGTTTGTCGGCACAATCGCCTTAGGGGTAATTTTGGCGCTGATCTCATCGCTGGCCATTTCTCTGAGCCTGATTACCGTCCTCGCGGCGCGGATGTTAGGTCACAGCAATCAACCGCAGAGAAAGCCGCAAGGCAAAGTCCTAAGATTTTTGACCAAGCCGGGGGCCTGGTGGAACGATGGCCTAGATCTACCCTGGCTAGCGCGTCCCTATCGCTGGTCAACCCAACGGGCGACGGCTCGACCGCTGCTGGCGATCGCCATTGTCCTCTCCATTCCCCTGGTTGGCTTTATCTCAGCCGCGACCCTAGAGAACCAGTTTTTCCCCCTGGTCGATCGCGATCAGTTCCAGGTCGAAATTGAGTTTGCCTCCCAGACTTCCATCAAGCAGACCCGCGCAAAAGCGCTTCAGGCGCGAGACGTGATCCTCGCCCACGAAAATGTCCAGGATGCTTATTGGTTTGTGGGCGAGAGCGCCCCTCGGTTTTATTACAATATTCAAAGCTCGCGCGAAAACCAGCCCTACTACGCCCAGGCGATGGTGCAACTCAAGTCTGAAGACGGCGTAGAATCCCTAGTGCGAGAACTCCAGGGAGAGCTAGGCGACTTGTTTCCGTCGGCGCGGATAATCGTGCAAAAGTTCCAGCAGGGGCCACCCTTCGATGCCCCCGTCGAGATGCGCATCTACGGCCCCAATCTAGACGAGCTACGCCGCCTGGGCATGGACGTGCGAGCCATATTGACCACTATCCCCAATGTGGTGAGCGTGCGCGATGATCTGACTGAGGGGCAGCCCAAGTTAGGGCTTGACCTAGATAACGAGCAGGTGCGCCAGGCCGGATTGACCAATACGGCGATCGCCCAGCAGCTCGATGCTTACTCTGAGGGGGTTACGGGGGGTGCCATTTTGGAATCGACCGAAAACTTGCCCGTGCGCGTGCGGCTGGCCAATGCCGATCGCGCCAGTCTAAACACTCTGGCCTCCCTCGATCTGCGGCCCGACCAGGCTCAGGATAGAGGCTTTCGCCCCACCTCGGCCCTGGGTGAATTTGAGCTGGTGCCCCAGTTGGCGAGTATTGCCCGCCGCAACGAACAGCGCGTGAATACCGTGCAGGCGTTTATCACTGCTGGTGTCCTGCCAAGTACGGTGCTGACGGCGCTCCAGTCGCGGCTGGCTGAAGTCAACTTTGAGCTGCCCCCTGGCTACCGCTATGAGTTCGGCGGCGAATCTGAAGAGCAGAGCAACGCCATGGGCAACCTGCTGCTGTTTATTCCCATCCTGCTGCTGGGTATAGTTGTAGCACTGGTGCTATCGCTGGGGTCGTTTCGCCAAGCGGGCATTATTGCAGTGGTGGCAGTGGGCTCGATTGGGATGGCCGTGCTGTCGCTGAAGCTATTTGGGTCGGTGCTGGGCTTTATGGCGATCGTCGGCACTATGGGCCTGATTGGGGTGGCCATCAACGACTCGATTGTGGTGCTCACAGCGTTTAACGAAGACCCCGAAGCTCGCCACGGCAACCCCAGAGAGGTGCATAGGGTCTTGCTCAAAGCAACGCGCCACGTGGTCACGACCACAGCAACGACAATGATTGGCTTTGTGCCGCTGCTGGCCGGGGGAGACCCCTTTTGGCAACCGCTGGCGATCGCCATTTCCGGTGGTATCGCAGGCGCAACGCTGCTAGCACTCTACTTTGTCCCCGCCGCTTACGTGCTAATGAAACGAGGGCAATCAGCGCCTAAGCAACAGCGAGTGAAAGAGGTAGATAGTGATTTGCGCGAGCACTCTACTGTGTAAAACAGCCTGGGTTTCGCAGAAAAGACCTGGGTTTTGCAGATATGTGCCGTCACTTTATCGATCTGTGAGCATGTTCGACTATGAGTCTGCGTCATTAGACTACTCTCTTATCGGTGGCAGTCTTGCACTAACTCATGCCCCGTCAACGTTGAACCTCAATTGACGAACAACGTATTGATGGACAAACCTGATAATTTCTGGATTAATCGATTTGACCTGGGGCGATCGCCATGCACGTAGATCCACTTTTTTCGCAGCCGTTCTGGAATTGAGCAGCGGTGAATGATGCAATGGGTAGACTTTTCTGGATTTTAGTTATTTACGATATAAGTCGGGATGTAAATCAGTCTAAGCCGAGACTCGATTGGCAAGGCACTCAAGTAGCTTGCTCATTGTTATTGCCGTTTTTCAATAGATGCATATTTCTCCTAAAGCTTTTTCTAAAGAACCTTTCGGCATTGTATTCACCAGTGCCTATCTCAAAAACATCGACTGCTACTAGGGGCGATCGCACAGCCTTCTCCAGCTCAATAGAAACGCTTATTTACCTGAATTTACATCATATTCATCAAATCTATATGTTTACAATTTGGTAAAAATTACTATAATTGAAGGATGCATTCTGATCACCAATGAAATAGGGGCATTCAAGTAATGGGTGCTGTCTTGATTCAGGTAAATCTTGCTAGCAAATGCAATCCCTTCGAGCGTTTATATTTACGGCTTAATTTACGGCTTAAGCCGCTATTGGATTTTTGGTTATCTGAATGACTGCTCTTTTTAAACCATATTGTTCTCAATAGCAGCTCAGTTCGACAACTGCGCGTCACAATACTGACAATGGGGCTTCACTATGACGACGACGCTCTCTCAGCCTATGATCGATTTCCAAAATCTCGACTTAACGGTAGCTGATGCTAGCTTGCTCACCGATCTCTACCAGCTCACGATGGCTGCTTGCTATGTCGGGGAAAAGCTAGATCAGCGCACGGCTAGTTTTGAACTTTTTGTGCGAAAGCTGCCTCAAGACTTTGGCTACCTGGTTGCCGCAGGGCTAGAGCAGGCTCTGAGCTATCTACAGCAACTGAAGTTTAGCCCCCAGCAAATTCAGGCGCTTCAGGCGACAGGATTGTTTGTCCACGTTCCAGAACGATTTTGGTCTGTGCTGGAGCAGGCGACCTTTGAGGGGACTGTTTGGGCGGTTCCTGAAGGCACGGCAGTGTTTGCCAATGAACCATTGCTGCGGGTTGAGGCTCCTCTATGGCAGGCTCAAATCGTCGAAACTTATTTATTGAACACTATTAATTATCAAACTCTGATTGCGACTCGGGCGGCTCGAATCCGCGACCAGGCTGGAGATGATGCCAAGCTGCTCGAATTTGGCACTCGTCGAGCGTTTAGTCCCCAGGGGGCGATGTGGGCGGCACGAGCGGCGATCGCTGGTGGTCTTGACGGGACTTCTAACGTGCTTGCAGCGCTCAAGCTAGGGCAAACGCCGAGCGGCACTATGGCTCATGCTCTGGTGATGGCACTCTCTGCTCTGGAGGGCAACGAAGATGAAGCATTTACGGCTTTTCATCGCTACTTTCCTGACGCGGCGTTGCTGATCGACACGTTTGACAGCATCGAAGCAGCACAGCGGTTGGCACAGCAGGTTGAAGCAGGAGAGCGATCGCCCATCAGAGCCGTTAGGTTAGATTCTGGGGAACTGGTTAGTCTGTCTCAGCAGGTGCGATCGCTCCTCCCCGATACTCTAATTTTCGCGAGTGGCGACTTGGATGAATATGAGATTGCGCGGCTGAAACAAGAAGGTGCTGAGATTGATGGTTATGGAATTGGGACAAAGCTGGTGACGGGAACACCTGTCAACGGCGTTTACAAGCTGGTTGAAGTCGATGGCAAAGCCATGATGAAAATCTCTAGCGGCAAAGTCACCTATCCTGGACGAAAACAGATTCTGCGCCAGTGGGATGAGTCAGGTCAGATAGTGGGCGATCGCCTCTGTCTCATTGATGAACTCATTGATGAACTGGAGGATCAGACAGACTCAAAATCATCAAGTGGGCAGGGTCAATCCAGCTATACTCCTCTTCTTCAGACCGTGATGATCGAAGGGGAGCGAGTCCAGGTTCCAGAAGAGTTGGGGGCGATCGCCCGTCGCACTAGAGAATCTGTCAAGAGCTTGCCTGCGGCTCTGCGTCAGATTCGTCAGCCTGGTTTAGCTCCGGTAGAAATCTCTGATGCGCTGCAACAGCTCACCGAGCGGACACAGCAGCAGATTCAATCGCACTATACTAAATCGAACTAGCTGTGTTGTATCGGCTCATCTTTGCCTTCAGTCTTGCTGCGGTTTGCCCTTGGTGAACTCTTATCGAATAGTTTTCAAGCGACCTGTTCCACTGTCCTGTTCCTCATGATTTTCTTATGATGCACATTGCGCTCTTTGGAACCAGTGCTGATCCGCCCACTGCCGGACATCAGACGATTCTCAACTGGCTGTCCTATCACTATAATCAGGTACGGGTTTGGGCATCGGATAATCCGTTTAAAACTCATCAAACGCCGCTGGAGCATCGAGCGATGATGCTCCAGCTGTTGATCGACGATATTCGTCCGCCTCGGCACAACATCCACTGCGACCAGAGATTGAGTAGTCCGAAGGCGCTGGTAACCGTGGAGCGAGCAGAGGAAACCTGGCCCGATGCAGGTCTCACCCTTGTGATTGGCGCAGATTTGACTGCCAAAATCCCAAGCTGGTATCGGTCAGAAGAGTTGCTGAGTCGAGTCAGTCTGCTGGTGATTCCTCGTCCTGGTTATGCTATTTGTCAAGAGGATGTTGATCACCTGAGACGCTTGAGTAGCGCAGTGGCGATCGCCAATATGAAGGGACTGCCCGTTTCTTCGACGGCCTATCGCGAAGCCAAAGATGCTAACAGCGTCATTCCACTTGTGCAGGATTACATTCACGAAAAACAGCTATACGAATGTCAGGAAACCTCCAGAAAAAACCTGCCCACTCGGTAGCCGAACCCACCCTCGCTGACTTTAAGGTCGGCGTTGACAATGTGATCTTTTCGGTAGATACCGACCAAAATCGACTGCTGGTGCTGCTCGTAATGCGGCGCGATCGCCCCTTTTTGGGGTCTTGGAGCTTGCCCGGAACTCTGGTGCGTCAGGGCGAATCGCTAGAAGATGCTGCGTATCGGGTTTTGTCTGAAAAAATGCGGGCAAACAATCTCTACTTAGAACAGCTCTATACGTTTGGAGGGCCGGGGCGTGATCCGCGCGAAGCCGAAGACAGCTTTGGGGTGCGCTATTTATCGGTCAGCTACTTTGCTCTGGTGCGCTTTGCCGAAGCTAGTTTGATTGCAGATGGGGTCAGCGGCATTGCTTGGTATCCGGTGGAGCAGTTGCCCACCCTCGCCTTTGACCATAATGAAGTTGTTCAATATGGCTACTATCGGCTACGCAACAAGCTGGAATATAGTCCGGTTGCCTTTGAAGTATTGCCTGAAGCCTTCACCTTGAGCGATCTGTATCAGCTCTATACGATTGTCTTGGGAGAAAATTTTTCAGATTACTCCAATTTTCGGACGCGGTTGCTGAAGTTGGGTTTTCTCACAGACACAGGCACCAAAGCTTCTAGAGGAGCCGGACGACCTGCGAGTCTTTATCGATTTGATGCTGACAAGTTCGCACATCTCAAAGACAAACCGTTGGTTTTTGTTTAGCTTTTCGTGTGACACCGATTTTTTTCCGCTCTTCCCGTTCCAATTTCCTCCAAACTTATGAAAATTGCGATCGCCCAACTCAATCCCAAAATCGGAGATCTGATTGGCAATGCCCAGCATATTCTTGACGCAGCTCATGAGGCGGCGGCGGCAGGAGCCCGATTGATGCTGACCCCAGAGATGTCGATTTCGGGATATCCTCCTCGCGATTTGTTGATGCAGCCCAGTTTTGTCAAGGCGATGGCAGATACGATGGCTCAACTCGCTCGTGACCTGCCTCCGGGGTTGGCGGTGTTGGTGGGAACGGCAGAACCCAATGAGCGATCGCACGAGCAGGGCGAAAAGTCGTTGTTTAACAGCATTGTGCTTTTGGAAAAAGGGCAACATCAGCAGAGTTTCCACAAGCGTCTGTTGCCGACTTATGACGTGTTTGACGACGATCGCTACTTTGCACCGCATTCCAGCAACAACATGTTCGTGTTGGATGGAATACGGATTGGTGTGACCATCTGTGAGGATTTGTGGAACGACGAGGAATTTTGGGGAAAGCGGAACTATCGCCAAAATCCTCTCAACGATTTGCACGAACAGGGAGCTGAGCTAATTGTGAATCTCTCAGGTTCTCCCTACAGTGCCGGCAAACAAAAGCTGAGAGAAGCGATGTTGAGCCATGCGGCTCAGCGCTATCAGCTGCCTTTGCTCTATGTCAATCAAATTGGCGGCAATGATGACCTTATCTCCGATGGCAGCAGCGTGGCTTTTAATCGAGCCGGAACTCTGGTTTGTCGGGCACAAGCATTTGCCCCTGACCTTTGCTATGTGGAGGTCGAGTCGAGCAGTGGAGATTTGGCGCAGGGAACGATCGCCCCTCAGCCTGATGGTATCGAGGCGGAACTTTGGGCGGCTCTGGTGTTAGGAGTGCGCGACTATGCTCGCAAATGTGGCTTTTCGAAGGCGGTGATTGGCCTCAGCGGTGGGATCGATTCTGCGCTGGTGGCGGCGATCGCCACAACAGCGCTAGGAGCAGACAATGTGCTGGGGGTGCTGATGCCTTCGCCCTACAGTTCTGACCACTCCATCAAGGATGCGGCAGACCTGGCAAAAAATCTTGGCATTCGCACCGAAGCCCTGCCCATTGGTTCCTTGATGAAGGGCTACGATGAGACCTTTGCCGACCTATTTGCCGGAACAGAATTTGGGGTCGCCGAGGAAAATATTCAGTCTCGTATTCGCGGCAATTTGCTGATGGCGATCGCCAATAAGTTTGGCTATCTTCTCCTTTCCACGGGCAACAAGTCTGAGATGGCGGTGGGATACTGCACCCTCTACGGTGACATGAACGGCGGTTTGGCGGTGATTGCCGACGTGCCCAAAACAAAAGTCTATGCTATCTGCCGCTGGCTCAATGCTCAGGTCTCCTCTCCTTCCTCGCTTGAATTTTCCCTCCTTCCTCCTCCTTCCTCTCTCATTCCCCCTAACATCATTGACAAACCCCCCAGCGCAGAACTGAAGCCGGGTCAGGTTGACCAAGACTCTCTACCGTCTTACGACGTTTTGGATGACATTTTGGATCGGTTGATTCACCAACACCAGTCTTTTGCAGATATTATTGCTGCGGGGCATGAGGCCGAAATCGTCACCCGCGTTGTGAAGCTTGTCGCTCGCTCCGAATTCAAGAGATGGCAAGCACCCCCTGGACTCAAAGTCACCGATCGCGCATTTGGTACAGGTTGGCGAATGCCGATTGCCTCGGGCTGGTCGGCAGCAGCAGTCGAAAAGCTGAGCCAGCTTCAATCGGCTACACCGACACCCGCGTAGGAGATTCTCTGGCTAGGGAATCCAGGTTTTGAGCACCGATCCTGTCAGCGTTTGTCCCAGCCAGGGCGTGTTGGTTGAGAGACTGTTGAGTGTTGCGGATGAAACTGTCCATGCTGCTTTGGGATCGAACAGTACCAGCTCTGCTGCTGCTCCGATCTCCAGCTGCGGTGGCGTTTGGTTCAAGCATTGGCTAGGGCGGACACTGAGCGCGTTCCACAGCTCTAGGGCACTCCATCCCGATTCAACTAGCGTTGTCCACAGCAGCGGCAGTGCCAGCTCTAGCCCAATGGCTCCGGGCGGAGACTCGGCAAAGGCGACGGTTTTCTCTTCGTAGGTATAGGGCGTGTGGTCAATCGCGATCGCATCAATCACTCCGGTTTGCACGGCTTCGAGGAGAGCATGGCGATCGCTCGGATTGCCCAAGGGCGGATCGAGGTGTAGGGCAGGATGATAGCTAGCTACGGCTTCCACATCCAGCAGCAGATGCATCCAAGTCGTACTGGCGGTAATCGGTAAGCCTCGCGCTTTGGCCTCGCGAATCAGCTCGACGCTGCGAGCGGTTGAAATTCGCATGAGGTGAACGGGGGTTTGAAGCTCTGCAACGCATTCTAGAATCACGGCGAGAGCAGTCGTTTCTGCCAACGCTGGCACACCCGGAAGTCCGAGCTGAATAGAAGTCTGACCTTCCCGGACTGCCCCCTCTCCGGTTAATGCGCGATCGCACGGCCACAGAGAAATGGGCTGACCCAGGGGTTTGGCGTAGTCGAGTACATGCTGAAGCAGCAGCGGATTGGCGAGGGGTTGGCCGTCCGAAAATCCGGCAACGACAGATGTTAGCTCTCCCAGTTCAGCCATCTGCTCTCCCCGACAGCGCTGGGTCATTGCTCCCCAGCAGGCCAGTCTTGGAGCTTGCTCAAACTGCTGTACCTGTTGCTGTATCTGCTGAATAATTGCGGGCTGATCGAGGGCAGGTTGGGTGTCAGGTAGTAACGTTAGACGGCTGAATCCTCCGGCGATCGCCGCCTGCATCAAACTCTCCAGGGTTTCCCGTGATTCATGTCCCGGTTCGCCGGAATGACTGTAGAGATCGACTAGAGCTGGAGCCAACACGAGACCAGATGCATCGAATACGGTATCGGCCTCTGTCATTGACGGGAGGGAATGGGGAGGGGCGTTGGCTTGCCTGGGCGTAGCCCATATCGCCTCAATGACGCCATCTACAATGCAAACATCAGCCACCTGATCCGTTCCTGAGAGCGGATTGAGGACCCGAACAGCGCGGATTAGCTCAGTGGTCATCGGTAAATCTCAGTCGCATTCTGGACAAACCTGTCTTACAAAGCTCCAGCAGCGGTTTTATCAAGCACCCCTCCGCTGATAAAAGAGGTAATGTTGAGCGATTGAATCAGCGGCTTGCCCGATGTTCCGTGAGGATAGTCGATGACGCTGACTGATCCATTGCCTTGCTTGAATGTCCAGAAATGCTCTGGCCCTAACCCCACAAGCTGGCAGAGCAGCGCCTTATTAACGGCGTCGTGAGCCACCACCAAAATTGTCTGAGGGTGTCCCAAGTCTTCACCATCAACTGGAGTAACCGCATTGTCGAGAATCGCCTGCCATGCTAGGCTTGCCCGCTCCCACACCTGGTTGAGGTTTTCGCCTTCAGGCATTTGCACCGCTTCGGGAGTCTCTTTCCAGCGCTGCAGTTCGCCTGGAAATTCGGACTCGATCTCTTCCTCAAATTTGCCTTCCCATAACCCGTGGCTGATTTCCTTCAGATTGTCATCCAGACTCAGCGACACGCCCAAATGGTGCTTCAAAATCAGCTCAGCAGTTTCCTTCGGACGAGCCATTGGACTACTCACCGCTTTATCAATGTGAATGCCCTTGAGAAATTCGGCGCACCGTTCTCCCTGACTACGCCCGTTGTCGTTGAGGGGGACGTCAATTTGGCCTTGAAATTGCTTGTCTCGGTTCCAGTCCGTTTCGCCATGGCGCACCAGCAAAATTCGTGGCCCCAAATGCCCTCCTCGCACATCGGGTACCGGATCACCCGTGTGTTCCACTAAGTTGAACGACTCAATCTGAGCTAGGGAACCCAAGGTTCCGGCAAAATTCACAACGCTAATGCCGCAGTTTGACAGCCGCAATTGGGGCAAATGTGGAGGGTCTAAGGCGATCGCCGTTTGCACTAGTGCTCGATTGATAGCGCTGTGTCCGACCACTAGCACCGTCTGATCCGGATGATTGAGCAACATTTCGTGCCAAAATCGCTTGGCTTGCTCGTAAAGGTCACGAATGGGATAGAAAACGATATCTCCTTCTGGCGTACCCATCTTCATCTCAAGGTCATGGGGACGTTTTTGCCAGGTTTCGTAAGCTTCGGGAAACTGAGCCTTGATCTCTTTGAAGTCCATGCCCTCCCATTCGAATAAGTTCACTTCCATCAAGTCGGGAGTGAGGGTAATGGGGGGAGGAGTCATGCCGTCTGAGGGCCAGGTTTCGAGCAGCAGCTCCATCGTGGATTTGGCTCGGCGCAGGGGACTGCAATAAACGGCGTCGAGGGGGAGGCCGTGTAGAGCTGCGCCAACTTGACGTGCCATTACGCGACCCAAATCGGTCAGGGTCGATGCATCGAGACGACCTTGCACCCGCTGCTGAACGTTGTAGGTGCTTTCGCCGTGGCGTACGAGAATGACGCGAGTAGTCAGGGGTCTGTCCTCCAGAAATGCATATGGGCTGGGTCGGCAAGTCGAGCCAGAAAAATTCTACCCTGTCGCGGTAGACAGTTCCCGAATCTGATCTCGAATCCGGTATAGACATCGACAGATTCCGTTGCCGCTGCATCAATGCGATAATGCCGTGGGAATTGCATCGTGAGAACCGTGGGTTTGTGTTCTCGCGATTGAGCTTTTCCAACGACTATCTCAATGTGTGCTAGAGAAGCCAGAGGAGTAAATCATTGAGGCGACTCATCTTAGGAATATTGACAGTTATCGTGCTGATTTTTTCGATCGGCCCTGCTCTGTTGAGTAGCTTGACAGAACCGCAAATCACAAATCAGTTAGAACTCTATCAGTCTGAACTGTTTTTACAAGCTAGAGAAGTGAAAGCGGTTGAGGGATCGGATGTTGATGCTGCATCAGCCATTTTGGGAGACTCTATCTCATTGGAGTCGATCGCTTCTACCTATGCGGAGACGCGCCAGTCGGTTCAGCAACAGGTTGAGCGTCTAGATGTCCAGCTTGAGCAAGTCGAACAGGAAGCTCTAGCGGTTGAGCTGAACTCAGGTTCTTCTCTGACGACGGCTCCGGCAGCCCAGCAGGTAGCGGCTCAGTTTCAAGAACAGCGTCAGCTTAGTGAAACTCTGGGACTCCAGCTTGGGATTTTGGACGCGGAACGGGGAGAAGTTGACGGGGCGATCGCCACTTGGAAGTCTCTCTTCCCAGAGAACCAGTCTAGTTCCACTGAATCGGTTTCTGACTCAGGCGCTGAATTTTCTGGAACGGCTGCTCTAGTTCAAGATCGAGAAAAGACAGCACAGGTGCTGCTGGGACTTTGGAGTGAGCCGTCGCGTATTTTGCCGGATGCGGAGCCACAATTGCGGGCTACGCTAGATGGCTGGTTTCTCAACCGCTCTTTGGAAAGACTCTACGAACTTCAGCAGCGCCCTGAGGAGATTCAGAAACTTCAGGCCAAGGAACAGGCGATCGCCCAACAAACGGTGGTGAAGCTAGGGCTGTTGGGGACTGGGCCAGCGATAGGCTGTTTGATTGGAACCGTTTTGTTGATTGTGCTGATTGTTCAGCGGCTCCTGAAAGGCAAAGAGTCTCTCTTGGCCGACCCTAGAGATTTGTCTTGGGAGACGCCTTGGCCTTGGGATATTACCTGGCAGGTGTTGCTCGTTGGTTTTTTCCTCCTTGGTCAACTCGTATTACCCATTGTGGTGGGGCTGGGGCGGGCGCTGCTGTTGCAGTCTTTGAGCAATCAGGGTCTCAGTTTGAATTTGTCTGAGGGACGCATTACGGCGATTTCCACAGCGATTGTTTATTTACTGATGTCCGTTGGTGCTCTCACAGTTCTTTACTATTCAATCAAGCCTTATCTGCCGCTGGCAGAGGATTGGTTTCGGCTATCGCTGAAGGGAAAATGGCCGCTTTGGGGTTTGGGAGGCTATTTGGTGGCGGTGCCGTTGGTGATTGGGGTGTCTCTGGTCAATCAGCAGATTTGGCAAGGGCGCGGGGGCAGCAATCCGTTGTTGGAAATTGTGCTGAATGAGGGCGACACAGTTGCTCTGGGTATCTTCTTTTTCACGGCGGCAGTGGCGGCTCCTATTTTTGAAGAGATTCTGTTTCGGGGTTTTTTGCTGCCGTCGCTAACCCGCTATATGCCTGTGTGGGGGGCGATCGCCCTGAGTGCGGTGATTTTTGCGGTAGCTCACCTCAGTTTTTCAGAGGTATTGCCGTTGGCGGTGTTGGGGGCGGTGTTGGGGTTTGTCTACACGCGATCGCGCAATCTGCTGTCGTCGATGCTGGTTCACAGTTTATGGAATAGCGCCACGATGGTGGGGTTGTTGATTTTGGGCAGTGGGATTGATTAGTTTGGGATTGATTAGCGAATTTTGGGTTGGGTGAAAACCCGCTAGACTTGGGGGCGCTTGCCCCCAAACTCCG
>CAKZMO010000523.1 GCA_937128595.1 uncultured cyanobacterium | reverse complement strand
CTACAGGTCAGCTCCCTGAATTCCAAAATTCTCTCCTTGACTGTCACATCATAATCATTACATCTAATATTATTGTACGGTAAATCTAGCGATACAGGGGCTATGATTGACCTACGATTTCAATGCTCTAAAGAACGTATAAACAATATGGTTAGTTTTTTGTTACATCATCAGTATTCAGTCTACAACAAAACATTTGTTCTGTAAATTAGATTTAAGTTTGACTTTCTTCAGATCACACAAGCAGAATAGACTTATTCATATGAAAGAATATCAACAAATCATTAACTAGTGTTACATCAGGCCTACCATGTGCTTTGTTAAAACAGTGAGCATCTGTATAGTTATACAATGCCATTTGATGAATCCAGGCTGAGATTTTGAGTTCAAAATTTGTGCATGGAAAGTTTAAATCGGACGCGCCACAGCTACAAAATTTGCTAACTGGTATTGTAGAAATAATTATCGATATTTCTAATTTGCTTCACAGTAGAATAGAAATCAGGATGAGACTACCGCCCGTTTTCGTACTTTTGCTATTCATTACCCTGATTCTAAGGTTCAATAACTTCAACGCCAACCTGAACTGCGTATACGCGTGCATCGAACTGATAACTTTCTTTTGTACCTGTCAACCAACACATAGGGATACGTGGATAGTTAATCCGCACGACAAGTAACGCAACCTGATCAGTGTACTGCGCGACGTTAAGCGACGCTGGAACGAAACTGTAGAGGTTGTTTGGCGTAACGGTGCCATAGAACACCATTTCATTTTGCGCGATGCTGACCTGTTCACCTTCAACAAATGCCAGGAGCGCCAATGGCTGTGGTTGAGGAGTAATACCATGCTCTCTCAATCGAGCTGCACTCTCAGAATAGCCGACGCTGATATAATACTCAAGCGAATCATCGGTGGCTTGATTATGGGTTTCAGGCCACACCCAGACATGTTGGCTTCGGTCAGTATGCAGCGAAACATTGAAAACCGTCTCATCGTCGGTTTTGATGCTATCCGGACTTAGATTAACATAGGTCTGCATGCTAGGTGTTGGATCATCGTCCGTTATCAGCGTCGCTCGATAAGCTAAAGCGACAACACCGCCATGGTTAGCAGGCGGCGTGACTACTAAGCCAAGGACAATCAAATCATGGACGCCTGGATCTAAGGGTGGAATATGTAGATCAAGATTTGTCCGCTCTCCAGGTCGCAGATGAACATCCTGAGAAGTAGAAGTCTCGTCCCCAAATGCGGTGATTTGCTGCTCATTTAGGATGACGATATACCGAATGTCAACCGGATCCGCATTCTCTGGTGTATCCGGATAGTACAGGTGAAAGACTCCAGTTATTGGGGTTGCTGGCGTGACACGAAACGTATTTATGCCGAGCGTTTCCGCTCCTGTAATGTCAGTGGCTGTCATACCGTAGCCAAGACCTCCACTGATTGGCGCGGCGTCAAACATATCATCGACAGTATAGTCTTGCAAGTCCTCCAACACGGGACACAATGCGGTGCCTGATTGTGGTGTGATGTTCAGGATAAGCTCAGAATGCTCTCTTTGAGAATTTGTTCCCGCGTTTTGTGAGCCATCTGAATTTTCCAGATCGAGTGTAAACACGAAAGTGACCAGGAATATCAGGATAATAAAAGACCCAATTACCAATGTTTTTCGCCTCGATATTTGCATTGTTTCGTGCTTTCCAACACTTGGTGCAACCGAATTTTGAGATTCTATCGAGGTAAAGAGATGGTTTATCAATCATCTCTTTACCCCTTGTAATCTAGCATCTTGGATTAAGGTAAGGTGGCAATCATGGATTTGCAGAAACTTGGAGTATAGGTGCCCAGTACGTTCCAATGCGGCTAAATTCATGCCATGTATTGGTTACCCAATAAGCATGTACATCTTCCCACACTTTGTGACTGGCACGCTTTTGACTTCCGACGCCAATCTCTCCACATTCGCGTCCCGAACCGCCTTTGTTAATGCCATCCCGTGTTATGGTAGTAACTTGTGCACACACATTGTATGTCAATGATCCGCTGATTATCTTGCTGATTGCTTCGCCAACTACATTGTCCAGCAGTGTTCCCGAGTAGTCATACCATGTCATTCCAGCCAGGGCTTCGCCAGACCCACCGAGGCCGATCAGGTTTGGAGTCACAAGTCCCATGCCTGCGGTCGCAGGAAAAGACATTTGCTCAGTAACCCATACGCTTCCAACAATCGGTGTTTCACCTTCAAAGTCATCTTGTGCCGAGGTTGGCAAGGTAATCGCGAACAGCACTAAAACTAACAGAACAATCAGGTGCTTCTTCATGACAATGCTCCTTTTTCGTAGAATTGCAGAAACAGTCAAGCAGCTGCTTTCTACTAAAGACGATTGACGATCAAGAAATACTGCCTGATTTGTTAAACTAGCGTAAGCGACTACAAGTTGGCGGTTCTAACCTGATGACTGTAATTTTTGCTGTCTGTATTTACGAGGCCTTCAGGCCTTGTATCTCGCAGCGTCACAGGTGTCTCAGGGTCATAACCTGTGAACTACCCCATATTTAGTAGCTCATCCGCACTTTGTGTGAACTCAAGGTGGGGCAAGCACCCGTAAGCAGAGTAAGTCAAACTTGGCTCGTCCATACATCTGGCGCTTGATAAACTTAAGACGATTGCCTTGCCCTTCCGTTTGACTATTGCTCCAATGAGTTTGATTGAGCTTGTTGAATGGTTAGCCGCCGCGCCTGTGAAGATGGTCAGGATAAATCGCTTGCTTGAGGCGATGCGAGCGCAGAGCCAGCCGGAGGTGATGCGCTCGCAGGGTTGAGGGATGACGGTCACGGCTGGACCAGACCTGATGTTGGTGGCAGATGTGGCGCACAAGCCGGTCACCAGTGCAGAGCAAAACGAACTGATGGGTGCAGATTGCTGGGTTGCGGTCGCGGGGGTGATTATCCGCAAGGTGGACAGTGAGACTCTGAAGGATGAGGTATTTCGAGCCAAAGTACGTGCTGAAGTGATTTATCCAGTGCTTAGAGCACCTAATATCGAGATCCGGGAGCTTGATGAAGAAGTATTGCAAGTCTTTTTAAGTTTACACTATTATAACGTCAATCTTGAGAATCGTGATAAGATTATCATGTCATATGCTGTTTTGCTTGAAGCAAAACTAATAACCTCTGACGAAAAGATTATACAGTCAAACGAAACTAATCATCTCATTGATGACGTAATTGAATGAGGCATGTTAGCAAGGAAATAGCTGGTGAACGTGCTTGCTCACACGCTCACCAGCCGTAGAAGCAAAAACTGCTCTTTATGCGGAGCAGCGGTACGCTTTTCGGAGTTCTTCATGTGCTTTCCGTCGGTACATGTGGATCATGTGCATCGGCAAGTCCAGCCGCG
>CAKZMO010000522.1 GCA_937128595.1 uncultured cyanobacterium | reverse complement strand
TAAAATTCTATTCAGGTCTTCCAAGGCGTAAGAAGAGAGATGAAGGTTTTCTCAGCCCTTAAGTAGAACGGATAGATAGAAATGAGAAAATTTTGATCCTAAAGTTTATCTGAACACCAAAAAAAATTGTTAAGTTGCTGTCAGCAAAGGAGAGACCTCAATGCTTGAAACCTTGGACTTGAAGAGAGATGTAGACACCTTGACGCAGCGCCTGGGCAAAGCCCAGGACTATCTTTGACGTTCCTGCTTTGACGGCAAAAATCCGAGATTTGGAACAGATGGCGGCACAACCTGAGTTTTGGGATGATCAAACCCATGCTCAACAAACGCTTCAAGAACTCAACGACCTGAAAGCCCATCTAGAGCAGTTACAGACGTGGCAAACGAGTTTGGAAGATGCTCGTGCCGTGATTGAGCTGCTTGCAGAAGAGGCGGACGAAGCTTTGCTGCAAGAGGCGAAGTCAAGTCTGAGCCATCTGAGTCGTGATCTCGAACAGTGGGAGATTCAGCAACTCTTGTCAGAGGAATACGATGCTAGTGGAGCTGTTCTCAGTATCAATGCTGGAGCTGGTGGAACGGACGCCCAAGACTGGGCAGAGATGCTATTGAGAATGTACACCCGATGGGGCGAGTCTCACGGGTACAAGGTTGTGCTGGCGGAGTTGTCAGAAGGCGATGAGGCAGGTATTAAGTCTGCGACCCTAGAGATTGAAGGGCGCTATGGTTACGGGTATCTGAAAGCCGAAAAAGGAACCCATCGACTCGTGCGAATTTCTCCGTTCAATGCCAACGGCAAACGGCAAACTAGCTTTGCTGGTGTTGAGGTCATGCCCATTCTGAACCACAACGTGGATCTAGATATTCCTGAGAAGGATTTGGAAGTCACAACGTCTCGTTCTGGCGGTAAAGGTGGACAAAACGTTAACAAGGTCGAAACGGCTGTTCGTGTTGTGCACATCCCAACGGGGCTTGCAGTGCGCTGTACCCAAGAGCGATCGCAACTGCAAAACAAGGAAAAAGCGCTGACTTTGTTGAAGGCAAAACTGTTGGTGATTGCCCAAGAGCAACGAGCACAAGAAATTGCTGATATTCGCGGCGATATGGTAGAAGCTGCTTGGGGAACTCAGATTCGTAATTATGTGTTTCACCCGTATCAGATGGTGAAAGACTTGCGAACAGGCACGGAAACTAACGCAGTTGACGATGTGATGAATGGTGAACTCGATCCGTTTATTCAATCGTATCTGAGGCAAGATCAACAGGTTGTGGACGACAAACAAACGGTTTGACACGGCGTGAATCAACGTTCTTCATCTCTTTAACCTGCTGATGCGATCGCGCGTTCAGTCTTATGGAATGATGTGCGACGGGTTTCGATGCGAAGTGATTTCTCAAACATACGGTTTCAGCATTGAGATGGAACTGACGTTATGATCACATTGGTCGCTAGACCCTGAGTACAATAGTGCTTAAGCGCGATCGCACTCAATCAATACAGGAATTAGAGTAATTCTTGCTTCAGACGTGAACGATAGAATTTAATCTCAACAAAATTAATGGTTCAACCTTCTGAGTCAATTTCCCAAGAAACTTCTGAGTTGTCTGACAATCAGGCCAAAGAGATTTCTGGAGACACTTCTCCTGATAAGCCTGTCGAATCCAACATAGAAGAGAGTCAAGGTTCGTCTGACTCTCTATCTATAGAGTCTGCTGCTCAGCCGTCGGAGCCACCTCCTAGCTATGTCAAGTTGGCGATGCGAAACATGGTCAAGAAAGGTAGCAAGTCCTTGTTTCACTTTGCCTTGACCACCACAGGTCTCATCGCGCTGTTTGTCGGATTGGCTTATCTGACCCGATGAGATAGAGGGAGCCTGCTTTAGCGAAGGTAAGGCTCAAAAAGACTGCAAATAACGGGCTTGATGTTGCCACGACCTGACATCTGAAAGCGATGGGCATTGATCTTTGTTGCGAAGCTCAGCGACGTGTAATTTCACAAGCTGTTGATGGAGGCGTGGTAGGGGAGTGCGAACCAGATGTGCTGGGGAAATGATGCCCGCATGTAACAGCAGTCCGCAATGTTGACAGCCTACGGTTGGAATTCGGGACAAGTCAGCAAGAGCCACCCACTTTTTCAGATACTGGAGATGAACTTTGAGCTGGGCTGCCAGATCGTTTTGATTTTCAGAGGTTTGCGTCCGAGCGAGCAATTGTTGAGTCGTTTCAATCTGGCATTCGTGGAGACGCTGGCAATTGTCATCGCTCATGCCAGGAAGGTCAGCAACAGACCAGCTGCGAGAAGCGATCGCACTGCTATTCGTTGAGGTTCGTGGATTTTGACGAAAGGGAATATCGGAGCTTGAAGCGAACGGTTTAGGCATGAAAATAACCTTACTATTTAGGTAGGTAGAAACGAACAAAAGAACAGAAGCGGCACTAAGTTCGAAGATAACTGAATCAAAGGGCTATCGTTAGGTGAGGAAAGCACGTTATACTGGGTTCACACTAACGGGATGTAGCGCAGCTTGGTAGCGCGCCTGCTTTGGGAGCAGGATGTCGCAGGTTCAAATCCTGTCATCCCGATTTGTCAAAACTTTCATGTTGCGTCGAGCCGACCTCGCTTTTGAGTCGGTATTTCTCGTTGCGTGCAAAACCAGTGAGTCGAACTTCGAACGTTTGCAAAATAGAACTTCCTGCTGATACAGCAGGAGCAAAAGACTCAGCGTAGGTAAGCAACGATGAAAAATGGCGATCGCTTGTAGCTCAGCTCATGCTCACTTCTTAAAACGGAGAGGGTGGGATTCGAACCCACGGTGCCTCTCGGCACACTCGATTTCAAGTCGAGCGCATTCGACCACTCTGCCACCTCTCCAGGCAAATTTGTCCCAAGGGTTACTATTCTAACCGATTTTGGGGTTTAACTTGATTTGAAAATGCGTCCAACTTAGATTGACTCTTACCAGGAAGGTTCGTTCTGTCTGCTACAAAGATGCTTCAGCGATACTGTTCAGCTCAGCTTGGTAGACGAGCTGGTTGCGCAAGCTGATACTCCACTCACGGGCATCTAGCACATCTGGAATGTAAAAACTGCTTGAGCAAACAGTCTGTGCATCTTAGAGTGTGGCAATCTTGTTTTATCTCGAGTTTCCTATACGGTGAGCAATAGTGTTATGTCTGTGTATGAGTTTCGGCCTGGTTTAGAAGGCATTCCTGCTAAGCAATCTGGTGTTAGCTATGTTGACGGACAGCGCGGCATTCTGGAATACCGTGGTATCCGTATTGAAGATCTGGCAACAGGAAGCAGCTTTCTAGAAACGGCTTTTTTATTGATTTGGGGACATTTGCCGACTCGGGATGAGCTGAGTGCCTTTGAGCATGAGATTCGATATCACCGACGGCTCAAGTATCGTATCCGTGACATGATGAAGTGCTTTCCTGAGAGTGGTCATCCGATGGATGCGCTTCAGGCTTGTGCGGCAGCTCTAGGTCTCTTTTATTCGCGGCGTGCCTTAGATGACCCTGCCTACATTCGGGCTGCTGTGGTGCGATTAATCGCGAAAATTCCAACCATGGTTGCTGCATTTCAAATGATGCGCAAGGGAAATGACCCGATTCAGCCGCGAGATGACCTAGACTACTCAGCTAACTTTCTCTATATGCTGAACGAGCGAGAACCCGATCCCCTCGCGGCACATATTTTCGACGTGTGTTTGACATTGCACGCCGAGCACACCATCAATGCTTCGACTTTTTCAGCCATGGTGACGGCCTCGACTCTCACCGATCCATATGCTGTGATTGCGTCAGCGGTAGGAACCCTGGCAGGTCCCCTTCATGGAGGAGCGAATGAGGAAGTATTGTTGATGCTAGAAGAAATCGGCTCAGTCAAAAACGTTCGTCCTTTTGTCGAAGATTGCCTACAGCGTAAGAGTCGGATTATGGGCTTTGGGCATCGAGTCTACAAGGTCAAAGACCCTAGAGCGATTATTCTTCAGGATATGGCTGAAAAACTTTTCGATAAGTTTGGAGGCGATCGCCACTACGAAATTGCGATTGAATTAGAGAGAATCGTTGAAGAAAATCTAGGCGGCAAGGGTATTTATCCGAACGTAGACTTCTACTCTGGGTTGGTCTATAGCAAGTTGGGGATTCCCTCAGACCTCTTTACTCCCGTATTTGCGATCGCTCGCGTAGCAGGTTGGCTGGCGCACTGGAAAGAACAGTTGGCAGAGAATCGGATTTTTCGTCCGACTCAGATCTATACAGGACTCCACGATGTTCCTTACGTGTCAATTGAGGAGCGATCGCTCAGCATTGAACAAAAAGAACTGGCGAACTCTCAGCT
The DNA here is from genome assembly GCA_937128595.1 of uncultured cyanobacterium. GTDB lineage: Bacteria > Cyanobacteriota > Cyanobacteriia > CAKZMO01 > CAKZMO01 > CAKZMO01. The sequence goes on along the minus strand of CAKZMO010000522.1, from coordinate 1,778 downwards.
ACCTTAAAAAACATCTACTCTCGCCCTATGAGGGGTTACGCCCCCTTGTGTTCTTTTGCAGAAATTGCCATCATTTACTCAGTGACGATTTTCAGGAACTCCAGCCCTTGGGCCGTAAGGCTTAGGGGGCTTTTATTTTATGGGTGTATTTCCGAATAAAGCTCATCGTTTTGGAATTCGCCATATTAACCACCATTTGGTCAAAAAAAAAGGGAGCTTGTTGCTCCCTTTTGTAGATTCAAGAGTTTCCAGAAACGCAGAATGACAAATAAAGACGTCTAACCTGATAAATCAAGCTATAAATGCGAATCGGATGCTCTAGTAGGCAAGGCCCATACTGCGCGTGGTCTCAGCTCCGAGATAAACCCGAACACTGAGAAAGTCAGTCGGACATGCTGTTTCACATCGCTTGCAACCGATACAATCTTCGGTGCGAGGCGATGATGCAATTTGGCCTGCTTTACAGCCATCCCAAGGAACCATCTCTAGAACATCTAGAGGGCAAGCTCGGACGCACTGGGTGCATCCAATGCATGTGTCATAGATTTTGACGGAATGAGACATTGAATAGAGACTCCTATCCAAACGTTTTTGTGATCAAGAAGTCAAAAATCGCTTGCAAACTGCCTTCGATAGTTGACGTTGGTGAAAAGAGAGAAAATACAGGTTTATATTCTCGCAAGATAGGTATCAGTCTACAGCAGCCGTTTCATGTGATTTTGCAAAACCCTGCGAAACTTCAAACAATTTAATACTCGGGGTTACGCTTTGGCGGAGACAGATAAAACTGACTTCAGTGACCTCAGCTCTATTCTGAGTAGTTTGCCTGAATGAAGCGAGGGCGATGACTGCTGAGGATGTGACTTGAACCTGCCACAAATAGATGCGATCGCAATATGAAAGCCTACTGCAACGAGTGCAGCGAAGTTGCTGCGTTAGTGGGTTGCAACCATAGTTGGAAACTTGTTCACTATCAGTTGAGTATGAGACCGATATTTTAAACGGGTGTGAATACTCTACGATTTGCTCTGGGCACACTGAAATGAGAGAAATGGAAGGGTCGTCACCGTTATGAAGAATCTAAGGCAGCAACTTTCTGAACAGCACGACAAGATTCAACAGCTTGAAGAGGATCTTAGGTCTCTTCAACAAATGCCTGAGATTACAGTTCGCAAGGAAGATAATCCGCTAGAGTTCCTTAAGCAAAAACTACAGGTATCAAAGCTGACAGAAGAACGACAGCAGCAGATGGTTCAACTTCAGTCTCAGCTTGAAGAGGCTCGCACGTTGTCTGAAATGATTCAGCATGACTTGGAACGCCATAAACGAGCTTCGCTGATGGGCTTTGATCGGCTCAAGCAAGCGGCTCAGAAAGCGAACATGCTTTTGCATGAGGCGAGAGACGCGATAGAAGAAATTGAGCGTCTCGGATCTGCCGTTAGCCCGGATTACGCTGCGATCTACGGGGACAGTCCTGTTTACTCGACTCTGGGAGATGATTACTTTTCGAAGCAGTTTCCTTGTGTTGTAGTGGGCGATCGCTCGGTTACACTCACCACTCAAGATCGTTGCGAATCACTGTCTCAATCAACATCTCAACCTGCGTCTCAATCAGCAGCTTAAACGCCTCGTAGGTTGTTACTCCGAGCTGGAGTTTGACTCTGAACGGTTTGCTGACCTCCCCTCGACCCGATCGCGACCTAGACGTTTTGCCTCAAAGAGTGCTTTTTCTGCCCGCTTGAGCACATCTAGCGCAATACGATCGCACCGATGTTGTT
>CAKZMO010000521.1 GCA_937128595.1 uncultured cyanobacterium | reverse complement strand
GGTGGTTTGCAGGCGCTGCTGGTTCCATCGCGTATCACCTTGAGAGCCGAAAAAGACAGCCCTCTGATTGTTGTCAACACCGTGAACAAGCCAGCCTTGTTGCGCAAAATAAACGCAAACCTCAGAACCAATAAGTCCTGAAGATCCTGTAACAAGTAATTTCTTCATTGAGATTATTCCTAATTTCAACTCATTCAATCAATGCAATACTTTGAGAAAACTATTTCGCACTCAACAAAGGCATGTCTCGCAGAACCATGAAGCGTTTCTGCCGCTGATAGCCAATGACGTAGCCCTTCCCTAAATTCTCAACTCGAATAATCGTGTCTGACATATGCTGTATCTAAAACAACCGTAAATCGAGGTCACATCTATGACCTATACCGTTCTCAACCTCAACACCGTTAACCTCACCGACGAGCAGTTTTACCGCCTCTGCCTCGCCAATCCCGATCGCCAACTGGAACTCTCTGCTACTGGAGAACTCATCATCATGCCACCCGTCGGAGGAATTAGCGGTAATCGAGAAGCAGGGTTAATCGCTCACGTTTGGGCATGGAATGATGCCGCTCAACTTGGCTACGTCTTTAGTTCCTCCACCATCTTTCGCCTTCCAAATGGTGGCCAACGTTCTCCCGATGTCGCTTGGGTCAAACAAGCAAGATGGGATGCATTGACTCCAGAACAACAAGAAAAATTTCCACCCATCTGTCCCGACTTTGTCATCGAACTCCGCTCTCGCACCGACTCTCTTCAAGTTCTCCAAGAAAAAATGCAGGAATATCTCAACAGCGGACTTCAGCTTGGATGGCTCGTTAATCTTCAAAACCAGCAAGTCGAAATTTATCGTCCCAATCAAGCCGTTGAAAACATCGCACTTCCTACCCAACTCTCTGGCGAACCCGTCCTTCCCGGCTTCACCCTCGACCTGCCCAGCTAAATTACATCTGCAAACGTCCGCTCCATCCTCCGGAAATAAAGCACGCCCGTCACAAAAATCACCGCCACCAGCGACAGCGACAGCACAAACCCCGGCCAAAACAGCCGCGACTCACCCCCCAAAATCGCCCATCGAAATCCATCAATCACCCCCACCATCGGGTTGAGCGAATACAACAGTCGCCACTGATCCGGCACCACATTGCTGCTAAAGCCAACGGGTGAGATATACAGCCCAAACTGCACAATAAACGGCACAATGTAGCGAAAATCTCGATACTGTACATTTAAGGCTGCTAGCCATAGTCCCGCACCCATCGCCGCTGCAAACGCGATCGCCACAAACAGCGGCAGCGTCACAATTCGCCAGCTCGGCACAAAATCATACCAGGCCATCAGCCCCAGCAGGATTATTCCTGAAATCATAAAATCCACAAAGCTGACAATCACCGCACTCGCAGGCACCACCAATCGCGGAAAATAAACCTTTGAAATCAGATTGGCATTCGAGATCAGACTATTACTGCACTCCGCCAGCGCATTGGCAAAAAACTGCCAGGGCAGCATCGCCGCAAACACCAAAATAGGATAAGGCGCACCGTCTGATGGCAGATTGGCAATCTTACCAAACACAACTGTAAACACGATCATCGTCAAAAACGGACGAATCAGCGCCCACGCCACCCCAATCACCGTCTGCTTATAGCGCACCAAAATATCGCGCCACGCCAAGAAATAGAACAGCTCCCGATAGCGCCACAAATCCTTCCAATATTGCCGCTCTGTCCGACCTGCCTCAATAATCAGCTCAGGCGGACTATCCTGCATTCGTCGCTTATGACTCACCATTCAGCCTTAGAACCCTAATCAGTATCAGTTCGTTCATACTTGAAAGCTTTGTTTCAACTCTCCGAAATGGAGTATCCCGTCCATACCATCACTGCAATCAAAAGTAGCTCTGCAAAACCCATCAGAATCCTCAATCTTCTAAGAACAACGTTTTATACGTTCAACCTATTCTTAGTAGATGCTCCTGTGTATCAAATGTAGGAATTAGATATTGGATGAATGCATGACCTATAGTAGAAACAAGCACGATGAAATGAGGGCGATCGCCAAAACTACCCTCGTGCAAAAAAGAGCGCCTGAGTCGCAGATTTACAACAACTGTTTAACTCTGTTCAACCGCGCTTTTGAAATCAGCTCCCTGCCAGACCCATGTAGTCTCCTGAATCAGCGTTTTGTAAAACTTGGGAGAGGCTATTTTCGAATTTGTCCATTCTTCTAAGGTGTAGACAATCGCATCTACAGGCACTGGAATTGAGCCAAAATCGAAAGCAAGCCTCCGTTCAGGAAACGAGCATTGCTCTGACTCATTCTTATCTGACTGCAAAAGAATAACCACATCCAGATCACTACCGACTCCTGCCTGATTACGACTGTAGGAACCAAAGTAGCCCACCGCCGCGATCGCCGGATTCTCAGTGATGGCCGCTTCAGCCCACTGTTGTAGTGCTTTCTCAACAGTTTCTCGCCTGGGCCATTTCATGACGGACGAATTCAAGGATCTCACGGGCATAGTTCACGGCCTCACGGCTTTGTAACGGACCATAGTGATCGAAGGGAGACCCCTCAGGATGACTATCTGGATAGCGGGTCGGAATGTAGAACGTGTCCAAGACTTTTGCCTTATCCGTCAACAGGGCAGGTCGTTCTATTACAGAGGGTAGCTCAGACAGCAACCGAGCCACCACATGCCCCCAAGCCTCTTGCTGATAGGCCAGATGCAGAGCTTTTACCGCCTTCTCTGCGGCTTGGTGAGCTGCAAAACAGGCCCACTCATGGCGATCGCCCTGTAAAGAAGCTTCAGCCTGAGCCAGATCACGTTGGGCTTGCCGAAACCAATCTGATGATCGATTGGGCATGAGTTAAGTCAAGAAATAAACTAACAATATATACTCTCATATTAGACTCCAGCATGGATTAGAGGAGCGATCGCCAAGATGACTCTCGCACCGCTCCAAAACAT
>CAKZMO010000520.1 GCA_937128595.1 uncultured cyanobacterium | reverse complement strand
ATAAATCCTGCAAAACCGTGGTGCTCCATCGACCATGACAGCTTCATCTCAGCCGCCATTTTCTCAATCTTCACCCTCAACTTCGGCGATCGCCTCCTCGGAGCGCGATTTGAATGTCGATTCTCCGCTGTACTTTCTCCACATTCCCAAAACGGCGGGGACGACGCTCTACGTCAACATGGACGATCGCTTTGAGGTCGATGAGATTTGCCCGGTGCGGTTCATTTCAGAGCTGATCCAGGTTCCGAGAGAAAACCTTCAGACCTATCGCTTCTTTCGAGGACATTTGGGCTATAGCCTCCAGCACTTTGTCAATCGACCCCTGCAATACGTGACAGTGTTGCGTGACCCCATCGACCGCTGCATCTCCCACTACGAAGACGTACGGCGAGTGCCCAACAATTTTTTGCACCATCGGGTCAACGACCACCAGATGACCTTTGCTGACTTTGCGCGGGATGAGATCTCGAATGTAACGCTGAATAATCTCCAAGCTCGCAGCCTAGCGTTTGACTGGAAAGTTGAACAAATGATCGGCAATGCGCCTCTGATTCAGCGTGGCATTGCGGGAACGCCTCTGGACATGCCTGACGATGAACTGCTGGACATCGCCATGGAACGGTTGAGAGCTTGCGCGGTCGTTGGCATTGTGGAGCGATTTGAAGAGGTTGTTGCCTTACTGTCCTATCGGTTTGGCTGGTATCCCATCCGTCCACCGCGACGGCTGAATCAATCTGCAAAACGAACGAGCCGCGATGATTTGGATGAGGAAACGCTGGATTTGTTGCAACAGCTCAATTGCGTCGATCTGGCGCTCTATACCGAAGCGACACGACTGTTTGAAGCTCAGTTTGAGAGAATGGTGGCGGATTTGGAACAGCGAGGGCTAGGACAACCTCCTTCGGCCAATGCGTCTAAGGAATCGTTGGATTTAACCTCTGCATTGATTCAGCATTATGGCGATCGCCACTCCAAACGCACCACTTTTGACTCAATGCTCGATTTTTCCATGCGCCGTCCCGCAGCCGGGGCCAATTGGCACAGCCGTGAAGGACTCGAAGCTAACGGCATTCCCTTTCGCTGGACAGGGCCAGGAACTACCTCGACCCTGCATCTGCCGCTTCATGCCGAAGGAGACTTACGGCTCCACCTGCGTACGGTTAGGGCGATCGCCACTGATGTACTCGATAGTCTGAAGTTACAGGTCAACAACCAGTTTGTTGCGTTGAAACCTTTGACCCAGTGGGAAAGCAACACTATTTTAGAAGCGGTGCTGCCAGCATCAGCCATGTCTACTCCGCCTACGCTAACGCAGATCAGTCTTACGACTAACCGCACAGAGTCCATGCAAACCCTCGCACCCCATACACCGGATCATCGTCAGGTTGGTATTGCGGTGAGCCAAGTGTATGTGTTTCCAAATAGGGGAGCCGCCCCAGAGAATCGCGACCTCAATCTATTCCCAAACCACGACGAGCACTGGATTGAAGTGCGGGAGTTTGTGCGATCGCACGTGCGATTAATGGAGGCGATCGCCGCTCCTAAAGAATTTCTTCAGCCGTTTCCGGGTCAGTTCTGCGACTATGGATATTTGACGCCTTCACACTTGCCAGACTGGGTGGTAGTCGCAAAGCACCTGACTCGCACTCTTAATGAACCCGTGTTACGAGCCATGGCAAAACAACTGCATCCGGTGTTTGCCAATCCGGTATTTTTTGTTTTGACGAAACGAACGGATTTGCCGACAGTATCCGACTTTGCCGATCCCCCATGGTCGGAAGCTGCGGAATTTCTAGACAGCCATCTGAAGCCAGGAGAATCTCTAATTGCGCCGGAGGAATTTATTTATCAATTTTCTGAGCCGCTGGATCTCAATCCCAATGTGGCATCTGCTCTGGATCGTGCAACTTGGGTTGCGGTTCACAAAGGCCGACTCGACGACATGGAGATTTCGCTATTACAGCGAGTTGTCAAGGATTTTCGACCTGTCTTTGCTAATCTAGTATTTGTGATTTTTTCAAGTCGTCCAGAATTTAGAACCGTGCCTGTTTGGGCAAGTCACACCCGCTCCTTCTGGAAAACCTACTATCGTCGTCGCTGGCAGCAGGTCATATCTCCGCTCACGTCTGGTGGCCGTTCCCCCTCATCGATCGAGGATAAGCCATAGTCCCTACCGCGTTTCCGATTATCCATGCGAATAAACTCGATCGAATATGACCTGAAACCCAACGAGAAGCTCTATTTTCTCCACATTCAGAAGACAGCCGGAACGACCTTCTACTTTACCTTAGACGAAAAATTCGACCCCGAAGAAATCTGTCCCACTCGGTTTTGGCGACAGTTTCTCAAGCTTGCTAAAACCGATCTCAAACAGTTGCGGAGCTATCGGTTGTTTCGAGGTCATTTCGGCTATGCGGTGCCTCAGTTTTTGCGAAAACCGCCCGTTTGTGTAACTGTTCTACGGGACCCGATCAAGCGCTCCGTTTCTCATTACGAACATATTCGGCGGGAACCCAAAGATCGTCGTCACAAGCTAGTGACCCGCGAGAATATGGATTTGATGGCCTTCGCTCAACATCCCGAAACTCGCTTGGCTATTCTCAACCTCCAGACTCGCAGTATTGCCTTCGATTTGGGACTGAAGCAGATCCGTAAAATTCGTAACTTCCCGGCAAAGGGCGTCCTGGGAACAGTAGTGGACGATCGCACGGACGAAGACATGCTGGCGATCGCCAAATCTCGAATCGATGAATTCCCGTTTGTGGGATTGGTGGAGCGCTTTCAGGACTCGCTCTTCTTACTGTCCTATGTTTTTGGCTGGTATCCCATTCGCCAATCACGGACTCTCAACCAAGCTCCCAAGAAAACCCAGAGTGATCTGTCTCCAGAGGCATTAGATCTGCTGTATGAATGCAATCGCCTGGATTTGGAACTATACGACCACGCCAAGACCAAGTTTGATGAGCAATATACCCTCATGGTCAAGGCGTTGTGGACTGCGTATGGCGATCGCTCATCCGATCCCACATTTGCCCCAGTCGATGAAGAGACTCTTTTTGCTTGGCTGGTGCAGCATTACGAAGACCGCAACAGTCGTCGTAATTTGACGCGGCATCAAGTGATCGATTTTCCCTTCAGTCGCGCGATCTCTGGTCACGGTTGGCATTTGAGAGAAGGCTCAGGCTCGGGGTGGCATCTGCCGGGTGGATTGGAGGAGGGAGGCACGCCGTTTCGCTGGACAGGGCCAGAGACCGTCTCAACCCTAGATTTTCCCTTGGAAACGCAGTCTGATGTGATATTGAAACTCCGGATTATCAATGCAGCAGCTTTGGACATTTTAGAAAGCCTTTCGCTGTCGGTAAACGACTCACCCGTAGAACTGGAAACGATTTTGCAGCAGGGCAACCTGGCTGTGATGCAAGCCGTAATTCCTAAAAAAAACCTGAAGAGCGATCGCAACTTCACCCGTCTCACTTTCTCTGTCGATCGCACAACAATTATCAATCCAGATAGCAGCGACAATCGGCCTGTTGGATTAGCTTTCCACCGCTTGCAACTTTTTCCGGAGCATATTCGACTTGAAGAACAAGGCGAAGATTTTACCTATTATGTTTTTCCTAGTGATGACAAAAACTGGGTAGACGTTGCTGATACTGTTACAGCCCATCTACAAAAAGATGACAAAATTGCAGCCCCCGGTGAATTCTTTAAGCGGTTTTCGCGACAATTTCGCTCACAAAATTTGCCCTTTGCCAACAAGCCTCAGCTCCATTGGGTAATTTTGCATAAAGGTAAGCTTCAAGTCGTCAATCGAGAGTCTTTGTACTGGGCTGTTAATACAATGAAGCCTGTTTTTCAAAACGACGTTTTTGTGGTGTTGTCTAATAGAGACGATGTTCAAAAGCAAGCTTGGCGGCTCCAAGACTTGCTCATTTTGCGATCGCAGCTTCTGTTGTTTCAGTTGGAATCCCGCAACGTATTTCCGGCTCGGTGGCGTAATACTCTTTTTAGAACATCCAAAATTCTTTACAAGAGAGTCAAGCGCTTAATTTCTGATACCTAAGGCAGTGCTTCTTTGAGAGCCTGCGAACTGAATTGTTGAGTCTTGCTCAACGCTCTATATCGATCGCGCTGTGTAAGAAAGGCTGTTGGAACAAAGTCTTATATTGAGAGGAAAATGCGTAGTTAGGCGTGAAAGAAGAGGGCGATCGCTCTCTTTTTTATCAACTTCTCATGACTTCTGGCCGATAGTTTTCTATAGTGCTACGCGCTGATATAAAACCAACAGTTTATGAAGAAGCCGCGCGGTGCGCGGCTTCTTCATAAATATCTGTCCTAACCTATCTGTGCATTGCTATACAACAGCAGATTTATGTCTAATGTAGCTCGAATTTCTCTCATAAGAGATAGCGGTTTGGGCTGCTATTGAATCTGACGGTTGTGCTGTACTCCGTTACTAAGAACAACTTTAGGTAAGCTGTACTGAGGTATTGTTCGCGCTTTTTCCATAGAATGGGCGAGTCTTGTTTGGAACTGGCTTCAGTTACTTATTTCATCGATTTTGTTCTTATATTTTGGAAATCCGTGTTTCAAAAAAAGTGAAGAGCAGTATTTCATCGTTAATTCCTATTCGGAATATTCTGGTATTGGTGGTATGTGCGGACTAATAAGTTCAGCTAAGGTCAAGTTGGATTGAATTCAAAAATTGATGATCTGAACAGATCTTTATCTATTTTGAGTTATCTATCATTTCGCTTCTCTAAGCTAAAATCCCAACACGTAATGTGCTTTATGTGACTTCGTTAATGTATGACGATGCGTAACTTCACTATGAATCTACGCATATTCCTAAAGGAATACTCTCGCGTTTGCTTGCACTATTTTTTTCTGCTTCAACTTCCGCAAGAGACTTCTTTGCCCAATTTGCCCAAGTGAGTCAGTTCAAAAAATGCGATTTATTTGCCTTAGAAACTCGGTTGAAAAATTTTTGAACACTAGAGCACTAGTGAATATAAGTGCGTACATTACCACTAGCAGTTAACTTTTGCTTGATGACTATGAAGTTGCGTGATATTTTTGAACGTTCAAAATGAATGAATTAATGTTCATTCATGAAAATAAGAAATAAGCTCTAAAATTTTCATTAAATCTATCTGGCAACTTCTGTTATTTTCTAATACTCTAGAGAACAATTATGACTGAAAAAAAAGTTTTTTTAAGTTCAACTCAGCTAATTTACTATTTAGACGATAGGTTTGATCTATCCAAAGGACTATAGTCTTTGTAACGTAAGGAGTAAAGAGTGTTATATGTCCTGGCTCAACTGACATTTTGATTCTTCTAGTCTCTTATTGACTCAGTCTGTCTTCTGTAACTGTTATCCGGAGGATCGTAGTCTTCGTCAGGGTTTCGAATTGTGCCGTTTCCGAAGCGTTTAGCTTTACTACCACCTTAGCTCATGCGTATTCTTATCTATTCCTACAACTATCATCCCGAACCAATTGGCATTGCTCCGCTGATGACTCAGCTTGCAGAGGGACTGGTAGATCGAGGACACGAAGTCAGAGTCGTGACAGGGATGCCAAACTATCCTCAACGGCGTATTTATCCAGAATATCGGGGGAAGTTCTACACCTCAGAAAAGATAAACGGCGTGATGATTCAGCGGTGTTACGTTTGGATTCGACCAAAACCTGGATTGATCACGCGAGCGTTGTTGGATGGTAGTTTTGTTGTCACTAGCTTTCTTCAGTCCCTGCGCGGATGGAAGCCGGATGTCATGTTGCTGACTGTGCCGCCTTTGCCCGTTGCGGTTCCTGCAGCCATGCTGAAGCGGATTTACAAGTGTCCTGTTGTTTTGAACTTACAAGACATATTACCCGAAGCTGCAGTTAAAGTTGGGCTGCTCCGCAACAAGGCCGCGATCCGAACGTTTGAGGCACTGGAACGATTCGCCTACCAACAGGCTGATCACATCAGCGCTATTGCCGACGGATTTGTTACCAATCTGATCGGGAAAGGCGTCCCAGCTAACAAAATTACCTGTATCCCGAATTGGGTTAACCTTAACGAGGTGTATCCCTTACCGCTTCGAGGCAATGCGTTTCGGCAGGAGCAAGGCATTGATGATGACAAGTTTGTGGTCATGTACTCCGGTAATATTGCTCTGACTCAAAGTATAAAAACAGTTGTGAAGGCTGCGGCTCATCTGACCCATGTGCCCGATATCATTTTTGTCATTGTGGGAGAAGAAAGAGCGATCGCCGAATTGCGGCTAGAGTGTTCAAAGTATGGAGCCACCAATGTGAAGCTGCTCCATTTTCAACCACGTGAGAAGTTGCCAGAGATGTTGGCTGCGGCCAATGTTGGACTGATCGTGCAAAAATCAAACGTCGTATCGTTTAACATGCCGTCTAAGACTCAACTCTTGCTCGCGAGCGGTCGTCCGATCATTGCGTCGGTGCCTTTAACGGGGACAGCGGCCTCTGCAGTACAGCAGAGTGGAGGAGGACTGGTTGTCCCTCCGGAGCAGCCGAGAGAGTTAGCCGATGCCATTTTAGAGATATACCATGCTCCAGAGCAGGCAGACGTGCTTGGAAAGAGAGGCCGTGCCCACGCCATGCAACAATATTCTTTTGACAGTTCACTCTCTCGATACGAGTCTCTATTTGCTCAACTCGCTCAGGTCGAGTTGAGCGACGACAGAACCCATCATTCCATGCCTCCATCGGCCGTTTTTGCCCGCACGGGGGTGTCTGACGAGACAGTCGAGTCGTCTCTACCAGTTCATCATCGATCGAGTCAAGACTGAATCTTGCCCCAGGTAGTTCACCCCGTTGGGTTTTGACCTGGTTCTTTGGAAGCTTTCAGAGAGTGATAGTTGCCTTGAAACTTTTCTGCAAGTTCTGCAAGTATTGTTCAAGGTTACAAAAGCTCTTTCGGAGCAATTAATGAACTACGTGTCCAAGAAGCAACGAAAGGAAATCTTAGACTGGTTGTCTAACCACGTTCCGGAATCTCGTGTTGAGCATGTGCTGCGAGTTGAAGCAATGGCAGTAGACTTGGCTCAGCAGCATGGTCTCTCGACGCACAAAGCTGCTCAGGCAGGGTTGATGCATGACTTGGCTAAGTACTTTCCTGCGGAAAAATTGTTGGCGATCGCCACCTCGAACAACATTGAAATTGACTTTGTTTTCGAAGCGAATCCTCATCTTCTGCATGCTGATATTAGTGCGATTGTCGCCAGAGACGAGTTTGGGATTGACGATCCAGACATCTTAGAAGCGATCGCCAACCATACCCTCGGTCGTCCGTCTATGGATGGGCTGAGCTGCGTTGTGTTTTTGGCAGATGGCCTTGAACCCGGTCGAGGTGTGAAAAAAAACTTAGAAGAGTTGAGAAAACTAAGCCGCCAGAATCTTCGTAAAGCGGTCTGGAAAACCTTCGACTATACCTTCGAGAAGCTAATCCGCAGTAAACGTCTCATTCACCCACGGGCATTGGACACTCGCAACTGGTTCTTACAAAGCACTAAGTCGTAACACGAAGACTAAAAAGACCCGTTAAAATGTCCGTAAATATTCATACGAAATTCATACGAAATGAGTTGCAGAATTTAGCTCTTCTCAATGGAGACGCTCCTAGCAAGTCGCAACAGTGACAAAAACGGCGATACGAGGCGAGTTAATCGTCAAATCGTGTTTCCTATACAGCAGTGGAATATAAATAAATCTTGAAGTTTGTTTGTTTTCTATTGGAGTCAGAGATGATGAATTTAGGTTCGCAATCGTTGGCCCCAATATATTCATCGCACCAACACTCACAACGCCCAGAGGTGATTCAACTGAATGCTTGATCGATCTAACTTTCACTCCACGTCCGATTCTCGCAGCTTGTTTGAAAATGAGCGATCGGCTGAAGCCATTCAGACAGAAATTGCTAGTATCGATGACCCAAGCCTGCGGCTTGCGAACGTCATCGCTGCCGGAGGAGACGATCGCAAAGCTGAAGATATTATTTTGTTGGATGTTGAAGACGTATCTTACCTAGCTGACTATTTCATTGTGATGACGGGTTTTTCGAAGACTCAGGTACGGGCTATTGCTAGAGTCGCCCAGGATAAGGCAGAAGAGGTATGTGGGCGATCGCCCATTCACGTAGAAGGCATGAATGAAGGAGCTTGGGTTTTGCTCGACTATGGAGATGTGATTGCTCACGTGTTCACGCCCCAAGAACGTGAATACTATAGCTTGGAAGCGTTTTGGGGACATGCTAAGCAAATGCCCTTATTCACCAACCCTGCTCTCCAAGACTCGACAGATTAAACTCGATTGCCTCAACTTCGGTAGAGTAAAAGTAAAGACTTGAACCGTTTCATTTCCGGTATTACATTGCACTCCACCATGAATCCGTCTGCGCCCGTCTGCCCCGTTCCAACTGAGCAACAGCCGTTGCAAGAATATAAAGCCTTACAAGATTCTTGGTTTTTTGGTTGGGCTACACTAGGGCTGTGGGCTTATCTCAAGCCTCTCATCATTTCGTGGGGACTTGGATTAGTTCTCGCTTCTCCGGTCGCTACCGTCAGCTTTCCTGCCGCTAAACAGCCTTTGTATTTCGTTTTAAGCGCTGTGGCGGGTGCGTCTCTTGTTCCAATTCTTGCCCTCATACAGCTTTATTTGGGATGGTTCTATGTCCGCAATCGCCTAGCGGATGCAGCGGTCGTTTATGAAGAATCAGGCTGGTATGATGGCCAAACCTGGCACAAGCCTGAAGAGGTGATTCAGCGCGATCGCCTCATCGTGACCTATCAGATTAGCCCTTTGTTAAGACGCATCCGCTATACCTTTGCCTGTCTGTTGCTGTTGTTTGGAGTAGGAGTTTTGATCTGGATTGTCGTTTAGACTCACTGCTTAAGCCAAGAATGCGGGAGTTCGAGGCGCTTTAGTCGGGAACACTCACATTTGCAAATTGACCAATGTTTGTAGTGCGAGCGTCCCGTTTCTCCTGATGGAGAGACGTTGCCAACGCGGGCAAGCTGCCCCCAAGCAGGGCTAAACTGGGATACCCCCCCTTTAGTTTTCCATCTGCTCACGGTTTCTCTCGGCCTGTTGATCGCTCTGGTTCACATTTGTTCACTTCATCCTCAAATTCATGACTCGCGGCAAGCGCACCCAAACAGCACAAATCGAAGTCCGACTCCTGCGGGAAGGCATTATCGAATCGACTCACCATGTCCAAGCTGCTGTCTGTGATGAGCGAGGCCGAGTTCTTTCGGCTGCGGGTAGTCCTGAAACAGCAACGTTTATTCGCTCTAGCTTGAAGCCTTTCCAAGCATTGGCTGTCACTTCTACTGGCACGATGGAGCGCTTCAACCTGACTGACAAGGATCTTGCCATCATCTGTAGCTCTCACCAAGGCACAATTGAGCAAGCCCGCCAAGCTTTCAATATTCTCTGGCGCGCCAATATTGACCCTATTGCGCTGAAATGTCCCATTCCTATAGGCAAACAAAGCCCCTTGCAGCACAACTGCTCTGGAAAACATGCGGGAATGTTAGCGGTCTGTCAACAACGGAGCTGGGCATTGGGAGGATATCTCGATCGTGACCATCCCATACAGAAGTTGATCTTGTCTCGGCTCGCCGATCTATTGCAGATGCCAGCGGCAGAATTTATTGCTGTCCATGACGACTGCGGTGCCCCGACTTATTTGGTTCAGATGAGCCAAATGGCGGCGCTCTATGCTCAACTCAGCTCGGGCGATAGTTTAGACATGGAGCGTATTGTCAGAGCTATGGTTCATCATCCAAGTCTCATTGCAGGTCAGGGCGAATTTGATACCGAATTGATGGTGGCTTCGGAAGGAGAACTTTTGAGTAAAGCTGGAGCAGAAGGTGTTCAGTGTGTTGCTCGTCTGGGAGAAGGGTTGGGATTGGCGATCAAAGTGATGGATGGTTCTAAGCGGGCTAAGTATGCTGTTGCAATCCATCTGCTGAAGCAGCTGGGCTGGATTAGTCCGACGGTTGCAGAATCTTTGTCCGATCAGTTTATGAACATTGGCGATTACAAGCGTCTAGATGTCGTCGGTGAGATTGCCATGCTTTAGGGGCTGAACAATTAAAGCATGACTAAGAAAATGGCCTCTGCATAGAGATTTTGGGTTCTCGCGTTACTATGAAATCTACTGCAGATGGATGGATATCGGTAGATTGGCACGGGTCTGAAGCTTTGCTCTTGTGCTGCATATAGAGCAAGGGCTGTCAGATGGTCGCGAATTGCGGATCTCCATCACTTGTTTCTGAGCCTGTATCTCAATCTCATTTTTGTCGCTGACCATTGAATCGTCAGCCATCCAGCCACTAAGGAGTAGGAATGTCCGCTTCCCCAAACGTCGTCCGTTTACCTCAACTAAGCAATACCTACCGATCGCAATTGAAGAACGGGCTGACAGTTATTGCAACAGAAAATCCAACGGCGGACATCATCTCAGCACGCATTCTCTTCAAAGGCGGAGGGCGGGTTGAGCCCGCTGACAAAGCCGGAGTGGCTCATCTTTTGTCGTCAGTGCTAACAAAAGGAACTGAAACGCTAACCTCTCAAGATATCGCTGAAAAAGTAGAGTCTGTCGGTGCTAGCCTAGGTGCTGATGCTGCGTCAGACTATTGTTTAGTGAGCTTCAAAACAGTTGCGGCTGACTTTCAGAAGCTGCTTGACTTGACTGCTGAACTGGTGCGATCGCCCAGTTTTCCAGAACATGAAGTTGACTTGGAGCGGCGTCTCACGCTTCAGGGCATTCGTTCGATGCAAGAACAGCCCTTTACGATCGCTTATCAGCAACTACGAGCAGCTCTTTATCATCAGCATCCCTATGGTTCTTCAGGTCTCGGGACAGAAGAAACAGTGTCTCAGATGACGCGCGCTGATATTGTGGCTTATTATCAGCAACACTTCAGACCCGACCAGATGGTAGTTAGCATTGCTGGGCGGATTAGTCCTCAAGTAGCGATCGCTGCGGTTGAGTCAGCGTTTGGAGATTGGCGTCCCCACCCCGATGCAAAGGATGGCTTGGTTCCGGCTCCACTACTACAAATTCCCAAGCGCTCTGACACAGTCATCGATGTGCAAGACACGATGCAAGCGATCGTGATGCTGGGCTATCCGGCACCATCGGCTCACAGTCCAGACTATGTCGGGCTAAAGCTTCTGACGACGCATCTAGGCAACGGGCTGTCGAGTCGTCTTTTCGTGGAATTGCGAGAAAAGCGGGGACTCGCCTATGACGTTTCCGCAATCTATCCTACCCGCATTGACTGGTCTCACTTTGTGGCTTACATGGGAACAGCCCCGATCAACGTTCAAGCGGCAACTGAAGGGTTGCACGCCGAAGTGAACCGCATTTGTAATAAGCCTTTGACAGATGACGAAGCCCAAATTGCGAAGAACAAACTGTTGGGGCAATATGCCTTGGGCAAACAGACCAATGCCCAAATTGCTCAGTTGTTGGGCTGGTATGAAGTATTAGGTCTAGGTGTAGAGTTTGATCAAGATTTCCAAGAGGCGGTGGCAAAAATCTCGTTGGATGACATGCAGGCGATCGCCCGTCGCTATCTAGGGAACGAGCCTTGTCTGTCGCTGGTCGGCCCAGAAGCGGCAGTCAGCCCGGAGTGAAAATAACAAAACTTGACCCAATTCGTTTGATGATTTGCAAAAAGGCTGTTTAATGTAGGCGGTTGAAGCCATCTTTGAAGATCAGCTTTAAAATTAGTAAACGAGTCCTGCTCTAATATAGAGTCCTGTGTTTTGGGAGCAGTTGTTCGCAATTAAGTCCTGTTTATTGCAGCATCATTCTGAATGTTGTACTTGGGGTTTCGTCTGAATCGTTTTTGAATCACCCTTTCCAGGCACGACGTTTCTCTACTCGCTTGAACGTTTTGTTAAGGTATTGCCAACGCTTTGATGTATCCGATGTCGAATTCATCAGCCTCTTCTTCCAGTCCTAAAAGTTCCTCACGCCTCCTGAAGTGGATTAACCAAACCACAAGTGGGCCAGAAATGCGGGTTGGATATCGGCTGCGTGGTAATACGCTGCATCTGCTCTACGAAGGGAGTTCTTGTCCCAATCAGCAGATCATGATTCGCAATGTACTGTCGTCTCTAAAATCGACAGATATTTCAGCATACCTGCCGGAATCCGTCGAGGTTTACCAAATCTGGCTCTACGGAAGAAAGCGAAGGACTGAAACGGAAGATACGTCATTTTCGAAGAAGCTAGATTGGACATTTCGTATCAATCTAGACCAAGTTGAACAATTGCACCTACAAATTCAATCGCCTACGGCATCAGAAACTGCCTCAGAATTTTCAACCCCACCTGAGCAAAGAGCGTCTCCTGTTTCCTCGACTCCAAACCGTTATGGTTCAGCTGCACCAAGTGCTGACGCTACAACTCCTGCCCCCCTAAATGTCGCTCACCTCGAATCGATTGCCCGTCAGCTGAGCGCCACGCTAAATCACTTGGGAGTATCCGTCAATGTGGCGGCCAAAGCTCAGGCGAATCTAGCTCCGTCGCAGCCCGTTGTGACAGCTTCTGGCATGACCTCAGTGAGCTTTCCACAACTGCATAATGCAGCAACTCATCGACTGTGGATTTCTTGCCGGGCTCGGCATAGCCCTTCTCCATCGCTAATTGCAGAACCGATCGCCCGTCAATTGAGGCTGCTCAATCTCGAAGGATTTCGAGACGCGGTGGTGACTGTGCGGGTCATTGGCGAGGAAAAACCCGACTGGATTCTGCGGATTGACCTGACCCCCACTGACGTTTTGCTGCGGGAATGGGCGCGATGGGGAGATGTGGCGGCACTCAGTCGTCTCATCAATGAAGCTCTCAGTGCAGGCGGTTGGGCACTGGCGACGGCGACGTTAAAAGAGTCCACTTTGCATCTGGTGTGCCAGCACGAGAATGGTGAAGCGAGTGGACAATCACTCCATCAAGACTCGATCTGGAGCGTCGATCAGCTCAAATCCTCAGTCCAAAACACGCTTGATGAACTAGCTCCTCAGGGGATTCATGCGGCTGTTTTGTATGGACAACAGCCCCAAGCGCAAGCCCCCGACTGGGTGGAGTGGCTGTCGCTGCCTGCTAGCAATGACGTTGACCACTCGATTGACGCGCTCTCCTTGGCTCAGCACGGTCAGCTTGAGGCGATCGCCTTTTTGATGAGCCGATTGCTGAATCCTGATCTCAACACCCAGGTTGCAACAGGGGGAATCCGCATTCAGCTACTGCCCAAAGATGGGCTGATGCATGTCATGTGTGATGCTCCGATCTGTCCGCCTCAAGAGTCTATTTGCGACAAGGTTGTGCGGCTACTGCGACAGCTCAATGTTTCTGAAATTACGGGAGTGCGCATCTATGGGCGGCGATCGGGACGGCGATCGCCCCTGTGGAGCTATGGCACTGACTTTGTCGCGCGTCAGCGGTTTGTGCCAGAACCAGAGCCAGAGTTTGCCGCATCAGATGCCTATGTCAACGAGCTGATTACCCATCAAGATGCTTCCCCTCTCCGCCCTGACCTCACCTCTGCCGAACTCCAGGCTCGCTGGACAAGGTTTAATCAGCGAGTCGGGCAGGTCATACAGCGATCGCTCTTAAAGTCCCAGTTTGTCACTCCGACTCCTGAGACCCCAACCTTATCGTTGCCCCAAACGATCAATCGCCAGGGAATTAAAGCTGCCGTAATTTGGTCGGTTGTGGGACTGCTGTCAGTCGTGCAAATCGATTGGGTCATGGGCTGGATGGCACAGTCGGCTACAGAAGCAGAAGCTCGTCAGAATGAGCTAGTCGAGCCTCCACCTGCTGTCGTTCCCAATTTAGAAGTCGCAGGCGAAGGTTCGGATTCGGAAGATTTGTCCGATGCAGAGGATTCCTTAGAAGCTGCGTCGTCAGAAAATATAGCCCCAGCAGATTTAGAACAGAATGATTTAAGTTCAGACGAAGATCTGACTGAAGACGACGAGCCGTTTCAGACGGATGAATTTATCCGTTCAGCCAGTGACGCCGAAAGTTCTCCAAGCGGCTCACCTGATCCTTCCGTTCTCAGTATTAGCCAGGTCGAGGGCAGTAGAGAGGCAAGCCAGAGCGATTCTTCTCAGCAAGAGCTTTTGATTGACCAATCTCCGTATCCTTCATTCAACAGTAGCCAGCTCGATTTAAAACTGGCTCTCTATCATCAACGAGTTGCAGAACAAGGTGTTCCTGATGTGATGGTGATTGGCAGCTCACGAGCCTTACGAGGGATTGACCCTGAAGTGCTAGAGCGAGCGCTCTTCAATCAAGGATATGCCGATGCAGATGTTTTCAACTTTGGAATCAACGGTGCAACGGCTCAGGTTGTTGAACTTGTGGTGCAGCGCATTCTAGTGCCTGAACAGTTACCTCAGGTGATTGTCTGGGCGGATGGAGCTCGTGCGTTCAACGGCGGCCGAGAAGACCGGACTTATGACAGCATGGCGGCCTCGGAAGGTTATACCCTTCTGTCAGAAGGGCAGCTATCGGTTCCGATCACAACGCCAAATGGTGTGATTCGTGCTGGTTCAGGCTCTGGTGAGCAAACAGGTTCCTCAAGCTGGACTGTTGCTTTCAGCGCATCGCTAACGGACAGTTATCAAGCCCTTGATGAATGGCTGAGCGATCGCCTTGCCCATGTCTCGTTGGCTCACGATGAGCGCGATCGGCTCAAGAGCATGATTCAAGACACGATTACCGTAGATTTAAGTCGGAATACAGGATCAAATCGTGGCTCTAATGTGTCGAGCGCGAATGGGAAACCGACTGGAACTGCCGGAGACGAGGCTAACTTTGAGGGCGATCGCATCCTCGGTCAAATTGATCCCGATGGTTTCTTGCCCCTCGATGTCCGGTTTGACCCGGTAACCTACTACGAAAGTTTCTCACGGGTTGCTGGCAATTACGACAAGGACTACGCAGACTTTCGGCTCTCAGGTTCTCAGTCAGAATCGCTGCAATCTATTCTGGCGCTGAGTCAGAATCACGATGTTCCCATTGTTTTTGTTAACCTGCCCCTGACTGAAGAATACCTCGATCCCTATCGGATGGCTCACGAGGCCGAATTTCGACAGTTCATGTTGGAAGTAGATTTGTCGAACGACCAGTTTGTGTTTCGAGATTTGGGCGCTCTTTGGCTCGACCAAGAAGATTACTATGGATATTTTTCCGATCCTAGCCATTTGAATCGTTATGGGGCCTTCGAAGTGTCCAAGCGGTTAGCCCAAGATGCCATGATTCCTTGGCCAGGTTCTAGCTCTCGGCTTTAAACTTCAGGTAGGGATATCCGAATTCGAAAAGTCTGGTACTCCTCCTCCTCATTTTGGGTGGCGATCGCCCAAAATAACGTTTGGGTTCTTATCGTTCATATCCATTTCTATTGTTACTGACGCAACTTGAGTAGACCATGACCACGATCCTTGAACAGGGCAACATCAGTATCCATACTGAGAATATTTTTCCCATTATCAAAAAGTGGCTCTATTCAGACCACGAAATCTTTTTGCGAGAGTTGGTATCCAACGCCGTTGATGCTCTCAAAAAGCTGACGATGCTATCCCGCACCGGAGAGTTTTCGGGAGAGATGGGTGAACCCGAAATTACTTTGGCGATCGACAAAGACAAAAAGCAACTCTCCATCACCGATAACGGCATTGGCATGACCGCCGACGAGGTGAAGAAGTACATCAACCAAGTGGCTTTTTCTAGTGCTGAAGAATTTGTAGAGAAGTTCAAAGGCAGCACCAACGACCAAATCATCGGTCACTTTGGCCTTGGCTTCTATTCTTCGTTTATGGTGGCAACGCAAGTTGAAATCGACACCCTGTCCTACCAAGAAGGCGCGACGCCTGTTCACTGGACTTGTGACGGAACGACTCAGTTCGAACTGACTGATTCTGAGCGGACTGAGCGCGGTACGACGATTACTCTCACCCTGCAAGATGATGAGACGGAATATCTAGAAGATGCTCGTATCCGTCAGCTCATTACAACCTATTGCGACTTCATGCCCTACCCCATCAAGCTGGATGGGGAGCAGATCAACAAGCAAAAAGCGCCGTGGAAAGAATCTCCCAGCAATCTGACGGACGAAGACTATCTAGAGTTCTATCGGTATCTTTATCCGTTTCAAGAAGATCCGCTGCTGTGGGTTCACCTCAACACAGATTATCCTTTTGTCGTCAACGGCATTCTCTACTTCCCCAAGCTACGTCCCGATATTGACGTGACAAAGGGGCACATCAAGCTATTTTGCAACCAAGTCTTCGTTAGTGAAAACTGTGAGGAAGTGATTCCCAAGTTTCTGCTGCCGCTCCAAGGCGTCATCGACAGCATTGACATTCCCCTCAATGTCTCCAGAAGCTTCCTGCAAAACGATCGCACGGTGCGCCGCATTGCCGACTACATCGCCAAAAAAGTGGGCGATCGCCTCAAAGAAGTCTATCGCGACAATCGCGCTCACTATATTCGCTGCTGGCAAGACTTAGGCACGTTTGTCAAGTTTGGCTCGCTCAACGATGACAAATTCAAGAAGCAAGTCGAAGACATTTTGGTATTTCGCACTACTGCGAAGCTTGCGTCTGAAGAGCCCGCCAAGGTTGAAGTCCAGAGCGAAGAAGGGGATGCTTGGGAAACAGTACCTTCAGAAGAAATAGCGGCAGTGGACGAGCAAGGTTTCTCGTACACGACGCTGAATGAATATCTGGAGCGTAATAAGGAAAAGCACGAAAACCGGGTCTTTTACTCCACCGATCCCACAGCGCAATCGACTTATGTCGAGCTGCACAAGAGCCAAGGACTGGAAGTGCTGTTTATGGATTCGTTCATCGACACCCACTTTGTTAGTTTTCTGGAGCGGGAATACAACGATGTCCAGTTCTCCCGTGTGGATTCTGAGCTGGATGAAACTCTGCTTGACACAGACAAAGAGAGTGAAATCGTTGATCCTGCGACCAATAAGACTCGTAGCGACCAAATTAAGGAGCTGTTTGAACTGGCGCTCGACAAGCCTAAACTCAACATCAAAACTCAAGCGCTCAAGTCTGACGATCCGTCTACGCCTCCGGCAATGGTGCTGCTGCCTGAAGCCTTACGGCGTTTGCGGGATATGACAGCCCTGATGCAACAGCAAACCGCAGAGTTTCCTGAGGAACATATCCTTATGGTGAACACGGCACATCCGCTGGTGGAGAACGTGCTAAAGCTGAGCCAAGGCAGCATTGTGACGGGCGACGGCGAGTCACCCTCAGCTCAAACGGCTAAGCAGCTCTGTCAACACATTTACGACTTAGCGCTGATGGCACAGAAGAGCTTCACTGCTGATGATATGAAAGCCTTTGTGGAGCGCTCCAACAAAGTGTTGACGTATCTCACGAACGACTAAGCAATGACAGCTTGAGCTAATCCGAAAGAAGGGATGCAGAGAATCTGCGTCCCTTCTTTGTTTTGATTCCAGAGCAAGACAAAGCGCTCGTTGAGTGTTCCAGAAGTATAGCAAGAGGCAGAATTCAGTATTCGGGATTCAGTATGGAATGCTTGCTGCGCAAGAGGGTTAACCCTTTAGGTTGCCTCAACCTAACTGCGATTTGCTATATTGTTCCAGAAAACTTGAATAAGCTATGTCAAAGGTTTCAAAATCGTAGCGGCGTACCGCTCAGTTGACAGATACTTCTGCGCCAAGTGCTGGAGTTCTTCTGGCTTAAACGACTGTATATGAGCAGGGTAAGTCGTTGCTACCGTGGGTTTTGTAATAGCGCTGTAATAGCCGTAGAGTCCTGCGAGTTGATTGGACGTTTCTGTTGAAAAAGCATAGTCGTTGCAGAGAAGGCGCTTGTAGCGATTCAATTCAGAAACGTCGAGAGGCGTTGCCGCTAGCTCTCTCAAGCGATCGCCAATCAAGTCTTCCGTCGCCTGTAAATGCTGGGGTTCTAACCATGCACTAATGGTGAAGAGGCTAGAGTCGCGCTGGAGAGAGAAATTGCTACCGACTGCGTGAACCCACTGCTTCTCTTCTCGAAGTTCTCTGACTAAGCGTGAGGATCGGCCGCCTGCCAACGCAACAGAAAGCAGATCAAGGCCATAGGCATCATGAATCTTGTCTACTCCTGGGCCATGCCATGCCATCAGCAGGCGAGCTTCTTCGATGCGAGCGAGACCCATTTCTTGCCGCCGCAGTCCATTCATCGGTGCATTTGTATAAGTGATGGGTGAAGATTCAGGAAGTCGTGGTAAAAAGCCACAAAAAGCTTGCCTGACTGAGTTCAACGCCACATCAAGTTCCACATCTCCCACTACCACCACCGTCATATTTTCGGGCTGATAATATCTGCGATGAAACTGACGCATGTCGTGGGACGATCGCGACATCAGTGTCTCTTCTGTTCCTAGGACTGAGCGCCCATAGGGATGAGCCGGGTATACGCTTTCCATTAACGCCTGAAACCCAACCCAGTCTGGATCGTCTTGAGCCTGACGCAGCTCTTCAAGCACGACCTCACGCTCGCGCTCAAATTCGCCGTCTGGAATAGAAGCCCGAACGAGCAACTCTGCTAGATGATCTAACCCATCACTCAAATACGCTGGCGCAATATCAATAAAAAAGTGGGCGTAATCATGGCTCGTGGCGGCATTGGTCACACCACCTCGGGTTTCGATGGCCTGATCAAAATAGCCAGGGGGAAAGCGATCCGTTCCTTTGAAAATCATGTGCTCTAGGAAATGAGCCATGCCAGCCCACGGATCGGGTTCGGCGATCGCCCCTGCCCTCACCCACACATCAACGGTGACAACAGGCGCAGAAGGCAGATGTTGGTGAACGACAGAAAGTCCATCTTCAAAGGTATGAAGGTTAGCGGGAAACGTTTCGATAGCTAGCAGAGCTCGAATCCTCGTAGAGGGTGTTGGTACTTAAATGGTAATCCTCGACACACAAGATTTCCAGTCTATTTCAGCAATTCTCAGTTCTGATAAAAAGCTGATATTGCCAGAGCAGCAGCACTCTAGCGATTGGCTATCCGAGTTCATCTCACATGATTCCGCTGATCATTAGGGTTTATCGGGCTCCATGATGGATGTGTTCAGCAGAACAAGGAGAGCAGCCACCGTTTTGCTGTAGCTGCTCCTTAGGAAGGAATGCAGTATTTCTAGATACAAACTCAGCACACTAAGCTTGTTTTACTGGGGATCAGTGGTCTGGAGAACCCTCATGGTAACAACGCTTTCTCAGAAAAAAACATTAGCTGAATTGGCTCAAGAGTTGGGCTTGAGGTTTTTTCTTGTTTCATACACCGACTTGCTAGGCGGAACACGAGCCAAATTAGTTCCGGCCGCAAAAATCGCTTCGGTTGAATCGGATGGAGCTTTTTTCGCTTCGTTTGCATCCAATCTCGGATTAGGCCCGGATGCGGCTGAAATTGCGGTGATCCCCGATCCCGATTCTTTGATCGTGCTGCCTTGGCAACCAAATGTCGGCTGGGTTGCGAGCGATGTCTATTTCAACGGAGAGCCCTTTGAAGCGGCCCCTCGGATGATTCTCAACCGAGCGATGGACAAAGCGAAGTCTATGGGCTACACCTACAAAACTGGGGTTGAAGCAGAGTTCTTCTTACTCAAAGAAACCGAAAATGGATATGCGATCGCCGACTCCAAAGATACGGCAACTCGTCCTTGCTACGACCAGCTCAACTTAATGCGCCAGTTCGACTTCATTTCGACCGTGGTGGGCTACATCGAGGATCTAGGCTGGGAGCCTTATCAGTGTGACCACGAAGATGCAAATGGTCAGTTTGAGATTAACTGGTCCTATAGCGATGCTCGTGTGACGGCCGATCGCCACGTTTTCTTCAAATATATGGTGAAGACCTTGGCCGAACAGCGTGGCATGGTTGCAACTTTCATGCCGAAACCTTTCAGCCATCTCACAGGCAGTGGAGCCCATGTCCACAACAGCCTTTGGGCTGACACAACGAATGTGTTTGACGAAGGAGCAGATGAAGGAGGCTTGTCTCCTGTGGGATATCAGTTTCTGGGCGGCGTTATGGCTCATGCGCGAGCACTGACAGGGCTATGTGCCCCAACGGTCAACTCCTATCGACGGTTGGGAGCGACCATGACCGACTCAGGCAGTACTTGGAGTCCTCAATACATTTCTTACGGGGGTAATAATCGCACCCACATGCTGAGAATCCCGGAAGCAGGACGTTTCGAGTGTCGTTTGATTGACGGAGCGGCAAACTTATATTTGGTTCTTGCCGGTCTTTTGACAGCTGGATTGGAGGGAATTGAAAAAGAGCTGAGTCCGGGCGATCGCATTGATGAGAACTTGTTCGTTCGGGGTGCGGAATTTCCAGACTTGCAGAAGCTGCCTACCAGTTTGATAGAAGCTCTAGAAGCCCTCAAAGCTGACGACCTGCTGATGACGCTCATGGGCGAGCTAGCCAGCAAAACTTACTTTGAGTTTAAGTATGGCGAATGGGATGCGTTTCGCTCTGGCATCACCACTTGGGAGATGCAGCAATACGTCAATTGCTAGAAGGTGCGTTGGATTAAATCTACCTTCAATATCTCTGACATTAGCTTGTTTCTTTGGGAGCGCTCGGCTGAGCGCTCCTCTGAGTCTGAGCGAAAGATTCGTATCAGAATCTATAGCATATCGTCACTTAAATCTTCATCCTCGTATTCAGCTTCAGCATATTGATGCTCAACTTGAGGTTCGGGTTCAGGCTGGATCTCAATTTCTTCAGCCATGGGCAATTCTCGCAAATTGGGCAGTTCCACCTGCTCTTCGACCTCTTCTGTTGACTTTTCGCGAATTTCGATAGGCAGGCTGATCGGTTTGGGCTGATCAAGCCAGCAACTTGCCACAGGTAAAGCGTGCTCTAGGTCGTCCAATGGGCGAGGAATAATCATCACCGCATGGAGTTCTCCAATGCGCTCTGCTTCATACATACCCGCTTCGATAGCAATGGTGACATCTGCCACATTGCCTCGAATGATCGCGGTACAAAGCCCATCACCGATCATTTCATAGGACGCAAGCTGTACCTCAGCGGACTTCAGCATGGCATCTGCTGCACCGACCATGGATGGAAACCCACGCGTTTCAATCAGTCCCACAGATTGATTGCTGAGACGGCTGTAGCCGCGATCTTCTGAGAGCTGCATCAATCGGCTACCGATCGGCAACACTGCGTCTAGGTTAGGCAACGGCCGAGGAATCAGAATTTTTGAAGCAAGCTGGCCGAATTTCTGAGCCGTTTCAGCTCCAGCTTCGATGGCAATGCGAACATCGGCAAGTCGCCCCCGAATAACCGCTGTACAGTGACCGCTCCCAATCTTCTCAAATCCAACCAGCGTGACCCCTGCTGACTTCAGCATCATATCTGCGGTGCCAATGATCGCTGGAAAGCTATGGGTAGAGACGAGCCCCAACGCCGTATTTTTGAGATCTGGCACTTGCCGAATGGAATGAGCTGTTGAGAGGGCGTTGTTGGCAGGAATGTTCACGGCGGTGATCTCTAGCGAAATGTGCTGCTACGAAGTCGCTTAGTGTCGGAGTATCGTATTTGCTTTTTCTATTGTATTGAGATGCTTTAAAAGAATGGTGCTGAGAGCACGATAATGTCTCAATTATTTTTGATTATTAATCAATTATGGTGAATTGAGATTGGAATCAGAGGCAGAACTATTGTTTGAACCAAACTGATACTGCCGTGCTGGAAACATAACGCGAATCATCTCTTCAACAGCCGCACGTCCATAGACGTGACCGTTTTTTTGGAGGCTTGAATTGGTTTCGTCAGATCCGATCGCCTCATCCGTATTTGCTGCTTTCTCTGCTTCTGCTGCTTTCTCTGAGCTAGAGGGGCGATCGCCATTCTGGGCAGCAGCGTTATCACTTGAAGCTTGATCTGAGTCTGGATGAAACTGATCTGTATCATTCTGATCAGAAGCACGTTCAGACCCATTCAAAGACTCTGAATGAGTAGGCTCGGCAATCTTCCGGCTTGCATCTCCTAGAAGCGACGAAGGAGGCAGTACCTGGCAGTCAGCCACATCAACTTTCAGCATCAAAGTAGAGAAAGCACCGATGCAAGCACTTTTCCCGACAGTGCCATGACCAACAATCAGGACTCGATTACCAACCGTAGTGTTTTCCCGAATTTCCAGAACACCGCCACTGGCATGAAGGATGCTTCCTGATCCCAAGGAGACACCTGCATGAATGATGATCTGGCTATCAGGATCTGCCTGAAGCAACACATCGGAGGCGATCGCCGCATCTGGATGCACTGTCACATGTCCACTAACATAGAAGCAGACATCGCGCATAGGCTGGAGTGACGATGCACTCATCCGGATCAACGGCCTCCTTAGCATTTACAACAGACAGATCACGATAGCAGAGCTATCACCAACGATCACTCAAAACGTTGGGTTTACGAACATTGAACTACGGGCGCTGAACCATCGTTTCTGCGACCCGACGCTTCGCAACTGGGTCAACCCCAAGAATGCGGACGTATTCGCCAGCGTGCTCACTCATACAGCTTTCAATTGCCGATAGCACCTCGCTAGCACGGCTTGAAGCGATTGAAGGACAGTTTTTCCAAGAAGAGGTTTGGAATCGACGCGCATCCGCATATTCGATGCCAATCCGACACCCTTGCGCCAGAAGTTGTTCCACCTGACGAACAACGTCTTCACTCAGGCGCTGATTGCTCATTACATGGCGAGGCTGAGGATTTGATGAAGTGGGTTCGTAACTCGCCGTCATTCTAGCTGACGAACGAGAAGGAGAGGTGACTTGACTGGAGCGATCGCCTGGACGCTGAACAATCTCTTCCATGACACGACGTTTCGCGACGGGGTCAATGCCAATAATACGCACATACTCACCCTCATGGTCTGCCATACAGGATGCCAACGTTGTGATTACCTCTGCCGGTCGATTAGATGGAATCGAAACGCTCTTCCAAGAAGAAGTTTGGAATCGACGAGCATCAGCATACTCAGCTCCAATCCGGTAACCTTGAGCCAGCAACTGACTCACCTGACCGACCCAGTCAGCTCCTAATGAAGGCGGAACAGAACCCATAGAACCGTGGGATGAAGCCGTTGAAGTACGAGAGGTTTGAGAAGACGAATAGCCTTTGGAAGCGGAACCATTCCGGTTATCGCCTGGACGCTGAATAATCGCTTCAGAAACCCGGCGTTTGGCATTGGTATCAATGCCAATCATTCGCACATATTCGCCTTGATGCTCTTTGAGACAGTCTTCTAGTGCTGAAACCACATCGCGCTCAGAACTTGACTCAATTGGCGAACAGCTTTTCCAGGAAGAAGTCTGGAAGCGGCGAGCATCAGCATGTTCTGTACCGATGCGATAGCCCTGCCGCAATAGTCCGCGAACGTGGTCTACAACTTCACCATCGAGAAATGAACTCATGGAGCCGTTGTAGCTGCTATGTCCATTAGAACTCGACTTGTAAGACGCAGAAGCATAACCATTACCATTACCTGAAACACTAGAAGCTCCAGAAGCAACAGACACCGATTGTCCCGGACGCTGGATAATCAGTTCTAAAACTCGACGCTTCGATTGAGTATCGATTCCCAGCAGTCGCACGTATTCACCCTGATGCTCTTTGAGACAACCATCAAGAGAACTGAGGACCTCTGATGGACGATCTGAGTCAGACACAGAACAACTGTGCCAAGATGAGGTCTGAAAACGACGACGATCGGCATATTCAGCACTAATTCGATAGCCCTGAGAGAGAAGATGCTTAATCTGACTAACTACGTCAGCCGTCAGGCTATCGCTAGAACCAGAAGCAGTAGAGGATTGAGTTGGTGAGTAGGTAGGAGTCATAGCTGCGGATGTATTTGACTGATAGTTACGTTCAAGTTCTGATCGAATGGTCGCCACACAGGCAATATCGCTAGCGCATTGATATCCCGTGCGCAGAGCATTATTGACATCAACTACGTGATTGGCAAATTTTGTGTCAACGGCACTCACACTCGGAAGCTGGTCGGCCTGCTGTTGTGTCGTGATAATCGCTCCAGAAGGAACATATCGCCCTGCAGGCACCTCAACATCTTGAACAAGTGCATGCATCATCACTACACAACCGTCCCCAATGCGGGCATTAAATACGGTCGAGCGAAATCCAATAAAACAGTTGTCTCCGATGAAGGCAGGCCCATATACAAGAGACATATGGGTAATCGACGTGTTTTTGCCAATCCACACCGAATACTGTTTCTGGTCTTTGCCCATCACACGGCCTTGTTCTAAGCCGTGAATGACCACCCCATCCTGAATGTTACTGCTCTCTCCGATATGAAATGGCGTGCCTTCGTCTGCTCGAATTGAGGTTCCTGGTGCAACTAAGACATCAGGGCCAATCGAAACATCACCAATAATATTGGAAAACGAATGTACGTAAGCAGTCTCGTGAATCTGGGGCTGAGCCAAACTCTTAGACCAAGGGGTAGGAGGAGCGGCCGAGTGCTGAGAAACCATAATGTCCAGTTTTCCTAGCGAAATGCGATCGCACAGAAAAGAGCCCTATTGCGTAAAGCTCAAGTCTGCGATGAAGTGACGGTTAGTTCTTTGATTGATCTCTAAACTTTTTCATTAAATAGTTTTCGTAAGGTAGCTCGTAAGTGAAACAGTATGGGCTTCCAACGCCTTGTTAACCCAACGGCTTCCAGTTTTCAAGACCTGATGTGGTTGATAGGCTTTGGCAAAGTAGATGGTACTGATAGCAACTCCAGCCAGAGCTAAATTTCGAGCAGCGGCCTGGTATTAGTTTTACGAATGACATCTTGCGTCATGAGAAGAAATCTAGCGATCGCTCTCCCGCTTACTGTACAGGAAGCCCCGCTCAACACTAATTGTATCAATGATGCCAACAACTAAAGCATCGAGAGGACGGCTCTCGCCTCGCGGAGACTGTCGAGCCGCGCTTCCACGACTCACCAATACCCATTCGTCAACGCCAGCACCCACGTTATCAGCGGCCACCTCATATTCTGGCAATGGGTTGCCATCTTCATCCATGAGTTGGAGCAATAGAAATTTGACGCCAGTTAAACTAGGCTCTTTCTGAGTGCTCACAACAGTGCCGCGAACTTTTGCAATCTGCATAGATAAACCCCTAACGATTTAGAGGTCGGATGCCGGAAACGCTTTCGCGGAATACTTCTACAGCTTCGGTGTAGCGAATGGGCAGAACATATTCTAAGTTTTCGTGAGGACGAGCAATGATGTGAGTAGACAGAACTTGTCCCCCATCAACCCGCTTCACGTTTTCAATTCCTGCCGAAACAGAAGCTTGAACTTCCGACACATCTCCCCGCACGATGACGGTCACGCGTCCACTTCCAATCTTCTCGTACCCAACCAGTGTCACTCTAGCAGCCTTCACCATTGCGTCAGCTGCCTCAACAACGGCAGGAAACCCTAAGGTCTCCACCATTCCAACTGCAATTGCCATAACTCATACCCTTCCAGTAACTTAATCCCGTGCGATCGCACCCAGCCGCCACGCTGAATAGACTCAGGCATTACTTCTCGAAAGTCGCTAACTAAACCAGTTAGCGGCTCTTGATATGAGAAAACACCGTCACCTAAGCGTGGCGACCTGGGGTCAGACAATTAGCTTCTGAACTGCTCAACAGCCTCGGTGTAGCGAATTGGCAAGACGTACTCCAGGTTCTCGTGAGGACGGGCGATGATGTGGGTGGACAACACTTCCCCTCCGTTTACGCGCTTTGCATTCTCGATTCCAGCCGCAACAGATGCTTGAACTTCCGATACATCGCCACGAACGATCACGGTGACACGACCGCTTCCAATCTTTTCATATCCAACTAGTGTGACGCGAGCTGCTTTCACCATTGCATCAGCCGCCTCAACAACCGCTGGAAAGCCCAAAGTTTCTACCATTCCAACTGCGATTGGCATCTCGTATCTCCTCTAAAAAACGCAAGTAACTTATGCTGCCCCGAAAGGCAAAAAAGAATTAGGAACTTTCCCATTAAACGAATTAATGACCAGTCCCTAGAAAACACCTTAAATTTCCCACAATTAAGAATACAGGTCTGCCATAAACTTTGACAACATAAAGGAGAATGATTATCTCAAATACAATTGATTTACCCTTCTTATATCGGCTTGCCATCCACGCAACATGCATGAAAGCGGACTGTTTTCAAGGTGTCATCCGCATGTTTTGATCCTATTTTTTGGCAAAAAACCCAGTTTAGACCTTAATTTAGCTAAACAATTGTCACTATTAGAGAAAAATTGTTTAGCTAAATTTGAAATTCTAAATAATTTCTAAAGTACCCGCTCCTGATGGATTATACCTAGTTGTCAAGGCATCAAAGGTTTCGGCTACGAGCAGCGAGCAATCGCGCTGATGTTTATCAACAAAGCCCTCTATATTTTGAGCGAGGCAGTCAGCCAAAGATGAAAACACATTGCTTTCAATATTTTGTTAATTTTAATTTCATATTGACCAAATAGGGGCAAGACATGCACTCTGAATTTGTGATCGAGATACTTGCGTTTTTACATTGTTTATCAGGTTGGTTTGTCATCTAATAAGACGTACTGCTGAGCATTAAACAGACACTCGATCTGCTTCTACGAGCTGTTGATGAGGCTATACATTCAAGTGAATGAGCGAGTTGTCATAATTTTCAATACTCGCCAAAATAGCTTACACATCTGGGAAAAGAGCTGTTTGGAGAAGGGCTGAGGTATCGGTAGAGCAAGCTATCGGATGAATGTTCCCACTACTTTCGGCTCATGGTTTGGAGTAGTAGCAGCGACTCAGGCTCAAAAATTTCTTTGATAAATGGGACTCTTGCTGGTTTAAGATCAGGTATCAAGCTTAGATGCAACAGACGGCGAGGCTTCGCTAGGGAGTGCCGTGAGTAGATATTTAAAGAATTAGGCTCCAAGTGGTGGACTAGATAATAGACAGAGTGAATGCACCCGTCAGCAGCGCTCAGAGCAGTCGGCTCTGAGGCTGGTATCTGTGTCAGAGCTGGTGTCTTGCTGGATGCAGATTTGTCTTCAATCGTTCATGCCTCAGCATTGAGGCTTGTATGACAGTCGTAATTAATCTTGATATCTGATTTGTGCATTTAATTTTTTAGGACGTTTTAGGACAAGACCCATGGCGCAGTTTTTGCTGCAAACAAGTTGGATGATCCCGATTTATGGCCTGTTGGGGGCTTTATTAACTCTGCCATGGTCTGTGGGAATGATTCGGCAAACAGGGCAGCGTCCTGGAGCTTACCTCAACCTCATCATGACGTTCCTTTCATTCGTCCATGGCTCCATTGCTTTCACCCAAGTCTGGGACATGGTGCCTCAACACCTTGAGTTTCACTGGCTCACTGTGGCTGACTTAGATTTGTCGTTAGCACTTAATCTCTCCCCTGTCAGTCTGGGCGCAATAGAGCTTGTTACTGGAATGAGTTTGTTGGCTCAGTTCTACGCGCTGGGCTATCTCGAAAAAGACTGGTCACTGGCTCGTTTCTTTGGACTGATGGGCTTTTTTGAAGCCGCTTTGGGAGGAATCGCCATCAGCGACTCCTTGCTACTCAGCTACGCTTTGCTTGAGATGTTGACGCTTTCGACCTATCTGCTGGTCGGATTTTGGTATGCTCAACCCCTTGTGGTCACTGCAGCTCGTGATGCGTTCCTAACCAAACGAGTAGGCGATATTATCTTGCTTATGGGATTGGTTGCTTTGTCGAGCTATGGCGAGGGGTTGACCTTTTCGGAATTGAAGACTTGGGCTGCAACGAATCCACTGCCCGCTACGACCGCCGCTCTGTTGGGTTTGTCGTTGATTGCTGGGCCAACTGGGAAGTGTGCTCAATTCCCTCTCAATCTTTGGTTAGATGAGGCTATGGAAGGGCCTAATCCTGCGGGGATCATCCGTAACTCGGTCGTTGTGTCGGCAGGCGCTTATGTTTTGATTAAGCTTCAGCCCGTCTTTACACTATCTCCAGTATCGTCAGATGCACTCATTGTGATTGGAGGATTGACGGCGATAGGGGCATCACTGATGGCGATCGCCCAAATTGACATCAAGCGAACCTTGTCTCATTCGACTAGCGCTTATCTAGGCTTGGTTTTCATTGCAGTAGGGCTAGGACAGGTAGATATTGCGCTACTGCTTTTGCTGACCCATGCGATCGCCAAAGGGTTGATGTTCATGAGCATTGGTGGTGTCATTTTGACGACTAGCAGTCAAAATATTACAGAAATGGGGGGCTTATGGTCTCGGATGCCAGCCACTACGGTTTCTTTTGTGGTAGGAGCTTTGGGGCTGCTGGCCCTCATTCCTCTCGGTGGTTTTTGGACGTTTCAGCGCTGGAGTAATGGGCAGTGGGAATTTCCGGTTTGGCTGTTGACTATTTTGTTGATTGTCAATTTTCTGAGTGCGCTCAACTTTGCCCGCGTGTTTCGGCTTGTGTTCTGGGGAGAAGCCCGTGGAAAAACACGACGTGCCCCTGAAGTAGCCTGGCCAATGGCTTTGCCCATGGTCTCTCTGACTGTTATCGTGCTGATCTTTCCGCTGGTGCCTTTGCGATGGACGGTGTGGCTGAGCCCTGCGCCTCCTCTCGTTCACAGCGATCCACTCATTGCTTCGGTCGCAATGCCACTGATTTTGCTGGCGGGAGTTTCAGGGATTTTGCTGGCATCGTCAATGGAACTGCGACGATTGCAGGCAAGACCGATTCAGGTTACGACTCGGTTTGTGCAAGATTTCCTGGCAAACGACTTTTACATTGAGCAGCTTTATGAAACCACCGTGGTTTGGATGGTCAACTTGTTTGCTCAATTTGCATCGTGGTTTGACCAATATGTCGTAGATGGATTAGTCAATTTGGTTGGAATTGCTACAGTGTTGAGCGGTCAAGCGCTTCGCTACAGTGCATCTGGGCAGTCTCAGTCCTACGTTCTCACGATCCTCCTTGGAGTCGGTCTCGTCTTTTTGATGGCAGTCGGGTGGTGGAATGCGTTTTAGTGCTGGGCTTCCTTGGGATGCAACGCATGGTGTGGTTGTTGATACGCTTTGGTGACTGTTTGCAAACACGGATTTAGACGCAGTAGGTTGTCGAATGAGGAACGTTCATTAGCATGCTCAGCGCGCTTATCGGATTGCCAATTTTGGGGATGATTTTGCTGGGCATCATGCCAGCAAAGTCCCCGACGACGAGGTATCGGGCGATCGCCCTTACGACAGCATGGATTGGGTTTATTTGGACGGTCGTATTAGCTATCCAGTTTGATCCTTCTCAGCCAGGGATGCAGTTCTCTGAGTCTCTGCCCTGGATCGAGGGCATTGGGCTGAGCTATCAGTTGGGGTTGGACGGTCTGTCGCTACCCCTCATTGTTCTCAATGCGCTTTTGACCATCGTGGCTATCCTAAGCACGGATCGCGACGTTCAGCGACCTCGGTTCTACTACATCCTAATTTTGCTACTCAACTTAGGGGTGGTAGGAGCCTTTATAGCTCAGGACGTGTTGCTGTTTTTTCTCTTTTACGAACTTGAAATCATTCCGCTCTATTTCTTAATTGCCATTTGGGGCGGGGCAAGACGGGGTTACGCAGCCACTAAGTTTTTGATTTACACTGCTGTTTCTGGAATTTTTATTCTCGCTGCATTTCTAGGAACAGTTTGGCTGACGGGTTCCCCCGGATTTGGCTATGAAGTGCTGCGATCGCAGAGTCACCTGCTTCCCCTTGGGACTCAAGTCCTGCTTTTGCTAGGACTGCTGGTCGGGTTTGGTATCAAAATTCCATTCTTCCCCTTTCATACTTGGCTGCCCGATGCTCACGTTGAAGCGTCAACGCCAGTGTCGGTACTGCTAGCAGGCATTTTGCTGAAGCTGGGTACTTATGGACTGCTGCGATTTGGCCTAGGGCTGTTTTTAGACGGATGGCTTTATCTAGCGCCTTGGATGGCAACGCTGGCCGCGATCAGTGCGCTCTATGGTGCCTCCTGCGCGATCGCCCAAAAAGATATGAAAAAGGTTGTCGCCTATTCGTCGATTGCCCACATGGCATTCGTGCTGCTGGGATTGGCCGCGACGACCCGGCTCAGTATTATTGCTGCCTCGACTCAAATGATTAGCCACGGGCTGATTTCAGCCATGCTGTTTTTGCTAGTGGGTGTTGTCTACAAGAAAACAGGCAGTCGAGATGTCACTTATTTGAGAGGACTGTTGACCCCAGAACGAGGATTGCCGCTGATCGGTAGTTTGATGATCCTAGGAGCCATGGCAAGTTCCGGTATTCCGGGCATGGTTGGGTTCATTGCAGAGTTCCTTGTGTTCCGAGGCAGCTTCCCCGTTTTCCCAATCCAGACGCTGCTCTGCATGGTCGGCACTGGACTCACCGCCGTCTATTTTTTGCTGATGATCAACCGCGTCTTTTTTGGGCGTTTGCCAGTGTACATCGACCGCCTTCCGTCCGTTGAGTGGGGAGAGCGATCGCCCGCC
>CAKZMO010000519.1 GCA_937128595.1 uncultured cyanobacterium | reverse complement strand
GGGGATCAGTCTTGTTCCAGCGTGTTGTCTAATACTTTTCAAACATCCTCTTAGCATTTCGTCTTTAGCAATAGTAAACAGAGTGCGCGATCGAATCCGAATACGATCAGCTTGTCCAGGGTAAGTAGAGTCTTTTTCGTTCACGAGAAATTTATAGTGTAGTGTAGAACCCATCATGAGGAACGTACAGTGACATTCCTGATATCAGTACACTCACCGCCAGCTTTAGCCTCGATGAGCCACTCGCTGCTAATTTGCGGTGGCCTTGTGACTTACAAATGGATAGTGCATTTGTTCATAAAGCCCGTGCTGTTGTCTGGGTCTGAACGATGGGGACAAGTTAGGGGCAGAAAAAATAAGTCAAGAGGAATCAGGAAGAGGATTGAACTAGGAGCTGAAGTCAAGGATTTTGAAAGGTTGTCGGATGACCTTTTAGGCATGTTTGACTAAAAAGCGGTCGAGCTGATTGGCAAAGGCTTCGCGATCGCGCTGGTTAAACGCAGCAGGCCCGCCCGTCTCAACTCCGCTGTTGCGCAACTGCTCCATAAAATTGCGCAACGATAGCCGCTCTCGAATATTTGACTTGCTGTAAAACTCACCGCGAGGGTTGAGCGCATAGCCACCTTTCTCAATCACCTCTGCGGCTAAAGGAATATCCGCCGTGATCACCAGATCTTCGGCCTGGAGATGCTGCACGATATAGCCATCGGCAACGTCTAACCCCGATCGCACCTGAACGGCATCAATATACGGCGACGCCGGAATCTGAAGCTCTTGGTTCGCCACCAGCGTCGTTTTGATCTCGACCCGTTTGGCCGCTCGAAACAAAATTTCTTTAATGACGTTGGGGCAAGCATCCGCATCAACCCAAATTTGCATCGTCAGCATTTCCTTAAGGGACTCTACCTAGAGCATGTTATCAATTTAGCCATAGAAGCTTTGATCAGGGTAGACGACAACGACGACAAGACAAGCCGAAAATATTTTTACTAGAGTAAATTAAGAGTGTTAAATGTAATCTAGCCTGGGAATTCTATATGCCAGGAGGTTAATCGGAGACTCGGTAGCTCCGAATTTGGCATTGATGGACAAACCTGAAATTCATCGGATTTCTTCTCCCAGTAATTCCTCACAAGCTCTGGTCATCATCCAGGGATCTTGGAGCCAAAACCACGACCCGACTGGAGTTTGGCTGTCAGGGCTGCGAAATTGTGGTTGGTATGGAGAGGTTTATGAGCTGTCTTGGGATTCCTCTGAGGTAGTTATCAGTAAAGAAGCTACAGCTCTCCTGACTTGGAAGAAGGTTAAAGACCGCGCCGATAAGGTAGGGAAGAAATACTTTAGTGAGCTAATCTGTAGGGTTCCTCAGAGAGAAATTTCATTGATTGCTCATTCGGCAGGAGTTCGCATCATCCATTATGGACTGAAGAAATGGTCAGGACGTGGAAAGCATTTTCAGGACGCCATTCTTCTTGCTGGAGCAATGCGACGAGATGAAGATTGGGATGATGTTGCCTTTCGGTTGAATGGCAATCTCATCAACATTCACAATAAAGAGGATCCGGCACTAAATCATTATCATGTAGGAGCATTTGGGAAAAGTCCTTGCGGACGCAAACCAATTAAAAAGCTGCATCGCCAAATCGTCAACCTTGATGCGACTAACGCACTTGGGAAGACCCATGATGTAGATGATTACTTAGGGTTCCTCCCACACGCTATTAGACAAGGGTACTGGCGACCTTAACTAGTCAAGAATAAAGCGTTGCAAAACTTCGGCGGTTTGAGTGCCTGTCTTTTCCCAGCGAAACTGCTGCACTCGCGCCA
>CAKZMO010000518.1 GCA_937128595.1 uncultured cyanobacterium | reverse complement strand
CATTCGGGCGCATCTGCGTCCACAGATTCAGGTGACAATTTTCCGTCTCATTCAAAATCCAGCCCGCACAATGAACCCGTGCGTCATCTGCTCTACGGTTCGCCCAAAGCCGTTCAGATCGTAATCAAAAACCTGCATCAACGGGGCTATGCCGAACCCAACGAGTGGAGCAGACCCATGCCCACCGACCGACCGGGCGAGGTGATGTGCATTCTCACCAAAACCGTACAGATCGACTAACGCCAAGTGCGTAAGAGGCGTTGGCTATGCACAAGCACAGCCAACGCTCTGAGGATAAGGGCGATTTTCTTACAGAGATGCGATGCAAACGCCAGATAGATACGCATCATTCGAGATGACGCATAATCTTAGAAGAAAGAGCGACATAGCAACCCATGAGACGAGAAGAGGCTTGCCAGTTAGTGCGATCGCATCAGCAAGAGCTACAACAGTTGGGGGTCAAATCTCTTGACATCTTTGGTTCAGTTGCCCGTGATCAGGCCAACCCCCAAAGTGATGTAGATATTCTAGTTGAGCTAGATATATCCATCGGCTTCTTTGAGTTTTTCCAAATTCAGCATTACCTCGAAGACCTGCTTCAATGCTCTGTTGATTTAGGCACAACCGATGCCTTGAAAGACCATCTTCGGCAGCCTATCCTAGAGGATGCTATCCATGTCTTCTAGATCATCCAAAGAAAGGATTCAAGACATCCTCAATGCAATTGATAATGCAATTGATAGCATTCAGAACCGGACTGTTGACCTGAATTTTGATGAATTCTGTCAAAACGAAACGCTCATTAAAGCAGGACTCTATGACCTCATCATCATTGGTGAAGCCGCAATCAATATTCCTGCCGATATTCAAGCTTTAGCACCTGAACTGCCCTGGCGATTGATGGGTGATATGAGAAACATTGTTGCTCATGAATATTTTCAGGTAAATTTACGCGTTACCTGGTCTACAACTCAACATAATGTGCCACCACTGGTTAACCCACTAGAGCAACTACAGGCGACATTGTGAAATGTCATTAAAGCAGACATGACACGATAGGCGATACAAGCTATGCCCAGGCAAGCGATCGCCCCTCGTCACTAGAAAAGCGATCGCCCAGACTACGAAGTAAAGGCTGAACCATCAAAAGTTCATCATGGATGCAGACCGATTTCTTATTCTAAGAGTTGTTTCAAACCGCTCCCTCCTTATTGTTTGGCTAGGTTGTTAAACCAGCCGTTTACCTCAACAATCGTGGCAAGAGGATGCAATGGCCTAAAAGGCTGAGAGCGCAACAGAAACCCACAAAAGTGACGCGATAACTAAAAACGGCATCTCATCGGGAACATCAATATGAATGGTGCGAGAAAGAAACCCTGTCCCTCTGCGGAACGTCCCAACCTGTTCATCATCTCGAAGAATCAGATCTCGCAGTAGGCGATCGCTGGGATTAATACCTGGCGATTTCAGTTCGTAGGTATGACCGTCATATCGCATCTCGAAGGCACCCATTCTCGTGATTTCTGTGATGACGGTGTTTCCCTGCATCACTTTCCACGGATCGCGATTATATTCAACTTGTGGAGGTTCAGAGATACGATACGACTCTCCGCAGACGGTCAGTGTGTTTTTGCCCGATAGGTCAGTCAAGTATCTCAACCGTGCGATCGATTCGCCATTGCGCCAAACTTCAAGTCCGGCCCCTAGCCATAACCCTGCTGGACGTGCTTCTAGCTGCATGATGCTTTCTCCCAAGTTGAAATGTACAGCGTTTCCAGCGCCGCATCTATTGTGCCCTCAGATATATTTGAGACCTAAATTTTTGAGTCTAAGGGCGATCGCCACTACCGAAAGAACGTTGGCTTGCCGTTTGGCTGAGCATTTGACTTCGGATTTTGACTCAACCTCAGGCAAGCTTGATTTCACTGAACCCATGCCAAGAACCCGTGCCAGCTTCAACTGCGTGTTTTTGTTTGATTGCACGTTCAGCCAATGCTTAACGGTAATGTCTTTCCTCCAGCCAGATGTACACCGATTCCTCTGAATAAAAGGTGTGGTAAACGTCTTGACCAGGATCATAAACGCGGAAGTAAAGCTCACCGTTTCGATTGCGGTGTTCTGAAATGTAGGGGTCTGGATTTAGCGTAAAGGTTCTCGCAAGGGATATTTCAACGCGGGTGATGCACCTTCCAAGCCAACTTAGAAAAACTGTTTTAACTCTTGCTATGGCTAAGTTATTAGCTTTGAACGTAACTTTTTTAGGATCGACGTGATTGCAGCATTCTGAGTGCTTCATCGCTTTTTTCCTCTGAGATGAAACGTCGTTTTGTATTCAGTTGTGATGCGACTTAACTTGCTAAGACTGAGTATGGGTTAACGATTCACGGTGCTCATGTCGGGATAGCGATCGCCCACTGCTGCCCCCGGAGTCATAACCGCGTTGATTTGCCCCAGCTCATCTGGCGTCAGCGTGATGTCTACTGCGGCGATATTTTCTTCGAGATAGCGCCGTCGTTTGGTGCCGGGGATGGGCACAATATCGTCTCCCCGTGTCAAGAGCCATGCGATTGCCATCTGAGCAGGAGTTACGTTTTTGGCCGCCGCGATCGCCTTCACCTGCTCAACCAAGTGCAAGTTTTTGTCGAAGTTTTCTCCTTGAAAGCGAGGCGATCGCCGCCGATAGTCATCTTCAGCGAAATCGTCAGGACTCTGAAATTGACCAGACAAAAAGCCGCGTCCGAGAGGGCTGTAGGGAACAAAGCCAATCCCCAATTCGCGGACAGTCGGTAAGATCTCATCCTCCGGTTCCCGGCTCCACAGGGAATATTCCGTTTGCAGCGCCGTAATGGGATGCACCGTATGGGCACGTCGAATCGTTGCGGGAGCGGCTTCCGACAACCCCAAATAACGAACCTTGCCTTGTTGTATTAACTCCGCCATTGCGCCAACCGTCTCTTCAATCGGCACATTGGGATCGACCCGGTGCTGATAATAGAGGTCAATTACCTCCACCCCTAACCGCTGGAGGGACGCGTCGCAGCACTGCTTGACATAATCTGGTCTGCCACAGACCCCACCCCAACCCCCGTCAGGAGTTCGCACATTGCCGAATTTGGTGGCGATCGCCACTGACTCACGGCGATCGCGGACAGCCTTACCCACTAGCTCTTCGTTGGTAAATGGCCCATACATGTCAGCGGTATCAAGCAGGGTGACGCCTAAATCGAGGGCGCGATGGAGGGTGGCGATCGCCTCACTCTCATCTCGACCGCTGTAAAACTCAGACATGCCCATACAGCCCAAGCCGATGGCGGAAACTCTCAGGTCTTTTCCTAAAAATCGTGTTTTCATGATGCGAATACTTCCTTGACTGCGGCCATACCGTTCAGTGCCGCCGGAAATCCGGCATAAACCGCCATTTGCATGACAACTTCTACGATTTCTTCTTGAGTGCAGCCCACATTGAGCGCGGCCTGGATGTGAACTTTAAGCTGAGGTTGAGCATTGCCCATCGCTGTCAGGGCGGCGACCGTGGCAATCTCACGAGATTTCAGATCGAGTCCAGGGCGGGAATAGATATCGCCAAAGGGAAACTCGATGACATACTGAGCCAGGTCGGGGGCGATCGCTTGGAGGCTATCGATGACTTGTTTGCCCGCAGATCCGTCAATGGCTTCAAGGTTTTGCCAGCCGCGTCGAAAGCGCTCAGTCTGGGGCATCGTCCCCAGTGGCATTGATGTTTTCATGCGCTTGTAGCTCCGCTTCGAGGGTTGTATAGTTCTGAATTTTCCAGTCAATGACGGCCAGATTTTCCTGGAGCTGTTGAATTTGCTCTACGACTCCCTCTCGATGAGCAGCAAGAATCTGGCGTCGTTCTTCAAAGTCGCTGTTAGGGTGATTCCTCACCAGCTCTGCATATCGCTGCATTTGCCGAATCGGCATCCCCGTTAGCCGTAATCGGTTCAATAACTCAATCCAGCGCAGGTCGTCTGAGGAGTAGCGCCGATGACCGTTGGCCGAGCGATCAATGGGGGCAATCAGATGACAGCGCTCGTAATACCGCAAGGTATGAACGCTTAATCCGGTGGCCTCAGCGACTTGTTGAATGGTGAGTTCTTGTTCCATATCTGCACGTTAGATGTTAGAGCGCACTCGAAGTCAAGCGGTTGTTCTAAAAATATTTTGTGCGATCGCCCTCTGGTCGCCCTCTGGTCGCCCTCTGGAATGTTGAGTCGAGCGAAGCGATACCCAACATTCCTAATGTCACTCCTAATATCACTGATGCGATTGTCCCCAACACACAATCAAATCAACCAGCGATCGCCCAAACCGCAGAATCGAGTCTGACTGATCAGAAGGATGATCACATAGAAGGATGATCACGTACGGGTTGTTTCAGACAACTCTATCCTTATAGCAATCTCAAATGATTTGTGAGAGGAGGAGTGGGCGCAGGCAGTCCGCATTAACAGTTCACAAGCGATTTAGTATCGCTATAGTGTGATAGAGGTTGACGACATTACTCGATCGCCAACATTTACACCTGACTCGGTTTATTCATGGACAGAGATCACCGCACTCGCCGCAATTTCATGTTCACTGCGCTCAGCGCCATGGGTGGAGCTTTGGGGGTGGCAGCCTGTCAAAAAACGACGACTCAGTTTGAAGGAAGCAGCCTCGATCGCCCTTCGACCCCTGACGACGCGACAGGCCAGACTCAAGCGGTTCAGTCGGTTTCTGAGAATGCCTCTGCTCAGAAAACAGCCCAAGCCCTTGACGGGTCGGCACCGATGCCAGGGCGATCGCTCGGCAATACCAATCTGGTGATGCCTGTGTTGGGCTTAGGAGGCTCGGCTTCGCCGCTTTCTCGCTCTCGTCAAGAATCTGAGGCGATCGCCATCATCGAGCGTGCGCTGGAATTGGGAGTGCGATATTTCGATACAGCGGCAAACTATGGCCCCAGTGAAGAATTTTTGGGTCAGGTGCTGCCGCCCTATCGATCGGAAGTGGCGATCGCCACCAAAACCAGCAGACGAACCTATGATGAGGCTTGGCGAGAACTGGAGCGATCGCTCCAGCGGCTCAATACAGATACCATCGACCTGTGGCAGTTTCACAGTTTGGCCTATGACTGGGATCTGGACACGATTTTGGAACCGCGAACGGGAGCAATTCGGGCGGCGCAGGAAGCTCAAGAGCAGGGAATTGTGCGCTATGTGGGCGTGACGGGGCATCACAGTCCAGAGATTATCGTCAAGGCACTTCAGCGCTATCCGTTTGATGCAGCTCTAGTGCCGATCAATGCGGCGGATAAGCACACACCTATTCCGTTTATTACGACGCTGCTCCCCGTGGCGCAGCAGCAGAATACTGCCATCATCGCCATGAAAGTTCCGGCCTATGGACGTTTGTTTGAGCCGGGAGTGCTGTCAGGAATGCCGGAGGCGATGGGATATGCCCTGTCTCAGCCGGGAGTTCACCTCTGCATCATCGCGGCTGAAACGGTGGAGCAGCTTGAGGAAAATGTAGCGGCAGCTCAGGCGTTTCAGCCGATGACCAACGAAACCCTGGTGGCGATCGAACAGCGCACGGCTCCGGTTTGGCAAGAAAACAGCTTCTTTCGGCAGTGGACGTGAGTCAGTAGTTGATTAT
>CAKZMO010000517.1 GCA_937128595.1 uncultured cyanobacterium | reverse complement strand
AGGACAGATATTGATGGAGAAGCCGTGCGGTGCGCGGCTTCTCCATCAACTATTGGTTTTGTATCAGCGCGTAGCACTATAGGAGTAAGGAGCAGTGGTTGAGGGGAACAAACCCTATAAGATCGGGCGATCGCACTCCTGCTGCAAGCCCAAGCAAAGGAGTCAACCTTCATATCGCATCTTTCTTGAGGTTATTATTGACCGCTCTTCCAATCCAACACGTAACGTTCCTGTTCCAGCGTTTCTGGCGATTGGCGGAATGCTGACTTGGGGCATTGCCGCCAAAGTTTGCGCAGTTGGATCAACGCCGCTTCTCCTCCTCCTCTATGTCTAGCTAACCAGCATCCAATGATGACCCCCGTTCGCCCCACACCGCCCCAGCTAATGGACATAAATCTTTTGGTCATGTTCAATGCCGTGATCAATGGCGTCAAGAATCGCTTGGGTTGTTTCAGCAGATTTGGGTATTGACATATCCCGGATTGGAAAACGCTGGTGAGATGCTCTATGGATCAAGCTGGAATAGGGACGCAACCCCTCACGTTCTTCTGTCAAATCGATGAACGCTGTCACCCCAGAACCAAGCAGGTCATCGATCTTTTCTTGCGATGACGGTTCATCTATATTTCTTGGGTATTCCCCGGCAAGCAGTTTGTCAGGAACGACACAGTAAAAATGTTTTATCAGTTGATTTTGCATGGGTATGACCGAACGATGGAGTTGAATATCAATGCCGACTTAACGTCATCGGCTCCGCCAAAAGTCGAGTTGCGATCGCATCGTGTTGATCGGGTGAGAGTTTTGGAATTTGGGCGATCGCGTAATGCCACTTGGTACAAAGTATCGCCCCATCATTAAAAATAAGGCGATCGCTCTTGCAAAGGCGTTGATTTTCTGGGTTTCGCGACTCAAGCAAGTCTAGGAGGGCGATTGCACTCAGTTTTGGTTCAGTTCAGACTCCAAAAACTCTATGAACTCTAGGCTATTTCGGGATTGTCCGGGTTCTACGTTGGATTCTGAGCCAATATGAATGTGGTGAGGAAAATTAGGCAACCTAGGAAAATGTTTGACGCTGTCCCACCGTTTTCTGAGAATTTGCTTGGACGCATCCATCCATTGATAACGATAGTCGAGTGTAATCAACGGGTCGTTTTGAATCTCAAAAGATTCAGCAATCTCAAGAAAGTCTGTATTAATGAGAGTTAGGCGGGCACGAAAATAACCACGACTCAACAAAACCCGTTCATCAACGATGTCAATCGATGAAATAATTGCGCTGTTGTCGAGCGTTTCCTTGATGGCAGCGATGTACTGATGCAAGTCCATCTATATCAGGATGCTCGTTTGTAAGCGGAGTTGAGCATTTCATAGTAAGTGTTCCACTCAAAAAAATCGGCTGAATCACCAAGCTCGCCCGCTTGAAACTGTCGATAGAATTCTTGGGAAGCGATTTGATATTTCTCTTCAAATCTTTTTATGCAGCTTTCCAAGTCTGCTATTTGCTGAGAAGTTTTAGGTTTTTGAGTTTTACTTTCAAGAAGTTTTCGTTCTTCATCAGAAAGTGAAAGAATAATCTCTGCAAGAGACTCAACTAATTTTTGGTTCATAAAGCACCTCCACTGCCTCAACACTGTGCTCACAAGAACTTTTGGAATGCGTTGCCTTGAATCTAGAGTTCCTTCAGACATCTCGAACGCCGTTCAAAAGACAAACTTACTGTTGTGGCAATTGCTCTCAGACCAAGAACTTCGTGCTGGTGCCCAATCCTGTCTTCTAGGATAGCCGATCGCTCCTTCATCACCCCAAAGTGAAGCGATCGCCCAACACTGCTCCGTAAGAAGTACCGCATCATTGCTTGAGAGTAAGGCGATCGCTCTTGC
This sequence comes from uncultured cyanobacterium, assembly GCA_937128595.1. GTDB lineage: Bacteria > Cyanobacteriota > Cyanobacteriia > CAKZMO01 > CAKZMO01 > CAKZMO01. The sequence goes on along the minus strand of CAKZMO010000517.1, from coordinate 2,571 downwards.
AAAGGCGTTGAATTTTTAGTTTTCGTTCCTCGGCAAGACTAGGAGGGCGATCGCACTGCCTTAAAAGCATAGAATGGTTAGGAGTAGCGAGGAACTTAGCCGTGAGCGTTATTGTCCCTGACGAAATTTTAACTGCAACCCGTATGACTGAGGCTGAAATGCGGCAGGAAATTGCAATTATGCTCTTTCAACGAGAAAAGCTTACCCTTGCTCAAGCCAGTCGCTTTGCGGGAATGCACCGTGTTGCCTTTCAACATCTACTCGCCAGTCGTCATATCCCATTGCATTACGGAGTAGAGGATTTTGAGCAGGACATTCAAAACCTGCGGGAAATGGGGCGACTGTGATCATCGTTAGTGACACATCACCCATTAATAATCTTGCTGCAATCAATCACCTCTATCTTCTTCATCAACTGTATGGAACGGTTTTTATTCCCGAAGCCGCTTATCGAGAACTAACCGACCCCAATTTCCCTGTTGCAGGTGCGGCTGAAGTACAAACCTTTTAATGGATTCAAACTCCTTCTGTTAGCGATCGCACTCTGGTCGAAGCACTAAGCCATGAACTTGATATTGGAGAAGCCGAGGCGATCGCTCTGGCAATCGAGATGCAAGCTGATCAAGTTTTGATCGATGAACGTCGAGGTCGTCTAATAGCAAGCAGGATGAACCTCCGATACACAGGAATTTTAGGAATTCTGGTTGAAGCGAAAAGCAAAGACTTAATTCCTGAAGTAAAGCCTTTACTGAATGCATTGATTGATGTGGCTGGATTTTGGGTTGCAGAATCTCTACGCAACAGTGTTTTAGAGCTTGTTAATGAGATTGATGCGTCTTGACCTTGAGGATGCCTCATCTCTCTCAATTAAGGCGATCGCCCAACGCAATTCTGCAAGAAGTATCGCCTCGTTGCTCAAGCAAGTCTGGGAGGGCGATCGCCCTAGTTTCTAAGATTGCGGAATGAAAATTCTTCTCGCACCGAGATAGGTATCAATATCAAGAACGATTTCAATCAGGCTTTCAACACACCGCTCTCGATATTCGGAATCATTCAGAAGCCGATCTGCATTGCTCACTGTGATAACAGGCAGCGACTCTGAAGTGTTTTCTTCACGCATGACCTGCTCTAGTGAATCTTTACCTTTCATGCTGCGATTAGCAGTCAGCAAAATCATCTGATTCTCTTGGGCAAGTCGCCAAACTACTCTGTCATCGCTGTCAATTGGTAAACTCATTTCGTCAAATGTGACAAACTGAATCGGGAGAATATTTAACCAGCCTTGCGATGCGATCGCACCAAAAAAAACTAAAGCATGACCTTTGAGATTGTGATCGATCAAAAAAATCATACTCTAGATTCACGATGCACCTTGGCCGCTTGCAGTTTTTCCCAGGCTGCCTCTGTTCCAGGTTTGGGAGGTTTTGCTGCACTACGAGCAACTCGCTCACGATTTTGTTCCTCGTAGTATTTTCTGAGTTCTTCTGTCTCTTCAAGAACTTGCTGGTACTCAGTTTCCACTTCTGTGCGGTGTGTCTCAATATAAGCCAGAGCAGCATTAATTTGTTCTTCTGTCAGATCAAATAAACCCCGGATAAACTTAGGCGGGTATTGCGCTTTCACATAGTCCATTACGTCGTAGAGGGTGATGCGTGTTCCTACGATCGTTAAGCCTCGTTCTGTCCGAACAATTGCATCCCTTTCGTTAGATGCTGAAAGCATATCGATTCCTCCTAGAATCTGCCTTCATATTACCCCTGCGATCGCTTTTTTGTGGTGAGCGATCGCCATTCATCTCAGTCGGGCGATCGCCCCTTCATCACTCCAAAGTAAAGCGATCGCCCCCTACCACTCTGCAAGGAGTATTACCCCATCATTAAAAATAAGGCGATCGCTCTAGCAAAGGCGTTGATTTTCTGGGTTTCATTGCTCAAGCAAGTCTACGAGAGCGATCGCACTAATCTCCCCTGCCGCTCTGATACTCTGCTATTTGTTGGTGAATAGCATTCTGAATTTTGTCGTCAAAGTCTGGATCGTCGATTGCAGTAATGACATGACGTGGGCGTTCTCTACGTCTTGCCAAGTAGGCTTGGAGGGCAGCATTGTCGTCTCGATGGGTCAGAAAATAATGCCTCAATTCTTGATCAGACATTGCTCCATAATCGACTGAACTCATCACAGCACTTCTCCATTTGGAGCTACTTCAAACTCAATCTCTTCGTTTTGCCCTGCTAGCACATATAAATTCTGGCTTCGAGCGTCGACACAAACCAAATGAATCGGCTGAAGCATTCGATATGTCAGATGATAGCTAATTCGATACAGGCATTGCAACTGAGTAGTGGTGGGCATTCTCCCGATCGCGTAATGACGGCCTATTAAGTGTACTTTGCTAGAAGTACTCAGGCGATCGCCTATCACAACCGTTCCGACGCTGCGCTGATTGCTTAATTTTGTTTTCTAGCATAGGCGATCGCACAATATCACTCTTCAAAAAGTATCGCCCCATCATCAACAATAAGGCGATCGCTCTAGCAAAGGCGTTGATTTTCTGGGTTTCATTGCTCAAGC
>CAKZMO010000516.1 GCA_937128595.1 uncultured cyanobacterium | reverse complement strand
GTGGCGTTTTATCCACTTGATCAGCCACCAACTCAATGCCAATCAACAGTCCTTTTCCTCGCACATCCCCCACAATCGGATAATCTAGCAAGGTCTGAAGTTGAGCCATCAGGTAAGCCCCCACCTCTGCGGCGCGATCGCACAATCCTTCTCGCTCAATAATCTCAATATTGCGATTGGCGACAGCAGTGCAAGCTGGGCTACCGCCATAGGTATTGATGTGCCGGAAGTGAGAATTGGTGCCAGGTTCGTCTAAAAAGGCTTCAAAGATATGCTGCTTCACAACCGTCGCCGAGAGTGGCATATACCCGCTGGTGATTCCCTTCGCAAAGTTGATAATGTCAGGTTCAACGCCCCAATGCTGATGCCCAAACATTTTACCCGTGCGGGCAAACCCATTCACCACTTCATCATAAATCAGCAAGATGCCGTGGCGATCGCACAAATCTCGTACACCTTTCAAATAACCCTGGGGAGGTACAATGACGCCCCCACCTGAAATAATCGGCTCGACGATAATAGCTGCAATGCTTTCTGCGCCCTCATAGAGCAGCGTATATTCCAATTCCGTTAGCAAGGATTGATTGTAATCTGCTTCCGAACGACCTTCACCATGCCGATAAAAATAAGGTGGATTTACATGCAAAAAGCCAGGAACGAGCGGCCCATATTTAAACTTACGTTCTGCTTGAGCCGTCGCGCTAAGTGCCCCCATTGTATGCCCGTGATAGCCCCGATAGCGAGAAATAATTTTGTAGCGCGGAATCGCACCAGGCTGCGCCGTCTGAGCATGATACTGACGGGCAATTTTGAACGCTGCTTCGTTGGCTTCAGAACCGCTAGTTGAGAAAAAAACCTTACCATCATAACCCAGCAAATCTAGCAACTTGTGCGCCAGTAAAATACCTGGCTCATGGCTCATGGTCAGCGGAAAGTAAGCCAAATCGACCAGTTGCTCATAGGCGGCTTGAGCTAACTCTTGGCGACCATAGCCCACATTAACGCACCACAGACCCGCGATACCATCCAGGTATTCTCGCCCTTCAGAGTCCGTAACACGACACCCTACAGCGCGTTTCATCTGCTTCGGCGGCGTTTTGGCAAAGGCGCGATGTTGAACCATCGGATGCCAGAGTGAGTTGAGATCGAGCTGTGTCAGATCCTGTGTAGATTCTGTCGGTTGATTCGCGCCTGCAACCATAATTGATTCGTCCTTTAGCATACTACTGTTCAATACGTCAGCGATCGATCGCTGAAGCGATCGCAACTCGCAACGACTGGAAGGTTGGAAATTGTCTATCTATAGCAATCCGATTGGGATCACGAGAATGAGTCCTGTGGCTATTCTCACCACACCCCATTTCATATACAACTCATTTAGGACAGCTATATAGCAATCCTATTTGGATTGTGAGAAGGATTCCTGCGGAATCCTTCTCACAACAACCATTCTCACTTCACAACTCATTTAGGACAGCTATAGTTTGATTAGTGTATCAGCTTTACCCAGCGGTCGGTCATGGAGCCATGAGTTTTCAGCTCGCAGAATCGGCATACCGAGATGATTCGCAGTTTTCACAGTTGGCTGCCCAATAGGATGAGCCGTCCTCCCATCAGAATCAGCAACATTAGCACCACCCGCCGAAAGCCCTCAGGGTTAATAAAGCGCGAGAGCCAAGTTCCCAATGCAAATCCAAGGATAATGCCTGGCAGGGCGATCGCCCAGGCTTGCAGGGTTGCCACGGTCATCCGATGCTGAACAATGTGCCCAATAATGACAGCGATCGCATTCACCATAAAAAAGCTGGTTAAATTACTTTTGAATTCTGCCGGTGTCCAACGCCTACAGTCTGCATAGAGTACCGCAGGCGGGCCAGGAATATTGTAGCTGCCCAACATAATGCCGGAAATCAAACCAAAGCCATAGGCCCAATTTGGAGACTCCAGCCTGGGTAAATGAAGCTGAAGCAGGGCATAAACAGCATAGAGGATGATGCAGGTGCCCAAAATCGCTAACAAAAGTGGCTCACTGACCCACTGCAACAGCGAAAGACCAATCGGCAGACCCATCATCGCTGCCACCACCAGTCGCAGAACGGTTTTAAGTTGGAGCGATTGTCGATAAAACGTCCACAGGAGAATGCTATTGCTGAATCCTGTGACTGCCACTAGGGGAAGTGCTTGAGATAGGCTAGATGCACTGGCTAAGATGGGCACTGAAATCAGTGCAAACCCAAAGCTGGTAATACTTTGGATGAATGACGCTATAAACGTCGTTGCAATAATGAGTTCGGGTGGCATAGGAACCTCGGTATTCGGGGAGGCGATCGAGGAATGGGGCGTGCTCTGCTCAGCGACGGGGCGACCCCCGTCGGTTGCGATCGCAAGCATCACTCCATTCTGCCACGCTATCCATTACGCAGATCTCGCTGAAACCCACATTTCTTGGTTCAAAAACGAGGATTCTGAGTAACCGTTAGAAAGGTTGTGAGGCAAAAGGTCTGGCGACTTTT
>CAKZMO010000515.1 GCA_937128595.1 uncultured cyanobacterium | reverse complement strand
TACGAGATCTATCTGTGACTGGAGTTCAGACGTGTGCTCTTCCGATCTTTCCGTGATTTCATCTACGAAGGCTTTACGGTCAGATGCGGCTGCATCCGAAGGTGTGAGCGCATAGAGATGGTTGCGGGTGTCTGTCTCTCGAAGCAACGTGCGATAGCGGCTGCGAATGGTGGACAGATGGGCTTTGATGGTGGCAGGTGATAAACCGCGTACATCCTTCAAGAATGCACTGTAAGTGTTTAGGTCAGGCTCAAGCCAGTGTTGACCGTTGGCAGTCAAATAATCCGCATACAGCTTGAGGCGATACTTATGGTCTTTGGTGATGTCAGCAGGTAGCAAGACTGCGTGATTGTCCGTCTGCTGATTTTCCAGCAAGGCGATTTGTACATCATTCATTGTTGTCTCTCTCTCTGTTTTCTGGAATGTTCAATAGTTGCGTATTTTACTGATTCCACGCAGCTATTTTCGCTCATTTTGCGGATGTTTGGAAGACCTGAGCGACCAAAATTCAGAGGTTGTAACTAAGCTGTGAGGGGTTGCCTTATGAGTGGGTGCGTTTCATAACCAAATGGCTTGAACCGATATTTGAGGGTGAAAAACAAAAGCAGCAGGAATGGTTACGTTGCTGCTTGGTTGTGCAGAATAGGATTTTTACACTGACATCCTTAACTTCTTATTTGATATACTCGCTCATGTTTAGCATTTCTCTGAAACCATAAGAAAAATCATCTTCAATGGGGTAAGATTGATCCACTTTTGCAAAAACGTAAAGCACATAATTGTTCCATATGTCGCCGACTTCCTTGTGGCCTAGTATTTGATGTAGCCTGTCCAAATTTTCTGCTGTCATGGAAAATGAGAAACCGATTTCTACGCTTAGTGTATCTACATATATTCTTTCTACCCCCTCAAACAATCTTGATGATACTTCGTCAGATAAGGTAGAAACCAACAAAGCGCTGAGACTCTTAACATCTTTTGGCTTTAGTTCCAATTTGAAGTTGGCCTTGCGCGTAATTACTAGCTGATTTTTTTCTGGAAGATGTTGAACTGTCATTTTGATCCCGCCTGAATTATGAATTTACAATGTGGAGTATCAGGCTATTATATCTCAAACAACCCAATACTCCTTTAGAAGTTAAATTGCAACAACTATAGTGGGTGGATTAGAGGCCCAACCAAGCTAGGCACAGCGAAAGCATCAAAACCAAATTCCAGCCCATTTATTGGTGGTGGATTTCCAGCTCTATTTGTGACGTGCCCTGTGTTGATGAGGCTTTGAAGAACTGAGCGAGAAATAGCAAAAACAAGCATATAGCCATTTTGGTTGGCTTCACCTTCCAATATTGCATTAGTAGATGCATATGAAGTAAGCGCAGTCCACTCACTTCCCAACCAAAGTTTATTCCGGTCTCGTCCATTGACCAGTTCTTCAGGAGTGATGGAACCATGAAGGGTTCCAACATTCTGCGGAGTCCTGGTGAAGCTATCGCCCCTATAGAGAACCTTAATTGAATCGTCCCTATATCGAGATTGCGCCCATGAAGTTGCCAAACTCTCAGCTTCAATTATAGATGTAGCAAATACCAATGATTCACTATCTGTACTATAAGTTAATCCAAGTTCACCTCTTGCCCATTCAACAATAGTATCTATGTCAGGAATAGATGGTAAGTCAGGTGCGAATGGGTTTAGGTTAAATAGCCAAATCTGTTGATTTACTGCGGAAATGAGTGCATCAAAGACAAAATCCCCTGCT
>CAKZMO010000514.1 GCA_937128595.1 uncultured cyanobacterium | reverse complement strand
CAGGCTTTCCAGGCGATAGCTCACAATCGGGGGAATGTAGTAGCGATAGCCCACAGCTCCATCCGTGCCAATGTCTTTTTTACCCAGGTGCGGTGGACGCACACCGTGTACGGAGAATAGATAAGACGAAAGATCACCAAGTCCGCGACTGGTTAGACACATCATCTCATAGCCTGCGGCTCTCAGCCTTCGCTGATAGCGACCCTCATGGCCTCCTTCTAAAGGCACATAGACCCCTACAGCGCCTGCGCGTTCTACATCTTTGATGAAAGACTTCCCAGTTACAATTAAGAAGGCCATACTCTCTAAACCGCTTTCGTGTACGAGTGTTTTCAGTGTCAGCGCTCCGATTGAGCTAAGACCTATCACAGATCTTCGATCTCAGATAAACACTGTCATGATTGGAATTATAAGATCCCCGCTTCCCTTTCACGCACTTTTGAGTAAGAAACGAAGACCAATGATGCTAAAGAAATGCATGGAAGACGATAGACTTCCCTGCATGATCGGGCGATCGCCTCTCAAATTGAATAGGGCGATCGCACTTGCGCAAAACCTACTCAAACCTTAGCAGGTTCCCCAAACCGAATCTTGAGAAAATCGTCTTCCATCTTGGCTCCGGAAGGCTGAAGCGCAGCTAGTGCTTGCGGCAAGACAAGGTTACGGCGATGATTGCCGATGCGAATGTTGAGTTCATCTCCAGTCTTGCTCAGCTCTACACGATCCTTTGGAATGCCAGGAAGATAGACCTCAAGGCTGTAGTTGTCATCCTCTTGAACGACTCGCAACGTCGTCTCCGCATAGTAGACCTGTGACGGGTCTTCGTCCTTAAACAAAATCTCTTTTAGGCGATCGAGGGCTTCCATTCCACACATCTCTTCAGTAAAGAGCGGCGCTTCTTTTACAGGCAGTGGGTGGAAGTTTTCGTGAATTTCGTGACGATACTGCTGTTGATTTTCCTTCCACTTTTGAAAGAAAGGATCAGAAACCGTATCAGGAATGATGCGATTTGCAATCACCAAATCCGTTGCAACATTGTAAAGACTGAGATAGGCATGGGCTCGAAGGGACTCTTTAATCACCATCTTCTCGGGATTGGTTACCAAACGAACGGTCGTCTTCGTGTTGTCAACTAGCACTTTCTCAAGTTCTTCAATCTGCTGATAGAACTCGTAGGGTGCGTCCATTACCTCTTGATTCGGCAACGAAAATCCAGCGATAGGACGGAACAGAGGCTCGACAAGAGGCCGCAGGGCAACAGACATCGCCTGGAGCGGTTTGTAAAAGCGACGCATATACCAGCCCGCAACTTCTGGCAGACTCAGCAGTCGGAGTGCTGTTCCTGTCGGGGCGGAATCAATAATCAGCACATCAAATTCGCCTTCGTCGTAATGGCGCTTCATCCGCACCAAGCTAAAAATTTCGTCCATGCCCGGCAGGATGGCAAGTTCTTCAGCCTCGACTCCTTCCAATCCTCGCGCTTGTAAGACTTGAGTAATATAGCGTTTGACGGCTCCCCAGTTTCCTTCTAGCTCCATCAGCGCGTCTAGTTCTGCCCCCCACAGATTGGGTCGTACTTGCTTAGGAGCATGTTCCAACTCCATATCAAAGCTGTCTGCAAGGGAATGGGCAGGATCGGTGCTCAGTACCAAAGTTTTGTGCCCAAGTTCGGCACAGCGCAGTCCAGTTGCTGCTGCCACTGACGTTTTACCAACGCCGCCTTTACCGGTCATTAAAATTACGCGCATGGAAGCCTGAAAAGAGGGTTACATCTTCCTACTTTATCGAGTCTGCAGCCTTTCGGGAGAATCTATCGACATAGAGTTAGGCACAAATCGATTACCGACTCTCTATGTATGACGGTTCAAACGCAAGAAACTTGATGCTTCAAGTCTCACGGTTCAGAACGATGAAGCAACCTTGTGCATATCTCTCCATTGCTGAGTCTATGACTGAAAGTGTTGTTTCAGCACATCAAAGCGAGAACAATGCCAGTAATCAATATGGGAAACGATCTTCTTGTTCTCGTTCACGACCAGGTCACTCCAGCCGTCAATAGCAATATGAGGTTTCCAGGGAAGCGGAGTTGTCCAGCTAAGAGTCCAGTCCGTACGAATGTGGTTGCCGTTGCGCTGAATTTGGTGAAGATCGAGCTGAGGGTGCTTAAACCATCGATCAATCAGGCCGATCATGCTGCGGTAGCGATCGCATCCTCTAAATTCGTTGAGTGGATCTTTGAAGTAAACCTGATCGTCGTAAATATCGTAGTGCTGGTTTTTAGGAAATTGTTGGTAGTCAGCCTTAATGGTGTTGAGGATGTCGTCCATAAAAATGACGAATTGCGATGAGTTTATGGCAAGAAATGAACTGAATGTTGAAAGTGCTTCCACCGATCACTTAGTTCGAAATAATTCGAGATAAGTTGATAGGGCATCTCCCAACCTGTATTTTAAGTCCACGAATACAGCAGAGAACACCTCCTAAGGCTGATGAATCAGAGCCATGGAATGTTGATCATAGAGCCATAAATGCATAGCCTTGATAGCTTGGGATGTAGATATTAAGATCCGAGTACACTGGGATTTAACATGCTGAGCGTTTTTACCTGAGCATGAAATTCAAGCCAGCAACCCAGCAACAGAAGTTGGATCACGGTTGGATCACAAAACACAGAACTGAATTTAGAGGCAGATCGCGAAGATTTAGTATCGAGACACTTTCTAACGAAGTGAACCTCCGTCCCACGAATTGAGTCTTCATCTCAGTGCAACGCTCACAACTGATGGGGCATAATTAATCGCGACCATCAGCTACCAGCAGGGAACAGTCATCTAGGTTGAACAACAAAAGCCTTGAGCCGCGAACTTTGTTCACAACAGTCTGCCAGAGATTTGTTGAGCCCTGAACCAAAAGTTCAATCTTTCAAATGATTTAGAACCGTGCATCAACGCGATCGAAATGGGTTCGCTTAGGTATAGGTACGCCGTTCAGACCATATGCTTTTGTACATTGAACCGTGCCAGACTTTTGGTTTCGTACTCTATCTGCTCTCCTAGAAGATCTTTGGGATGTCGTCAATTTTACTTCAGACTCCCCCCTTTAAAGCATCATCTAAGCGTCCTTTGGTGTTATCTCTTCTGAGCTAAAGCTCGAGCCTACTCTTCTGAATCACAAATCTATGGTTGAGGATAATCCTGTAAGACTACAAGCTACACCATCTGAGATCGTGCAGACGCCGAGAGCAGACATTTTGGTAGTTGATGACGTACCTGAAAACGTTCGATTCCTGTCGGAAATGCTGACCCGGAATGGGTTCAACGTGCGAAAAGCGATCAGTGGCAAGATGGCGCTCTCGGCTGTGCATAATCTTGTCCCCGATCTCATTCTGCTCGATATCAAAATGCCAGATCTCAATGGCTATGATGTCTGTGCTCAGATCAAGTCTGATCCTAAAACTGCAGCAGTGCCCATCATTTTTCTCAGTGCTTGGAGCGATAAAGCCACTAAGTTGAAAGCATTTCAGGCAGGTGGTGTTGATTACATTACCAAACCGTTTCACTTTGAAGAAGTCATTGCACGAATTGAGACGCAGATTAAGCTAACTCAGCTTCAGGGCAAACTCAAAGAGCAAAATGAAGAGTTGCAGGGAGCACTCAGTCGTCTTCGAGAAACCCAATCTCGTCTGGTTCAGCAAGAGAAGATGGCTAGCTTGGGAAAATTCGTTGCGGGTGTCGCGCACGAAATCAACAACCCGATTGGATTCATTTCCTGCAATATTGAGCCGATGCGTCAGTACATCAGGCAAATGTCTCACCTGATCCGACTGTATCGGTCAGAGCAACCGCAACCGTCAGAGAAGATAAAGGCTTATGAGGAAGAGATCGATCATGACTTTTTGCGCCATGACCTCAAGAAAATTCTGAAGTCAATTGAGAATGGAACAAGCCGAGTTCAGAGTATCGTACTGACCCTCAAAATCTTTTCTCGGCTGGGGGAAACCGATATTAAGCCTGTCGATGTTCATGCCGGAATTGATAGTTGCTTAATGTTGCTGAATCATCGGCTCCACATGCTTGCGGATATTGAATCCAAAAGCGATCGCTCCCTACCTCAGCCGATTTTAGTGCTCAAGTCGTACGACAAGCTGCCTTCTGTCACATGTCATGCCCGTCATATCAATCAAGCCATTTTCAATATTATTGACAACGCCATCAATGCTCTGCGCGATAAAGAGAGCATGACAACGGACACAGACTGGCAACCCACCCTGTGGATAAAAACGTGCCTAGTTGCAAACCACTCGATTCAAATTCGCATTCGCGACAATGGCTCTGGAATTCCTGACACCCATTTCCCATATCTCTTCGATCCCTTCTTCAAAGGAAGTAGTCGTGCCCAGTCTCCGGGGTTGGGTCTGCATACGGCCTATCAGATTGTGACGAATCAACATCATGGGAGCATCGATTGCTGTTCCACATACGGTAGAGAAACAGAGTTCACGATTGAGCTGCCCATTGAATGGCACAACGAGCGATCGCCCTATTTGTCTCCTAGCAAAGCTTCTTAGCATCCCCTTCCTCAACAGAAAAGAAAAACCAGCCCACGCATCTGTCTAGATGTCAAAATATAGTAGTACGCGCTGACATAAAACCAATAGTTGATGGAGAAGCCGCGCACCGCGCGGCTTCTCCATCAATATCTGTCCTAACCTATCTGCGCATTGCTATACGATT
>CAKZMO010000513.1 GCA_937128595.1 uncultured cyanobacterium | reverse complement strand
CGGCGATCGCGGCGATCCCCCCTAGCCCCCCTTATCAAGGGGGAAACCGGAATCAAAGCTCCCCCTCTCAAGACGGGAACCGGAATCAAAGTCTCCCTTCAGAAGAAGGAATCAACCTGGCTCAAAGTCCCCCTTATCAAGGGGGATTGAGGGGGATCTCCGCCCAACGTTCTAGCGACTTCGGCAGTCTCAACGCCTGGGCACCCCTGCCCGGAACCGAGGAAGAGATGCGGGCGATCGCCCCCCTCCTCCCCAATCCACAAATTCTGGATGGAGCCAATGCCACAGAAGACGCCATCAAACAGGTACAAAGCCCCAGCATTCTCCACATCGCCACCCACGGTTTTTTTCTGCAAGACCAAGACTGCCTCGCCACTCCCGATGCACGGGGCTTGGGGCGAGAAGCCTCTTTTGAGATTGCCTTCACCGGAGAGCGCGACTGTGTGCCGACGCCAAGCAATGTCGAAGACCCGCTGTTGCGCTCAGGACTCGTGTTTGCGGGAGTGAACCAGAGGGCGCAGCGTTCTGCTCTGTCTCAAGACTCAGAGGCCAGCGATGATGGAGTGCTGACGGCGCAAGAAGTCACCCGCATGAACCTCTACGGCACTCAACTGGTGGTGCTGTCTGCCTGCGAAACCGGATTGGGCAACGTCGTCAACGGCGATGGGGTCTATGGGTTGCGGCGAGCCTTTGTGTTGGCCGGAGCCGAGAGCCAACTGATGAGCCTGTGGAAGGTGGATGACTTTGGCACCAGTCAGCTGATGGGGCAGTATTACGAGCAGTTGATGGCCGGGGCTGGCCGCAGTGCAGCCTTGCGCGATGTGCAGCGAGAGCTGATGCAGACGGGAGCCTATAGCCATCCGTACTACTGGGCCAGCTTTATTTTCTCTGGCAACTGGCAATCCTTATAGGTTCTGGAGCGAAGAGAGGCGATCGTTCTGGATCAAATCCATGTTTTGAGAACGGGGCATGCATCTGGTTTTTCACGTTGGGCCGATATCGATAGGCAAGGGTGTGATACTCGCCAATCTGACTCGCTGCGATCGCCATCTCTATCTTCTAGCACAACAAAAATTTCGATTGAGGTAATGGCAAATACATTGCAAAGGAAAGGCATGGGTTGTTTACCACTTTTACCTTTAAAACTGATAATTGTGATACTCCTACGAAATTAAAAACATGCACACTCTGTCCATAATTTCGCGTTTTTAATCAACTTTTAATTTTTCGAAAAGTTGTGTTAAGTTACTGTCAGCGGAGGTTTTGAAACTTCGGCTAACAGTGCAAACAAGCTTTTCCCAGAATGCATAATGACAAAGACTACCTCAGCGGTTAAGGCTTTCATCGATTCTTACGACGGCTTACCTTTGAAGCACCCAGATTTAGACCATGCCGTTGAAACCGTTTGCCACAGCACTTCCCTCAAAGATTTCGTGCTCGTCCTCATTAAGAGCAATGCTTTCTCAAAAGAAATTGGACAAGAATTTGCAGCTACAGGAGCAATTCAAGGACTATCAGCTTGTCGCAAGCTTCGCAGTTGCCTCAATCTATCGTTGAGTAGCTTTTTCAAACTTCTTGCAGAGCTAGTTTCCAGCTTTAGTATGGCTGCTGGCACAGAGTGGTCAGCCTTTTCCAATCGGTTGATCCAATCAGATTTGGGGCAGAAAAAACTCTTAGACATTCTTCTCAGCGGCCCCGAAAAAGAATTCTACGAAGACCTCGTTTCTCGACTGGTAGAGACAGATCCACACGCGATTTATCCCACGTCTAGCTATCGCGAAAGTCGGGGTTACGTGGTGAGCACCGACGATGATCAAGCTGTAGAAGCGGTCATGAGTTCTACTACGTTTACGTCGATTCGAGTCTTGGAAAATGCACTCGATCCTCAGCAACTTTTACTGAGGGATATGTACATTTCTTCAGGACGTTGCGTAAGCTTGGTCGATCAAAATGTAGAGCGCTTTTACGGTGAGCAACTCGATCGCTATTTCGAACATCACGGTATTCAGTTAGACAAGCTCGTCTATCGAGCAATGGAAGTGGACAAAGGGATTCACACCGTCGAACGGATGTTGGGCGACTTCAAGCGACTTGGAGTTTCTCGCAATGAGCCTGTGTTGATTATTGGCGGTGGTGTTTTGACAGATACGGGAGGGTTAGCTTGCGCGCTCTATCATCGCAACACCCCCTATGTGATGTTGTCTACATCCATCGTGGCGGGTATTGACGCAGGCCCGTCTCCACGAACCTGCTGCGATGGTTTTGGCTATAAAAATCTTTTTGGTGCGTATCATGCACCTGTGTTGTCCATCACCGATCGCTCCTTCTTTAAAACTCTGCGGGAAGGGTGGCTGCGTCATGGCATTGCCGAAATCATCAAGATGGCTGTGGTCAAAAACGCTGATCTATTTGCTTATTTAGAACAGGCCGGAGACGAACTGATCGAAACTCGGTTTGGCACACTGAACTGTGAACCTAACAGCAAGATCAGCAACCTTTCTCAAAAGATTCTCGGCGCAGCCATGCGGAGCTATGTTGAGGCGGAGTATGACAACCTATATGAAACTCACCAATGTCGTCCCCATGCTTATGGTCACACCTGGTCTCCTGGTTTTGAGATCGAAGCCGGACTCTTGCATGGTCATGCCGTGTCTATCGGTATGGGATTTGGGGCTTTCTTGAGCCACCGATCGGGTTGGATCAGCACAGACGATTTCCATAGAATTTTGCGTCTCATCAGTTCTTTCGGCTTGAGCTTGTGGCACGATGTGTTGCTCAACAAGACAACGCTTTGGGAAGCCCAAGAAAAGATGGTGCAAAAGCGCGGCAACAATCTGGTTGCACCTCTGCCAAAGACAGAAATTGGGCGCTGTGGATATCTCAATGCCTTGACCCAAGATGAGCTTCACAAGGCGGTTGAGGAATATCAGCTTGTGTGTGAAAGCTATCCCCGTCAAGGGTTGGGCATTGATCCACTTTGTCGCGATGTCGGCCTAGAAGATCCTTCAACGGTGGCTCATCATATCCCCGTTGAATCAATGTCGGAATACCAGAACGATCCTGAAGAGATGTTGTCAGGAGTATGAGACCGAGCGGTTGTGGGTTAGCTCATAACGTAAGAGGGGCGCAGTTTTGCTGTGTCCCTTTCACTGAGAAAAATGAAAACTTTGGGCATCTTTAGGTTTCTATTTTTGGCGTTGTGAAATTGATGAACAATCTAAAATCTACCAACTCACTCATTCCCCACTGTACGAGCATGGCAGAGCCATGCCCCTCCGAAAATCATTCGTCAGTTTCTATTTTTTCTTAGCTGCGTTCGAAACCACTTTTACTCTGTACGATTTGATCCCCCTTAAATCCCTCTTAGAAAGGGAGACTTTGAAAATCAATTTTTAAGGTGATTAGGGGGAGAGCTAGAACATCAATGACTGCTAAAACAACTTCTAAGGTTATGACACTAGATGCATTCGATATTGTAATTCCGCTCTACCGAGAACGCTGGAACACACGAGCCGTTCTTGAAGGACTAACGAGCCATTACAGTCCGCGCGCCATTCACATCATCACTCCTGCAACTGAAGTGCGATCGCTCCAAGATCATGTAAAAAACTGGAATGTCGCCCCGACCCAGATTTATAACGAAGACGTCTTTTTCCAGAAGCGCTATGGTCTCACCAAAGATGAGATTTGTGCTGAGCTTGATCTCCAGGCATCGCTCTACAATCCTGGGTGGTTTTATCAACAGCTTTTGAAGCTTGGATCGTTTGAAGGCATTGACGATTTGAGTGAGTGGTATGTGGTTTGGGACAGTGATTTGTTACCTGTCAAAGCTTGGCCGCTTCTGCACCAACAAGAAGACGCAACTCAGCATTCGTTTGCGCTTCTTCAGCACAATCAATGGGGCAATCCTCAAATCGTTTCAACTTGGGCAACATGGATTCGCTCAGTGCTAGACGTAGAACCTCTGACAGACCCATTCGGAACCTTTGTCCCACACCACATGTGGTTCAAGCAAGAGCATCTCAAATCTTTTCAACAACAGGTTTCCAACTATTATCAATCTAACGATTGTTGGCTTGTGTTGATGATGCGATCAGCAAACGAATTTGGCACCTTTAGCGAATATTGGAATTACGTTTCATGGGTTGCAGCTAAAGCACCCGATGCTCTTTCCTTCTATCCCTATGAGCAGTTTGGAGAAACAACAGAAAGGTTCTTTGATGACGGGACAGGACTGTTTTCTGCATCACTTAGGCGTCATCAATTGATGGCGTTAGATCTGTCAGATTCTCAACTTTCAACTGAGGGATTCTCACCCTCTTATCCAGAAGTAAAGTCTTTTATTCTTTCTGAATATGGAGCAAATCTTCCCTCCTCACTCTCATTTGAAAGTAGTCCTCGACACCTCAAGAAAAACAAAGAAAACATGCACATTGAGGAGTCACGTTCTCGTTGGAATCCGAGAATTGTAGAAGCCCCAGTCTGAAACAGCTAGGTCTACAGCAGTGAGCGGAAATCAAACTCTACCAAACTAGATTGTTGGGACAATACCGCTACTCAATAAGGAACAAACTCGGGAGCACCACAACGGTTGCACGGGGAGCAAGTCAGGTTTGCAGATCTCTCGGAATCCCTCATCCCCCAGCCCCTTCTCCTAACAGTGGGAGAAGGGGAGCAAGCTAGTTGACTGACAAAACTCTCGAAACCCTGATTCTGTCGTAGGATGGGTTAGC
>CAKZMO010000512.1 GCA_937128595.1 uncultured cyanobacterium | reverse complement strand
GGGGATCAGTCTTGTTCCAGCGTGTTGTCTAATACTTTTCAAACATCCTCTCAGATACGTGCGTGGTCAAAACGAAAACGAACGAGGGGCACACCCTCAGATAGCATCGTTTCCTTATGACCACTTGCTGACGTGATGATGCAAAGATGCGCTTGGTTTTATGTCTCAACATTTTCAATATTTTCAGTCTCTCGCAACCGCCTATCGAAATTGCCTTGAGACTCTAAGCCCGTACTGGTCTGATCGTCATTCTCTTAAAACAGGGTTGCAGCGCCATCGAGATGAAGCGATCGCCATTCTTAATACTTTCCAGCGCCCCGTACTTCAAGAAGTTTCGTCGCGACAAGGCATCGGGCTGAACACAGTAGGTCTGCTCACCGATCGGCTAACTATTTTGACCATCAAAGAATGGCAATTGCAGTACTACCATAAAAATCAAATCGCGACTCAGAAACTCTATGATGTCGAAATTCTGGATATTTTAGAAGCCTTAGCTAATGCAGCTCCGGCGAAGGGAGCTCTCAATTCAAAACTAACGTCTCATGTTTCGTCCCCAACCGCACATACCTGGACAGCCGCAGCCTATGATCTGTTTGCGACCAATATACTGATATGGAAAGCTCAGGATTTCTTATACAACAAGAGTGATGACTCGGAACATGAATTGAGAAATGAGCTGGGCAATGACCTTGAGCGATCGCTTGACCTACTTCATACTTATACGATTTGGCTGCCCAAGATGAACTTACGACGCGATGCTCTGATTCAGCGATGTGAACAGCTCTACTGGCAATCCACTCTGTCCAGCCTCGATCAAGGGTATACATCTGATGAGAGAGAGAGGAAATGATCAGCGAAAATGGCGATCGCCTCATTGTGGCATCACTTCATTTCAGCCTGTAGAGGGATTATCGATAGAAAATACTCTCGCTAGTCTGAGGATACTCACAGATCGACAATTCGTTTATCCATATTGGAGAAAGTATATGCCCAGGGGACATGCAGGTCACAAAGGACATCCGTGAAGCCTAGTCTCCCTCGGAGATACTCCGCGTTGGCTTAGCCCATCCATTGGACGAACGCTTTGCTCAACAACCTATATCAGAACTTCCATGCCATAGGAGGCAACAAAATGCTCCTACTGCCATTTTTTTAGGATTCATCATGACTGATGCTTTTTTGCTGACCCGCGTTCGTCTCACCTTTCAAAGCAAGGATGACGACCTCATCAAAGAACTTTCCGCTGTGACTCGTACCCCAGACGGGAGTCTCTGGGTAGGCTCAGATGAATATCTTTCACTAGAGCGACTATCACCGATGGGAGATGGCACCTATGGAGGGCATAAAACGTTCCATCTCAATGATTTTGTTAATTTAGCTGATACAGATTCAGAAATCGATATCGAAGGACTTGACTATTCTGATGGATATATCTGGGTAATTGGTTCCCACAGCCTTAAGCGTAATAAGACCAAAGGAAAAAAACCTAAAAAAGATATTCGACGCCTGTCGGAAATTGAGCGCGATCCCAATCGATATCTAATCGCCCGCTTCCCAGTTTTAAAGGGGGATTTGGTACACACCTATGCCCGTTCAGATAATGCGGATGACCGATTAACAGCAGCAGCACTGAAGCGAATTGAACCTCACAATCAACTGATGGAAGCTCTCGCTGACGATGAGCACTTAGGTTCAATCTTGGCGGCGAAACTGCCGTCCAAAGATAACGGTTTTGACATTGAAGGTGTAGCCGTATTAGAAAATCGAATGTTTTTAGGGCTGCGAGGGCCAGTATTACGAGGTTGGGCCATCATCTTAGAGGTAGAGTTAGATGACACCGAACCAGGTGTATTGGTGTTGAAAGAACTGGATGATAAAGTACTATATCGCAAGCATTTTGTTGACCTCAACGGATTGGGCATCCGCGAATTAGCGCTTCGTGGCGAAGATTTGATCATCTTGGCTGGCCCGACGATGGATCTGGAAGGAGCAATGCAGGTGTTTCGCCTGAACAATGTGCTTGACCACAGCAATGACACCTTATGGGATCAAGACTCTGACATGCTTGTGACCTTGTTTGACTTGCCATTTACTATTGGATCTGATCACGCGGAAGGGCTGGTTCTAGTCCCTTGCCTAGGTTACGACGACGGGTTGATGGTGGTCTATGACTCACCTGATCCAGCTCGATGTCCTGACAAAAGCAGCGTGTTTGCCGATATATTTCGACTGCCTTCTCAGTCGTGAATGCAAGCGTAAGGCTAAAAGAATGGCAACCGCATCGTGTTAGAGCGATCGCTCCTACTTATCACCACTCTCTACAGAGTCTGTATCCGCTGATTCATCATCAGGTATACTACGCGGTTGCTGATCTGTCTTGGTAGAGGAATTAGTCGATTCGCCGTGTCCGTTTTCGTTAGATTCATAATTTTGATCCTCGCTAGACCGCAACATTCCGTTTTGCACGTTCACTCGAAACTCACCGGATGGATGGAGCCAGACATCGCGCTGAGGAAACGGAATCTCGGTTTTTGAGTCTTGCAGCCTCTGCTTAAATCGACGACGGAATTCTCGCGATACGTCCCACTGCTTCATCGGCTGAGTTTTGATCCAAACCCGAATGATTACAGCACTGTCACCAAAATCATCGACTCCTAGAATTTGAGGTTCCTCCAGGATCAATTCTCGCCAACTTTCATCATCTATCATCTCATCGCCTACCTGACGAGTAACATCGAGCATGTGGTTAATATCAGCATTGTAATGAACGGGAATTTTCAAATCAGACCGCGACCAGTGCAGTGAATAGTTGGCAACCCGAGTAATATCGCTTGTGGGAATCGTAATTAAGCGCCCAGCCGTGTCGCGCAATTGCGTAATCCGCAGATTTAGCTTTTCGACCACTCCGGCATCGTCGCCAATCTTGACCACATCACCAATGGCAAACTGATCTTCTAGCACGATAAAAAAGCCGTTGACGGCTCCTCTAACGAGGTTTTGTGCGGCTAAAGAAATGGCTAGGCCAATGATTCCTACACTGGCTAGTAGCAAACCTAAATCAATGCTTGTCACGGAAAGAGCTACGATAAATCCGATAGCAAGCCAGACAAAGTTTGTAATATTTTTAATAACGCTCGTTAAAGTTGAGATGCGAAGCTCAGTACGACGAGAGTAGTAACTTCTAAGGTTACTTTGGTCTGTTAAACTAACAATAATCTTGTTGATAACCGCATAGGTGAGTCGAATTCCTGTGTAGGCTATGACGATTGCAATCCCCAAGGTGATAGGAAACTTCAACGAAGATAGGAAGTCTTGCTGCCAGACGCGTGTTTCTGGAAAGAGACCTAGAGCCCATAAACCTGTCGCTATTAGAACCGCTATTTGCAGAACAGGCAGCACCCGTTCGCGGATGTCTTGTAGTTGATGCCGCTGATCTTCGGTCATTTCAGACTGATCGAGAGGCGTTCCTAAAGCACGAATCCCCCATCGCGTCAGCTGTTTTGAGAAGTAACTGAGAGCGATAATAATGGCGATCGCACCTGCAAAGGCGATTCCGATCAGACGATATTGACGCTGTCGGTAATCGGGCTGCCGTTGTCGATACGTCTTTTCCAACAGGGTTGGAATTGAATTTTCTAGTCGTCGAATGATGCCTTCTTCTGTCGTGCCTTGGAGATTTGCATCTTTTTGGGTAACGGTCATGAGATATTGACCATTAACATATATCTTTGGCTGTTGGCCTTCAGAGCGCTGAGTCGATACCTGGGCTGCAGGCGTTTCGAGCTGTAGATAGCGATCGCGAATGTCTAGTAAGTTTTGCTGAATTTGCTGTTTTCGCTGACTCAGAGCCAAATTAGGAGCTGATATCTGAAATGTATCGTACCCATCCATCTTGACCCAACCCAGAGTGTAAGAGTCGTTGTTTGAGCCTGTGGAGCTAGAGAATTGACCTAAAACAGGCATTGCTGTCACTGGCGATGCGCTGGCTGCAACGATGACGAGAGTGAATAAAAAAAGTAACGAATAGCGCAATCGAGACCAAACCCTCGATATAGGCCACTGAGTTGAGGCACAAAAAGTTAAGGCACAAAAACTTGGCATAAATTCGACTTAGTTGGACTGCCTGCATTACAAACCCTATCAAGGGCGGGAGCTTGTGTTAGTACTCTGATGGTTCTATTTGACGGTTAAAAGTAAGGTTAGAAAACCCGACTTTTGGATGATGACACCATAAAGCCAAGATCCTGAAATCACTCACCAGACGTTGCAGCAATCTTGAGAGCAACGAGTACCCGCACTTTGCCTGAAAACTTTTTTAATCACATCTCTCATAAGAAACAAGATGAAACAGAAGCGATCGCCTATTGCTCGCTATAGTTTTTTTCTCTCCTGTCCTCAGCTTGTATCTGAGGCAGCATAGCTATTTCCTCATATCTGTTTTCAAAAAGCAGCCCGCATCACAATGTTTGACCAGTTTCTACGAGTCCTTCTAAAGAGGCATCTTGAAGCTAAAGCTATTCCTAATGCTAGATGTGCAAGACGGCTGAATTTAGGTCTTATATAGGCAGGGAAAGCAACAGTCTAGATCGATTATCACAACTATTAATTAGATTTTCTTTCCTCTAACGCTTAGTTAGTCACTCATCATCAGTCTGTAGGGTTTGCTAGTGATTCTTGCTTATGAGCTAACCAAAATCGAACTGACTGAATTGTAGGGAAGGATCGGTACTTTGT
>CAKZMO010000511.1 GCA_937128595.1 uncultured cyanobacterium | reverse complement strand
CGGTGCGCGGCTTCTCCATCAATATCTGTCCTAACCTATCTGCGCATTGCTATAAGTAGGTCGCCTCAAATCTTGATCGCTTGCGTGGTGGTGCGACACAGTATCTCCATCCCACTATTTTGCTGTGTCTCGCCACTAATGTATTCACGTCTTTCAGGATTATGAATCAGGATTATGAATCAGGATTATGCAGACGAGATGTGGGGAAAAGAGGGGTTGCTACACACAGATAGAAAGAGATAACAGCCAGAGTCCAGATGACCGACTGGCCGCTACTACTGGGTTCCCTTCGTCATCATTGGCATCGGCTGTAACTGAGACGAAGCCTCGTCTCCCGTGATAGGTTGAGTGAAATTCTCACTCTTCGAACCAGCCATCTTGTCTATGAATAACCTAGCCTCAGACAAAACTCCCTTAACAGTGCATGGGCTAGTTCCATCATTCCAACTTCAGGCGGTCAATCGCGATCGTGAAATTACGCCTTGGAACTACAAACAGCGCTATAGCTTAGTGATTCTGTTCTTCCACAGTGCCACTTGTGAAGCGTGTTGCAAGATGCTGCTGAACTTCACCCAACAGTACTCGACCTATCAAACCCTCGAAACAGAAATATTGGCGATCGCCACAAGTCACCAAGCAGAAACCCTCCCAGCATTACAGCAATTTGCAAAACACCATGCCATTCCGTTCCCCATCCTGTGGGATCAGGAGGGAACCGTTCGTCAGGCTTATATGGGAGAAGCAGGTTTTTCTTCGTCTGTTGGCATCTTTGTGTGCGATCGCTATGGCGGACTCCACATGCAAGCTGTCGCCAAGAAAATCGATCAGCTCCCTTCAGAAGAGGATGTGAGAAGCTGGGCAGAATTTGTAGATATGCAAAGCCCTGGATGCTGTACTCCGATGTGGTGAAGGGCTCGATCCATGCTGGCATAAAACCGAATTCACACCTCTGGTTTGAGCAGCAAGGTGCCTTGGAATGGTACAGTAAAGCCGAAAATTCGGGAGCGTCCCACATTCGCAAATTTATCAACGTTCGTAGTGCGAGCATCCCATTTCTCATAATGGAGAGGCGTTGCCAACGCTGGCAAGATGCCCGCACTACCAATACAAAACTGGGATGCACCCGAAAACTTTAGCAATATGGGCTGCGAACAAGCAAATCCATATCGCCCCCGTTCGTACCGTCATTTCTCAATTGGCATTGCTCTGAACTCTCCTCAACCAAACCCACTATGACCTCTTCTTGTTCCCTGCACACCGATCAGTTCTCCTTACGCCACGACGAGCTGCTGCGCGTGCTCAGCGAAACCGAAAATCTATTGCTTGTGCAAGACCTCGATGGAGTGTGCATGGCGCTGGTCAAAGATCCCCTAACTCGTGAGATCGATCCGGCCTATGTCGAAGCAGCTCAGCAATTTTCGCCTCACTTTTACGTGTTGACCAACGGTGAGCACATTGGTCAGCGAGGTGTAAATGGAATTCTGGCAAAGGCGTTTGGAAGTGAGAATGTTGTGGGCGATCGCGGCCTGTTCTTACCAGGGCTTGCAGCCGGAGGAGTTCAGTGGCAAGACCGTTTTGGAGCCGTGTCTCACCCTGGAGTCAGCGACCAAGAACTCGATTTTTTGAAGCAGGTTCCTGAAAAAATCCAGACTCATATTCGGCAGTTTTTCGATACCCATTCTCAGGTGCTCTCCGAAAGCGAGGTCGAGCGATGTGTTGACGCTGCCAGTCTCGACAACGTGGCTTCACCTACCGCAAACTTAAACGTATTTTACGAAGTCTTGTCTGCACAGCCTGAGATCTACGGTAAGCTCCAGCGCCATGTTGAGATGCTGATGAATCAGCTGCTGCAAGAGTCGGCTGACTTGAACATGGCTGACTCATTCTTTGTTCACTATGCTCCAAATTTAGGACGCGACGAAGCGGGTATGGAAATTCTGCGGCCTGCTACCGCTACCGATTCTGGCACGACGGACTTTCAGTTCATGTTGCGAGGCGCAGTGAAAGAAGCGGGCGTGGTCGCACTTTTGAACCACTATGTGTTCCAGCGAACGGGAACTTATCCGCTGGGAGAGAACTTCAGTGCTCGCACCGCTCCTCGCACCCATGAGGAACTGCTAGCGCTAGTGCAAGAGCATTTCGACCCCACAGACCTACCGCTGATCGTAGGAGTAGGCGACACCGTCAACAGTTCTGTTGAGACCCAGAATGGTCAAACAACCGTGCGTCGAGGGGGGAGCGATCGCCATTTTCTATGGCTGGTGCAGGACATCGGTCGTCACTTCAACACGGGCAACATCGTCGTGTATGTTGATAGTAGCGGCGGGGAAGTGCTGAATCGGAAGTCGCTCAAGGTCGCTGATGCAGAGGGCAGTTTTGTATCGACTGATTCCACTCCCCTGGATGCAAAAACCGCTCAAAATCTGAACGTCATCGAAGGGCCCTGTGATCCCAAAGATACTGAGGAACCACTTCAGCTCAACGTCGTATTTCCGGGGGGTCATCCCCAGTACTGCGCAGTGTTCAAACAGGCGGCTGACCAGCGCAAGCCGCAACTGTAACAGTTCTATAGCAATGCGCAGATAGGTTAGGACAGATATTGATGGAGAAGCCGCGCGG
>CAKZMO010000510.1 GCA_937128595.1 uncultured cyanobacterium | reverse complement strand
AATTTGACTGGAGGCGATAACGATGCGAACACCACGCTCCCCCCCGAAGCTACACCAACAGAAACGCCAACACCGACACCGGAAGTCAGTCCGACGCCGACGCCGCTGGCTTTAGAAGAGTCAGATCGGTTTATCGAAGCCGGGCAGACCAGCAATCGGGATTACTTCCCGGTGTTGCTGCAAATTGACCCGGCAGATGGATCACCGGCGCGGGTATTCGTTGTGCAAGAACGTGCAGTCGATACAGCGGACTGGCGGTATTCATCCAACCCAGATGTAGCGTCATGGGTATCGGGTCTGCTGGTGAAACCCGTGTTTGGCCTACCGTTTAGCGAAGACAATGCCGAGTTGATGGCATCACTGGCACCGGGTACACGCTTCACCTTACAGATGAATACTGGTGCAGAACTGGATTTCATCTATGCGGATACAACGCGTGTCATTCGGCAGCAAACCGATGTGTTTCATCAGGTCGAGCCGGGTATCGCTCTGATTTTGATCGGTGAAACGGATGCTGACGGCCTGTTAACTGAGGAGCGATTGGTCGTGACGGGTAGCTATCCTGTTGAGCAAGAAGTTGAGCGGCTGCGTGCCGGTGAACTCATGCCGATTGTGCCATTTGGTCAACCTGGGGCCGTTGCCGGTAATGATGGCCTGCAAGTAATAGCAGTGTCTACAGCAATGCAAACAACGGATGGCCTACCTGATGATCTGGCCTATGTGCTGATTGATCTAGACGTTATGACCGGGGCCGATGTGCTGCGCACAAGTGGTTTGCGTTGGCTCCTGGAGGATGCCGCAGGCAACCGTTATTCGCCAGATGTCAATGCAGGCACACTTGCGACTTACGCCCCACTTCCTGGTGAGGTGGTGCCGCATACTGGCTTGCAGACCAGTATCGGGTTCCTGGTGCCACGCACGTTAACGACCGCACAACTGCTTATCAGTCTACCGGGCCAAGATCCAACCGCATTTGCTATGACCGTTGAGCCGCCAATCACGCCCCCAACAGTTCATGATCTCGATGTCCAAATCCGTAGCGCACAGGTTGATCAGAACGGAGTATACCTGGATATCAGGCTGTTCAATCCACTCGATAGTGCAATCTTGCTGGCAGATGAAATACCCTGGCTGATCCTCGGCTACACAGTTGATCCCATTGGTCCGCAATTGATCCCTCGATCACAGAATATCATCCCCAATTTACCTGCGGGTATGGTTTCGAATATCTATCTGGAATTTCCTTACACCGGTGAGGCTTACGGCAAGCTGATGCTATTGGGACGTGAGTACATCCTGCATATCTCCGAAAGCACTGACATTACCGAAAGGAGGTGATCCAACTTCATCATTTCTGTTCGTTTATCTGTTTGAAATAGAGAGGAAATCTCATGGGAGAACTTGGTACATCAATTGAAAACTTCTTCACCGAATTCGAGGCCCTGTTGCTGCTCATCAGTGGTAGCTTGTCAGTCATCGGTGTGATTGGTCTCGCGATCATGTATCTAGGGTCATCATGGCCGTTGATCTCTGATTGGAAGCGCGACAATCCCAAAATGGCGAGCCAGGTCACGATTGGCTTACTCCTGCTGATTTTTGTCGGCGGTGGTGGGCTAGCGACACTAGGTATCGGTGAATAGGCATACACCACAAGGGGGATGCTCCCGACACTTACGTGAGCATCCCTCTCCCGATCAGTAAAGGAGGTGATATGGCAGCACAGTTCAAATCTAATGTGCGTGTGCGTGAAGAAAAAGGCTTCGGCAGCATTTCGATGAAGCGGCTGATATTTTGTGGTGTGGGTGCAGTGTTGATCTTTATGACGCTGCGATTTACGCCACTTGCAACCATTGCGTTGCCCATGTTGCTTGGTGTATTTGCTGGGTTATTGGTACTGACAGGTCCGCGTGGTGGCCTGCCCCTGTGGCATCGGCTCATGTTGGGGCTGCGAGGTGGACTGGTTGTGGCAGCCGCACGCCATCCAGCGGGTATAGCTGCCCTGATTGCGCGTGCGCTCAACGTTGACGTGTCAGTGGCCTATCTGAGCCAACGCCAAATCTTCACTGTCCAATCCAGCATGGTGGCAGATGAAGATGTAAACGAATGGGCGGTCTTTGCCGATCTCAACGAAGCCGAGACCACGGGCGGGTTGCATTTCGTAAACGTGATGGAGGGCAGTGATGGGAACACGCTTTAGAAAGCCGGATACGCAGGTAGCCCGTAGTGTGCTGCTCGAACCGTTCGATATTTCCTTACATGGCACTGATGAAGGGTTACGTGGGTTGCAGAATCGGTTTGCAATGTGGTTGCGCGGCTTCAACGGTCCGCTGCGCTTTGTCACCTGGCAGATACCCGCCGACCTCTCACCGCGCCTAACCTATATAAAGGAAATGAGTGACGCAGCCGCCGAAGCCGGACGTCGTGAGTTGCTGATGGAATACCGCCGTCACTACGAGATGTTGCAGGCTGAGGCACAATATCAGCGCACGATGTGTGGTTTGGCGGCCTGGACGGAACCAGGGGAAAGTGCGCATTCGCTCGCACGCTCGGCCACAGCTGCACTGGATACCCTGGCCGTAGATGCCGCCTGGCCGCCGCTGTTCACCGGGGAGTATAAACTCTGTGAGCCGGGTGGCGGTTATCGTGGTTGGCACCTGGCACCGGTGGGAAAACCTGCGGGCAGGCCAGTATTCGCGCTGCTATCCAGCTACCAATTACAGCCCACCATCTGGGATTTTCAGCGTCCATTTTC
The DNA here is from genome assembly GCA_937128595.1 of uncultured cyanobacterium. Classification (GTDB taxonomy): domain Bacteria; phylum Cyanobacteriota; class Cyanobacteriia; order CAKZMO01; family CAKZMO01; genus CAKZMO01. Next base: position 225 of record CAKZMO010000510.1, on the reverse strand, counting down.
GATGTTGATTGGACGGCGATTTCCGCTGGCAATCTGCGTGGATATTCCAAAAACCTGGGACCGCAACGATGCGATCAACGAGATTGAGAGCGTGGTGCAGGCGTATTCGGTCCATCTGGCGACGATGCGCGGTGAGGACAGCCGCTCGATCAAGAAAATCAATGACTGTCGGCAGACACTGGAAGAACTCAACCTGGGTGATGCCCTGCATGATGTCCAGATCAT
>CAKZMO010000509.1 GCA_937128595.1 uncultured cyanobacterium | reverse complement strand
TTTTTACGCCGATCGCCTGATTTATTTCGACTACAAGCGGCTGAAGGCGATCGCCACATTGGTGGAATTGACTAAAATTGACTCACTATGACCAGTGGCGCTGGCTGCCTGACATATTTTATTTCGCAGTCAGATTTTTTGATGATGTAGGTTGCGGTTGAGCTTGCGAAACCCAACACAGTCAGATTTTAACGGCATTGTTGGGTTTCCTTCCGTTAACCACAACCTACGAGTTTTCGTCTTTTCATGAGATGTGTCAGGCAGTCAGCTTGGGAAATGACTGGAAACTCAGAACCCATCACCATATGTGGGGTTTTTGATGCCGACCCACCAGAACTTAAAGCATCGAAACTCAAGGTTCAACTTCTGTTTGAGCAGGCGATCGCCCAGTTCAACAATCGAGACTACACGGCAGCATCACTATTGCAAGCGTGTCTCTATAAGGCTTCTCGTGATTCAATTGCTCAGATTTGTGCAGACCGATGCCTATATCAAAATCGCCAATGAGCCGACACACACGCAGCATCATGCGGATTGCACTCTTGTAGGGAAATAATAGATTACTAAGCCACTGAGCATCGTAGGGAATACTCAGGGTGATAAAGTCACACTCTTTTTGGCTCAGATCCTTCCCAAAACTATTAATTGTGAATCATTCTTTCGATTGGTAAAAGATACAAAACTGAGAAAAGATAAGAAAGATTAAGATTTTTCCGCGATCGCTTACTAATCTTAAATTGGCAGCATTTATCTCTGTCTCGGGGAAGGCGTTGATTATCTAGTCCAATGGTAGTGTCATAACATCAATGGACTCATGAATATTTGATATCGCTAGATTGTTATGAAGTCTAGCTAAGCAAGCTAATACACAAGGTGCTTGTAGAAAGTTCTTTTAGTAATTAGCTGTTTAGCTGAAAAGCCTCTGAGTCAGAATACGTAATTATCAAAGGCCATTGCTTTTGTTCGTTAGTGTGTATGGCTGACTCACTTTTCTATAGATGTGAATGAGTATCTGAGCTGAAAGGTGTGCGATCGCCAAATGTGCAAAACATTGCGAATCGCAACCTTGCTTTGTTGCTTTTCACTCGGACGTCTAAGGTATGAGTGCAACTCTTTGTTAGTTGCCGATCCTCTGTGAAGCCTACATGTCAAATTCATAGTTCATTAGGTTTGTAGAACGAGAGGTAAATCAATGACGACCTTATTTATGGAAATTTCAACCGGAGCTGCTTCTTCTTTTCCGACGGCAGCAACGATACTGCTGATCGTTGGATTTATTGCCGCTGCTTCTATTGGATCGTTTGCGTGGTTCAACTCTAAGCGCGTTGTGGGCTGGAAGGAAGGCGAAGGCTCTCAAGGCACGTCTAGCAAATCCGGAGCAAACTACGATCGTGGAATAACATCTGCTGAAGTTGCGAGCCGTAAAGAGAGAGAAGGTGGCGACTTTAAGGATCGTCCCGACGACGGTAATGAGTTAGATACCGATGGGGGTTACACCATCAGTCGTGAAGGTCTAACCAACAACTACGCAGTTGAGCCGGAAATGTATGTGGAAGAACGCGGCGATCTGCAAGAGAAGAAAGAAGCGCAAGCCGAAGAGCGGATTGAAGAATTGCAGGAAGTTAACGAGCCGGGCGGTAAAGGCCCTGGAGTTATTTAAGTAACTCTTGTGGAAGCCGACTTGAATGCTGAGCGCGATCGCTCGTTTATTGCCGGTTCTTAGAAAAAGTGACGACCGAGGAGAGCGAGAGTTTTTTGCCAGATTGCAACAAAGCGATGTGGCGTTCCCATAGTCTATCGGTCTACAGTGCTGCTGAAGCTCCAAAACTTGGAGCTTCAGCTTTTATTTTGGGATTCAAGTAGAGAACATTCGACCTTTGCGTTAACTTTCGTAGCGCTCATTTGCCATGAATTCTACTCACGAGTTTTCTCAGAGCTTTGGTCAAAACTCACACGATCTTCCAACATAGGCTGAGGCGAATAACTTGATGGATTGGAGGTTGTGCGGGTTGAGTCTTTTGGCTTAGATGATTTGCGAAACAACAGGGCGATCGCGCAGTGTAACATTTTGTTGCACTCTATCATCTTCCATTCGGGACTCTAAACCCGCTAAAATACGAGCGATAGCCAAATCTTAGGAATAATTATCCCCGTATTATGAGCGTTGTAAGTAAGGTCATCCTCAATGCAGACGATGAACTTCGCTACCCCAGTAGCGGAGAGCTGGAGAGCGTAAAGTCTTTTTTCAAAACTGGTGAGCAACGTATGAAAATTGCCGCCACTCTCGCTGAAAATGAGAAAAAAATTGTTGATGAAGCCAGCCGTCAACTTTGGCAGCGCCGCCCTGATTTTATTGCCCCTGGTGGAAACGCATTTGGACAAAAACAGCGTGCCCTTTGCTTGCGCGACTATGGGTGGTATCTACGTCTCATCACCTATGGTGTATTGTCTGGGGATAAAGATCCCATTGAATCAATCGGTTTGATTGGCGTTCGTGAAATGTACAACTCTTTGGGTGTTCCAGTGCCAGGGATGGTAGCTGCCATTGAATGCCTCAAGAAAGCGTCTCTGTCTTTGCTCGATGCTGATGATGTATCGGCAGCTAGTCCCTATTTCGACTACATCATTCAATCGATGTCGTAGTTGACAGCATGCCTTGACCGCGTTGAATCATCTTTGAGCAGAACGAACGTTACTGATTCAATACATTCATGAGCTTCAATATTGCCCTGCGTTCATAGGGAAGCTGGCGATCGCTCGTCACATTTCTATGAAGTCGCAGGGCTATTTTATGCTTGAAGCTGATTTGTCTTTTCTCTGAGAAGGGCTGCGAAGTCGTCAATATCGTTTCAGCTCCCCTCTAGCCTATAAAAAGGATGAGATCGCCTTCAACGTCTCCCTTTCTAAGGAAGACTTAAGGGAATCAAAAATCTCCAGCGTGACATCGCATACTTTTCAACCATCTTTTTAGACCTATCTCACTCAACGCATTCACACTATTTATGTTGCCAAAAGAGGAACTCCTGCGAGGGATTGAAAACCGTGAAGCTGCGACTCGCATCATTGACCAGGCGGATCAGGCGATTCGTACCTGGGACGTGGTTATGTCCGATTTCCTGACTCCCCCCGATTTGTTCGACGCTCAACAAATCTTTAGCCGCCTCACCGAAATTCATATGGTGGATTGGGGTGGCTATCCTCAAGCTGAAAGAAAACGACTGGCGATCGCCCGCCCTGATCTCCCCCTCGATACCGCTCAGGTTGAACTGGCAGCTCTCAGTATTGCAGGTAATTTTTTGTTCGATCCGGCGACTCATCGAGATTTTTTGGGAGCCATTTTGGGTACAGGCATTGTCCGCGAAAAACTCGGTGACATCATCGTTTTGGGTGAGCGTGGCGCTCAGGTGGTTGTCGTTCCTGAACTCATTGAGTTTCTTGAAATGTCTTTAACTCAAGTTCGCTCGGTTCCGGTGAAATCGCGCCCTATCGAGTTGAGCGAGCTGCGGGTTAGAGAGCCAAAGAAAAAAGAAATGACAACGGTCGAAGCGTCTCTGAGACTAGATGCGATCGCCTCTGCAGGTTTTGGGATGTCCCGTAGCAAAATGGTTGCCCTCATCAATGGGGGCGATGTGCGAGTGAATTGGAAAGAGATCAGCCAGCCCAGCCACAATCTCAGTACAGGAGACCTCATCGCGATTCGTGGCAAGGGAAGACTTGAAATTGGGGAAATTGCTGTTACCAAGAAAGGACGATATCGAGTGGATTTAACGCGATTTGTTTAGAGTCATTGGATGGGTGTGCAAGTCTCGTATCCAAATCTCAGATCTGACTGTAGGTTTTCCTTTACTGATCAACAGCCTCGCTTTCGCTAGCTTCTCCCTCAGATTCCGCGTTGTTCCCTTCACTGTTCAACCCACGGACTCTTTGATAGATGTTGTTGAGCCGTTGTAAGGCTCCTTCTGAAGATAAATTCTCACGAATACCCTGCTGTAATTCTTGCAAGTCTTCCTGAATCGCCTGGAGCTGCTCGCCTGACGCTTCAGGCAAGTTCTCAACAATGTTTTGGGCTTGTCCTCCCAGATCTTGAGCGTTTTTGTTGAGCGATGTTAAAAGTTCTTCGATTCGATTGAGCTGTTCTGTGTTTCCTTCTTGAGCCTGTAGAGTCTCGACCTGCTCTGTCAATTGCTGCTGATCTTCTCGAATTGCTGTTTGTTCTTGGCGAAGCCCTAGCGTCACACCGACGAGGGCACCTCCCAACAAAACGATCGCTATAGCAGAAATTCCAGTCAGCCACTGCAAACGATCTCTGAGTCGTTGTACGTTTTCCTCCGAGCGACTCATTTGGGATGCCGCCATGTGCTTTACATCATTCAACTCCCGCATAATTTGAATGACGCTGGAAGTGTCAGAGCCTTGGGGATATTGCTCTGGGGTTGATGATGCATAAGCCCCGGTGGAAGGCTCTCCTAGCTTTGCAGAAGTCTCTGAAGCAGCAGCGTTGTGTTGACCCTCAGATTTGTCGTGTTGAGCGTTCTGAGCATGTGATGCTTGGGCATTGGAACCGGAAGGCTCGCGAGGCGTGCGATGCTGGGAATGGGGTGAATGTTGGTTTGGAGTGTGATTGCTCATAGTCTCTATTCCTCAATTCTTTTCTTCTAAATTCTCGCTTCTCAAGTAGAGCGGTTCTGGTGTTGAAAGCTTTCAAAATTGCTATTCGAACGATTGTGGCTGCGAGAAAAGGGGCTGATGTTGCGTACCACCTTAGCGAGTCCCTCAGTGTAGTCTCGAATTTGCGGAATGACTTCCCTCAATTGCGTGAAGTGGCCTGTCGGATGCAAAAAGTCACATTCCACAGGCCACAAATGATAGAAAGGCTTAATATTCGGTTTTAAGGGTAGCGATGTTCGGATGTTCTCACTGCTCTTGAAACCGTAAGCTCGTTATTCTTGGAGATAACAGCGTAAACAAAATCACATTTCGATTACGCAATAACAACACTATGGCAAGGCCAGATGAAGCAATGGGTAACCAATCCAATTCGATACAAGGAATGTTTAAAGGTGGTGCAAGTGGCAAGAGCGATTTGATGCAATACATCAACTTGCTAGAACCTGAGTCGATTGCTCATTTGTCTACTCCGACTCCAGAAGTGCAGCAGGCCATGGAAGCTAACCTGAATGCTCTTTTGGGTGGTCTGCCTTCACAACACTTTGACATTACGGTGACGACAAGCCGTGAAATGTTAGGAAAGATGCTAGCTTCAGCGATGATGAACGGTTATTTTCTACACAGCGCACAACAGCGCATGACAATGGAGAAAGCGATGGCTAGTGCGATGGCTTCAAGCTCGGATGCCTCCAGCGAAGACATTGAATAACCCATGTGCGATTTGACCGACAAACTTAGCAATAACTCACTTGAAAGCCGCTAGCGCACACAGTCTTTTGTCCGCGCTAGCGGCCTTCAAACATGGAAAATGGTGCTAAACCTAGCTCAGATTGCCTTTCAGAGTTCGGCAAAAATGTGCTCAGTAAGCTGACCATAGCTGTCTTTTTCGAAGAAGTGGCTTTGATCTGGAACTTGATGATGCAGGGATTTTGAAGCAGCAATTTTGAACGGGACAACGTCAATGGACGTACTCTGCAATTACGGCTTTGAAATTACAGGAGTTCTGAGTAGGATGGGTCTTCTTTGAGAGTTTTCAAGACCTGCTTAATTTCTTGAGTCCGCGATTTATCGACAATTAAGGTTGCTTTGCCATCTCGAACAACGACGACATCCTTAAGCCCAATTGTGACAATGAGTTCTGATTCATCAGTGTTGTAGACGATCGCTCCTTCGGTGTCATGGTTGACGTGATTGCCTAGATCAACATTGGTCTGGCCATCTTTGTGAAGTCGCTCGATGGCGTTCCAGTCTCCGAGGTCGTCCCAACTAAAATTGACAGGCAAAACACAGGCTCGCTGCGTCTTTTCCATGAGGGCATAGTCAATGCTAATTTTGGGCAGTTTGGGATAGACAGTAGGGCCTTCTTGTTCAAGCATGTTGATCATCTCAGAGGCATAGGTGCGCAGTTCTGCTAAGGCGACACCCGCCTGGAAAATGAACATGCCGCTATTCCAGCTGAACGTCCCGCTGGCGAGAAACGCTTCTGCCTTAGCGCGGTCGGGCTTTTCCGTAAAGCGGGAGACGGTATAGGCTGGCAGACTATCAAAGGTGCCAATTGCATCACCTTGCTCAATATAGCCATAGCCTGTAGATGGGTAGGTGGGGCTGATACCAAGGGTGGCGATCGCCTGCTTTTCGATAGCTAAGGCTTCAGCTGCTCGTAGAGTATGGCAAAAGGCTTCCGGTTCTCCAATCCAGTGGTCTGCAGGAAAAAAGCCCACGACCGCATCTTCGCCGTAGCGTTTGGCAATTTCCAATGTCGGCCAAGCGACAGCTGGAGCCGTGTCGCGCCCTTCGACTTCTACCAGTAAGTTGGCATCGGGGAGGTCGGGAAGCTGTTCGCGCACGCCTGACTCCAGATGAGATGCAGTAATGACCCAGAGATTTTCCCATCCTCCAGCAAGGGGAAGGAGTCGCTCTGCTGTGGCTTGGAGCAGACTTTTGCCGCTACCGTCGAGGCTCAAAAACTGCTTAGGTCGATGTTTGCGACTGACGGGCCAAAATCGTTCACCTTTGCCACCAGCCAAAATTACTGGAATCATTCGCGGTCTCCTAACTAAATGCTTAAGTCTGTGGTTGAGCCATCTACAGCGATCGCCAGGGCAATCAGCATTTCGCTGCATGAGTCGTCTTGGACAAAGCCCGACCCTGGCTTTATCGTGCCCTGATTCTGCTCAAATTTGACGAACAGTACTGGACTAAGGAGAACCGAAGGATCGCCTTGAGGGCGATCGCCCGATATTTCTGGGTGACTCTTAGATGGGTAACTTCTGAAAGCACCGTTGTATCATCACTTATCGTTTTTTGGGGTGTCTAGATGATCAGTTTGGATTTTCTGCGGATGTTAATCCTTGATGCCTGAAGGAATAGGCATCGTGCCGAACTGTGATTGAATCGGCTTCGTTTTGTTCGCTGGCATGACGCAAAAATCTCTCTGTATCCACTATGATTTAGAGTGAACAAATATTAAGACCGTTTGATAGAGTTGCTTAACATACGGCGGCAAGTCTGATGCGTTGCTCGTTTCTTTAGAATTTTCCAGATGCAGAAACTGAGGGCTGAGGGCGATCGCTCGATTGCATAGGTAATAGTAGTGTCAGATGTGGTGTCAGATACTGCGCGCAATAGCTGATGCAAGTCAAGGTTGAGGAGATGATTTGAACTTAGGCTGACTCTACTGAAAGATGACACTCGAGGTAGTCGTAAGTCAAAACGCAAGTCATAACGATGGTGTGAGATGGTGTGAGATGGAGTGAACCGGATGCAGCGAAATGAAGCGTATCCACCGGATCGGACAACAGATCCAACGAATTCAATGTCTGATGTTACGTCAGTCGATTCTCAATCCTTAGACTCAGAGCAGGAACCTAGGCAGGTTGAAGATGCTGGGTCTCGTGCCTCCACTCCTTCGTGGATGCGAAATGCTGCTTTGGTTCTGGGTTTTGGTACGATGGCGATCGCTTCAGGGCTAGTCGGATTGGCGCTGAGCTTGAGCTTGCCGCTGCCCGAGCGATTAGCTTCAGGAGAGACAGCAGAACCGCCTTCCTTATCGGAATTACTGAAGAAAGGAGTGCGCCATCGCATTACGCGTCCGGTCAACATCTTAGTCATGGGGATTGACGAGGTTCCAGAGGCCGAAGCTAATACTGATGAGGTATTTGCCGGTCGCAGCGACACCATGATTTTGGCTCAGATCAATCCTGACACTCAGTCAGTCAGTCTCTTGTCGATTCCGCGAGATACACAGGTTGAGTTTCCAGGGCGCAGCCAGGTCTCAAAGATCAACCATGCAAACTGGATTGGCGGCCCTCGTCTCGCTGCGAATGTGGTGAGTCATAACTTGGGAGATGTAGAAATCGATCGCTACGTGCGATTCAACACGGACTCATTTAAAGACCTAGTCGATGTACTGGGCGGGGTTGAGGTGTTTGTGCCGAAGCCGATGCAGTATGAAGACCAAACTCAAAAACTATTCATTGATCTGGAACAAGGATGGCAAGTTCTAGACGGAGAAGAAGCGGAACAGTTTGCCCGATTTCGGAATGATGCCGATGGGGACATTGGACGTGTGCAACGTCAGCAAGTGTTGCTTCGGGCATTGCGCGATCGCCTGACAACGCCTTCTGGTATTGCTAAAATTCCCCAAATTCTTCAGCTTCTCCAAAACAATGTTGATACTAATCTCGCGACTGAAGAGATGCTGTCTCTCGCGACATTTGCTTTAGACATTGAGCAAAACGACCTACGCATGGTGATGTTGCCTGGTCGCTTTAGTCAGCAGCAAGAATATGCTGCTAGCTATTGGTTGATGGAACCCAACAATGTCGAGCGCGTAATGCAAGAGTATTTTGGTGTTAGCTCTGTAGCTTATGCCAGCAACACTGTAATGGATGATGGCCGTGCATTTCGTGATCTGAGCATTGCTGTGCAAAATGCGTCAAGCGATCCTCAGGGAGCAAGTGAAGTTGCCCGATATCTCAGATCGCGTGGTTTCAACAATGTCTATCTCGTACGAGACTGGCCAGAGCAAAACATTCAAACCCAAGTTATCGCGCAACGCGGCGATCTTCAGGGAGCAGGACGAGTAGAAGATGTGTTAGGTGTTGGCGAAGTTGTTTCTGCTTCTACAGGAGACTTGAATTCTGACTTTACGATCCGTGTTGGCAATGACTGGGCCCAGGAACCCGATTTGGAGCTTTGAAAAAAGCTATCATGCCAACGGCTTCTTTCAACGCAAGACAGTACTCACAGGCAAAGTAGATTAAGTATAGATACTTGAGCTGCCAAGAAACGTCGAATGCTTTCGTCTGCGATATTTGTACGATCTGAGGATGAGTCCCCTACTTCAATTAGAGAGCAGCCTTGTTGAACAAGGATGGCTACAGTGTTGCTTAGACCCTGCATGTTAGAAGCATATAGTGCTACGCGCTGATATAAAACCAATAGTTGATGGAGAAGCCGCGCACCACGCGGCTTCTCCATCAATATCTGTCCTAACCTATCTGCGCATTGCTATAGAACTGAACCGAAGGTGGCTTCAAGTCTGGTTTCTGCTGGTATCGATAGTAGGAGTTTCTTGCCAGTGAAATGCTTACACCGTAGTAGACAACCCATTACATTAACCGGAGTTCTCTGATTGAAGTAATCCGTCATTGCTTACGAGATAGGTAAACAATGACGGAAGTCAACTGATGTGTTGCAGTCTATCGAGCGCTCATGTCTCTAATCCGTTTAGAATGCGTCGGATACGCTGATTCCGGGTAGAGCATTGAGCTGAGAATCGGTTAGAGGGTCGCCTCCAAAGTTGTCATACATCCGAGCTAAGGCTCCGGTGAGTCCAGCGTTGTAGTCAGTTGCAACTTCATTCCGAATGAAGTCGAAGCGATCGTCTGAGTAGTCGAAGTCGTTGGCACTCGCTGGACCACCGACAAGGGCTCCGTAAAGGATATTTTTGTTGGGGTCAGAACTTCTGAAGTTCTCCCAGCCTGAAACTCCGTGAGCTGAAGCATGGTGTGGTCGAACAGGAGAGTTATTGCCAAAACCGACCATATAGCTAGAATTTCTGGGGTTCTCTCCTAGAAGATAGTCAACTTGCTGATTGGCAAAGTTGGAGTAGCGATCGCCATGATCATTGACAGTGTCGCTGTAGATTCCAGCAACAAAGGCTGTGTTGGCGGTATAGCGGAGAGAACCCCATTGGCTTGACCAAGCTAATCCACCGTCAGTGTAAGTGATACCACTACCGTCTTTGGCAGACCAATTATCGAGCCAGCGTTCAGCATCTTCACGATAGCGTTGCTTGCCCGTTTCTTGAGCCAGCAACACAGCTGAGCCGTGAGCTTTGCCATCCCAGCTATGTGTACCGTTAGGACTGACACTAATCTGGTTGTAATAGTTCTCTGCCTTGTTGAGATAAGTCTGGTCGCCAGTCGCCTTGTAGAGCCAGGTTGCCCCCCATACTAGCTCGTCCATATATCCACTCCAAGAGCTGTAAAATTCACGGACGCTAGGAATTGAGTCCGAATATTTACCCCGATAGTCATCGGCGAAGTCATAGAGTTGAATGGCATTTTGCAGCAGTGTGTCTGCATAGACAGAATCAGTTTCGCGAAAAGCGATAGACGCTGCCGCTAGAGCTGCAGACGTTTCTCCGGCTAAGTCTGATCCAGGGTTTTGGCGATCGATTTTGGATGAAGGGCGCTCAACATTTTTAGTCTCAGGTGAGCTCCAAACTGAGTGATCAATATAGCCATCACCTACTTGTCCCCAGAACTCTTTAGTGCCCTGCCCGTCAGTTACATGGGCATTGAGAAAATAATCAGTGCCCCATTTGATAGCGTCTAATGCTTCATCAAGTTGACCACTTTGCCGATAAGCGTCTTCATATTCAACAATGCCCCACCCGATCATGGTCATACTTGACGCCATAGGGAACCCAAATTTGACGAGATCGCCTGCGTCATAGTAGCCGCCTGTTAAATCAAGTCCGACATCTTGACCATCCGACATCCCTGAGTCACCGCGCCAGTCGATGCGATTGTCGTTTGGCAATGGCCCTGAGCGCTGGGCTTCATAGAAGAGAAACGACTTCTGTAGAGCCTCTCCATAGTTGAAGGTGCCATTTTGGGGAGAACTAATGGGGTCGCTATCTACCCCTGAATCACCTGGATCAGGATTGTCGTTACCTGTGTCTGTTACTGGGTCGGAACTGCCGCCATCTGCACCATCAGACGCGTCACCACCAGAGCCTCCTGTACTAGAGCCAGGTGTTTTACTTCCTAGCACTTGCTCATTGAGTTCGACTGCGCTGAAGGTTCCAGCAGATGAACCTTTTCCTTTGAAGCCAAAATTGAAGCTTTGACCGGAAGCAACGTCCTCGTTCCATGACACGTTTTCAACGGTGTAGCGATCGCCATTTTTGCTAACAACATTGGCACCCCAGATTTCTTCAATC
>CAKZMO010000508.1 GCA_937128595.1 uncultured cyanobacterium | reverse complement strand
CTGAATACTTGCGGCGTGAATACTTCCGCTATTTAGCCAACCTCAACCACTATGACCAATTCACTGACCCCGCCGAACGCGAAATGACCTTATCCAAACGTGCTGCGGACATCAACCGGGGTGCTTACGTTGATTCGGAGCAGATTGCATCATGATGAACTCACGCGAAGACCTCAAACTACGTTATCGTCTATTTGATAAGTTCGCTGTCAAAGATCAGAAAAATTACTATCGCAAAACTGTTGCGGATAACCGTCGCAGTGCGATCCAGGTCAATCAACTGCGTGCGATATTCGCGCTGCTTAGTGGGTTGAGTGCGGCACTAGCCGGGCTACTTTCACAGATTTGGGATGCATCACCAGTTGGGCTATTTGTGCAATTCCTGGCGGTACTGGCGGTTGTGATGCCGGCTGTCGGTGCGATTTTCAACACACTGGCCGACCTGTATCAGTGGGACAAGCTGACGACCATCTATGATTCTGCCTTAGAAAATATGGAAGCCGCTGATGCGTTGTCGCCCTCAGCTAAAATCACCGAGGATGACTTATACGAGGCGCGTTTACATGCCTTTGCAGAGGGCGCGTTGATGGTGATGAATGATGAGACTGCGCAGTGGGGCCAGTCGATCCGCACACCAGAGCAGATCGAGACCTTCGTCGCCCGTCAAGCCGCCCGCGCACAGAAAATCCGCGATGACCTTGACCTGACGGACAATGATAGTGAATAGCCGTATTTAGAGACCTGTGGGTGGGAAGTTCTTCCGGTAGGAATCTCGTGCGGCCTCAATGGCTTCATGGGTATCTTCCATACCCACCCATCCTTCATTGGTGACCTCAGTGCCCTGGAGTTGCTTGTAAACCATAAAGAAATGTTCGACTTCACGCGGGAAGTGCCGTGGAAAGTCTTTAAATGAGTGGAATTCGTCAAAGTGCGGGTCAGTCGCCGGGACGGCCAACACTTTGTAGTCGGGTTCGCCTTTGTCAATCATCTTGAACATGGCCAGTGGGCGTGCCTCAATCACACAACCGGGGAAGGTCGGCGCGTTCATCATGACCAGAATATCCATCGGGTCGCCGTCTTCAAAATAGGTCTGCGGGATAAACCCGTAATCCCCTGGGTAGTGTAACGGACTGTAAAGCACACGATCCAGCTTAATCACACCAGCAGTTTTGCTGTATTCGTACTTGTTGCGGTTGCCTTTGGGTACTTCCACAACCGCGTAGACGGTTTTGGGGGTATCCGGTCCAGATGCGAGATTATGCCAGAGATGCAAGGACATGATGGTTTCCTCCTCAGGATGTATAGCTAGAATGTACGCCATTTGCCGTAAATGAGCAAACCCTCACCAAATGTTTGCAGATGTTTTCATTTGTAGCCAAGCTTTCGTGCTAATATTATTGCATCAAGTAATTAAGTTTGAGGTATTTTATCGTGAGTGTGAATCGTCCCCGCAAAATCATCGTCATCATTCTCGCCTTCTTGATGGTAAGCATCGCTACACCGGCTCCGGCATTGGCCCAGGATGGTGTAGACCCACTGCGTGAGTCCGAACGTATCCTGACCAACCTCTACAGCAAGATTAGCCCGTCAGTTGTCTCCATCCGTGTGGATCAACTCATCAACGGCCAATTCCAGGAGTGGAGCGGTGGGTCCGGCTTCGTGATCGACAGCAACGGCAACATCATCACCAATTACCATGTGATTGATAATGCGGATCGCGTCGTCGTCAGTTTTATTGATGGCACCATCACCGAAGCCGAGATCATCGGGATGGACCCGCACTCCGATATTGCAGTCATTCGTGTGGATTTAACCTCAGACAAGTTGGTTCCACTGCCAATGGCGGACTCCGATAGCGTGATTGTCGGGCAGACCACACTCGCAATTGGCAGCCCCTTCGGCCAGGATTGGACGCTGACCACAGGTGTAGTCAGCGCATTGAACCGACAAATCACCAGCCTCAGCAGCTTTGAGATTGGCTCAGTCATCCAGACGGATACAGCGATTAACCCCGGCAACAGTGGCGGCCCGCTCATCAACTTAGACGGGCAAGTCATCGGTGTGAACACGCAGATTTTGAGCGAACTACGGGCCAGCAGTGGCGTCGGCTTCGCCGTACCGAGTAACCTGGTTGAGCGCGTGTCAAGTGAACTCATTGAGTTTGGTGAGGTGAATTACGGTTACATCGGCATTGATGGCGAGGACATCACCCTGGATTATATGCAGGATCTCAGCCTGCCTAATGACCTGCAAGGCGTTGTAGTGCTGCGTGTAAGCCCCGGCGAACCGGCAGAAATTGCGGGTTTGATTCCGCCACGGACCAATAATCAACGGAACGGACGCAGCAGCTTTATCTCTGCGGATATTATCCCCGCCATCAACGATTATCCGATCCGTGGTATTGCGGATTTGCTGGGCTATACGGCTACCTACACCCGCCCCGGTGATGTTGTGCAGTTGACGGTGTTTCGTAATGGCGAGTACATCAGCCTGGACCTGGAATTGGGGATGCGCTAGCTGGCGCATGATACACGACCAGATCAAATGGTCTTTTTGAGATCAGGCGGGCATTATAGCATAGGTATCCACAGAAGAGGCACGCCAGTTCGACGTGCCTCTTCTGTTTCGCTGTGATGTATTTAGGGGTTAATCACCGGCTTGCTTGGCCGCTTTAATCGCGTCAATCATCTCGTCAATACGGCTGAACTTCAACCGGGGACGCCCGGAGTCCGCGCCACGGTTTTGCTCAAGCTCATCTAGCAGTTGCCAATCGGCATAGGTTACATAATCCACGCCACGTTCTTGCAGCAGGGTTTCTATGGTATCACGAGCGGGCTTATCGGGTGTCATCACGCTACCAGCGACCACATCTTCGAGTAATTTCTCAACGGTTTCCACGGAATCCGGCTTATTGGTACCGATAATGCCACTTGGCCCACGCTTGATCCACCCGACGACGTAATCACCTGTCACGGTCTCCTCACCGCCGAACTCGGTCAGCACGCGGCCATGATCGTTGGGGATGATGCCCCATTTATCGTAGAAAGGTACATCCGGCAGCGCGACACCACGATACCCCACCGAGCGGAACACCAACCCGACGGGAATGGTTTCGGTTTCTTCAGTGGCACGCGGGCGGATTGTGCCTTTCTCATTTTTGTAGAGTTCGTTCTTCACGACCTTGATGCCTGTTACTTTATCCGTGCCGATAATCTCAATCGGCGAGGTGAGGAAGCGCAGCACGATCTGCTTGGGTTTGCCTTCGGGGGTACGGGCCGCAAATTCCTTCATGGTCTGGACGTTTTTGATGTCCTTGCGGTCCGCCTCGTCGCTATCAATATATTCCTGGCTGAGTGGGTCCAGTTCGATCTGATCCGGCGCGATGATGAGATCGGCCCCGGCCATCTCACCCAGTTCTTTGATCTCCGGGTTGGTAAAAGCCGCCTGTGCCGGTC
>CAKZMO010000507.1 GCA_937128595.1 uncultured cyanobacterium | reverse complement strand
GGGTGGTGGGAATCCTGACGTTAGTTGTGTCGCTGAAGTCCAGCTTGCAAATTCGTCTCATTGCCACCATTGTGTGTATGACCCTTTTGGTTGTGCCGTTGACGTTCATCGAACCCTTTGATGAAGTGATTGGAGAGCGAGTCGAAAGCTTTACCAATATTCAAGAAGATAGTAGCTATGAAGCTCGCGCCGCAACTTACAGCGAAAATCTTGGGGTTGCACTCACAGGATTGTTAGGACAAGGATTGGGAAGTACTTGGGTGCTAAAGCCCAATGGTCAGCCCGAACGAGTTGCTCTTGACAGCGGCATTCTCGACACGTTCTTTACGCTCGGGTGGTTTGGCGGATTTCCCTACATTTTGGGGATACTGTTGCTTACGTTCAACCAGGTGAGAGGAGATGAAGGTCGGACGGATCCCTTTGCGACAGCAGCACGGTCGATTACGATGAGCTTTCTTGCCATTTTGACTCTGGGGCCATTCATGCTCGCACTGGCGGGCATTGTCATGTGGGGCTTTATGGGATTTGGTATGGCCGCTCGTAAATATCATATTCACCAGCGCCAATCCATATTTCAGCAGCAGCTTAAGGCGATCGCCTCGGCAAATCGACTTGCAGCAAGTCGAGCGTTGAATGCAGAAAAGGAGACTCCGTTTTGAAAATTCTCCAATTTGGCAAAGGTTGGTTTCCAGAAGAACCAGGTGGTCTCAACCGCTATTTTTACGACTGCACCCACTACTTGCCAAAGGCAGGAGTTGAAGTATTGGGACTGGTGGCGGGTTCAGAACAGGTTATCTCAGAATCGCATGGACGGGTACAAGCTTTTGCAACTTCATCTTTGCTCAACCGCTGGCGAGGAGCGCGGCGGGATGCTGCGCCCTATCTGAAAGTAACCGATCAAGTAGCCGATGTTGACGCTGTCGTTTCCCACTTTGCGCTATACACTTTTCCGGTGGTACAACAGTTGGGCGATCGCCCCTTCATTGTTCACTTTCATGGGCCGTGGGCGTTGGAGAGTCGTGCCGAAGGCACCAAAGCGATCGCCACTCAGATGAAACAGTGGATAGAGCAGACGTGTTATCGACGTGCTGCGGTTTTCATTGTGTTGTCCAAGGCGTTCCAGTCCATTCTCCATAAAGACTATGGCATCCCCTTAGAAAAGATCAAAGTTGTGCCCGGTGGGGTCAATATTGAGCGGTTTCAGACACCGATGTCTCAGGTGGAGGCGCGGCAAAAACTCGGTTGGCCGAGCGATCGCCCCATCTTAGTAGCCGTACGCCGTTTAGCAAAGCGCATGGGGTTAGAAAATTTGCTGTCGGCGATGGCTCAGGTCAAAAAGAAGCATCCCGAAGTTTTGCTGAAAATTGCGGGCAAAGGCAACCTCAAAGAAACGTTGGAAACGCAAATTCAGAGTTTGGAGATCGAGCAGCAGGTAGAGCTTTTGGGATATGTGTCTGATGAGCAACTGCCGCTGATCTATCGAGCGGCTACCGCGTCAGTGGTACCAACGGTTTCCCTCGAAGGCTTTGGGCTAATTGTAGTGGAGTCTCTCGCGGCAGGAACTCCGGTGCTAGGAACTCCGATTGGGGGAATTCCAGAGATTTTGCGTCCGTTTTCCCAGGATTTGGTGCTAGACGGCTACGAAGTTGAACATCTCAGCCAAGGCATTCTCGACATCCTAGAGGGAAGGCGATCGCTGCCTAGCGATCGCGCCTGTCAAGACTACGTCAACGCCAATTTTGCGTGGCTGACC
The DNA here is from genome assembly GCA_937128595.1 of uncultured cyanobacterium. Taxonomy (GTDB): domain Bacteria; phylum Cyanobacteriota; class Cyanobacteriia; order CAKZMO01; family CAKZMO01; genus CAKZMO01. Next base: position 1,349 of record CAKZMO010000507.1, on the reverse strand, counting down.
ATTGCCCAACGGCTCAAAACCGTTTATGCCGAAGTCGTGGAGGGAGCATAGCTGATGAGTGAAACTCTATCAACAGTCTCTCGTCCGTATCCGCACCATCGAGTCCTATTCGTCGATCATGCTTCGGTGTTGGGGGGAGCTGAGTTAAGCTTGCTAGATTTGGCGATCGCCTACCGGGAAACGAGCCAGGTACTATTGTTTGACGATGGCCCATTTCGAGAGAAGTTGGAGGCTGTCGGGGTTGATGTCCAAATTCTCAAGGCTCCCTCCGCTCTATTGGCAATCCGAGCGTCGGGAGGACTGAGTACTCTCAAGGTATTTCCGGCTCTATGGTCGATGGCGCGACAGATTAAAGCCCGCAGTCGAGACTTTGATCTGATTCACGCTAACTCCCAAAAAGCTTTTGTTGCGGCTGCTCTCGCTCGTTGGATGGGAGCGCCGCCTGTTGTGTGGCACTTGCGAGATATTATGACCGCGTCTCACTTTAGTCGCCTCAATCGCGAGTTGGCGATCGCCCTTGCCAATTCTCAGGCCAGTCAGGTCATTGTCAATTCCCAGGCAACCGGAGAAGCCTTTGTCGCGGCAGGGGGCAAGCCGGATAAGGTGCGAGTGGTTTACAACGGCGTCTCAGCTCAGCCGTTTGAGCAAGTCACTTCGGAACAAATTCAGCAGATCCGTGATGAATTACAGCTTGACGAAGATACGCCGTTGGTGGGAAGCTTCAGCCGCTTGTCCTATTGGAAGGGGCAACATGTGCTCTTAGAGGCTCTGCGAGAACTGCCCCAGGTTCACGCCATGATTGTGGGAAAGGCTCTGTTTGGAGAAGACGACTATGCGACGCAGTTGAGAACGTCAGCGACATCCCCAGATTTATCGGGACGGATTCACTGGCTGGGCTTTCGCAACGATATTCCAACTCTGATGAAAGCTTGCACCATTGTGGCTCACACCTCTACAGAACCGGAGCCCTTTGGACGCGTGATTGTAGAGGGCCAGCTCGCCCAACGTCCGGTCATCGCGATGAAGGCAGGGGGGGCCAAAGAACTCATTGAAGATGGGGTTACAGGGCGGCTGGTGCCACCCAATCAGGCGATCGCGCTAGGGCAGGCCATAAACGATATCATCGAGTCTTCCGACGGGGGGCACATATTGGCTCAGCAAGGTTATCACCATGCCGTCGAGCAGTTTTCTTTAGAGACGCTGCTAACTCGGTTTCATCATGTACTCAGCGAAGTTGTGGAGCCTGCAATGCAGACCTGATATTGGACTGATGTGACTTTGGTTAGGATTGTTGTTCTGATTGTGGAGAAGCGATGTCGTGCGATCTCTCTATTCATTCCAAGGAAGAA
>CAKZMO010000506.1 GCA_937128595.1 uncultured cyanobacterium | reverse complement strand
GCTAGGATTCGAACCTAGGAATGGCGGGACCAAAACCCGCTGCCTTACCACTTGGCCACGCCCCAACGTGGTGCTTATTAGCCTTCATATATTAGCAGTTTAACGATGGACTGTGTCAAACATTTTTTTAGTGAGGGCGATCGCCCCTAATTCGTCCATCGTCAGAACTCCATTAAGTAAGAACTGACTCTGAATCCATTACTGCGATTGTAGCGTCGTGGGATTTTTACTCTCGTGCATGTGAATATCTCTTTGAGGATACGGAATATTAATTCCTTCGGCATCGAAACGCTTTTTCATCGTTTCCAGTAGGCTAAAGGACACATTCAAATAATCGGCTGCCTTAACCCAAGGACGAACTGCAATATTAATACTGCTATCTGCTAGCTCCACAACACCAATCACAGGTTCTGGCTCATCTAGCAGGCGGGTTTCTTGAGCTAAGACATCTCTGATAACTGACTTTACATGATCTAAATTATCGTCGTAGCCAACGCCAAACACGAGATCGATGCGCCGGGTCTCTTCTGATGAGAAATTAGTGATTGTGTCGCCCATAATTTTTGAATTGGGGACAATGACTTTGCGGTTGTCGGGTGTCATCAGCGTCGTTGTTAAAAGCCGAATTTGGCTGACAATACCCGCTGTGCCTGCTGCTTCGATGTAGTCACCACCATTGAAAGGTCGCAGAACCAGTAACAGCACTCCCGCTGCAAAGTTAGACAAAGAGCCTTGAAGTGCGAGCCCAACAGCGAGTCCAGCGGCACCCAGCACCGCAACAAAAGAAGCAGTCTGTACTCCAAGTTTGGCTAAGGCGGCGGCTGTAACGAACGCTAAAACAGCAATGTAAGCCAAGTTGCTGATGAAACTAACCAGGGTGGGATCAGCATCATTCCGATTCATGAGCCGTTTGACCGTTTTGCGAACGATCGCCGCTGCCCATCGGCCAATGATAAAAATGGCGATCGCCGCGATGATCCGCAGACCAAAATCGGTTAAGACAGTCCGAAGCTGCTCAATCCACTGCTCCATTTCTTATTCCTTTCACGACATCATCAACGGCTGCCCAGCAACAATAAGGCATCTTGCAGCCCCGGCAGCCTTATGGAAGGTACTACTTCCCATGCTTAAGCGCCATCTGACAAAAGGTAGATTTTACCTGGGTCGTAAGAGAGAATATTAGCTCACCTGAGCCGCTGGCGGGAGGAAGTGTTTCGATTCAAAGAAGCCGTGCAGTCCATAAGGTACATGGTGCTTCAGCTTCAGTCGCGCGATCGCCCCTTGCTCTAAATCTCGAGCATCCAAAATCACCAATTCTGAGCAATCAGACTCCGCATTGAACACCATAACCAACAGCCAGCCCTGATCTTCTGCGGTGCTCTCTGGAAAAGGAACAAAAATAGGCTCGCTGATAAATCCACGTGGGGCTGCGCTCCAGAGTTGGCGATCGCCCGTTTCGAGATCAACTTTCCAAACGCCTTGCAATGGCGCATTTCCCGTCGGCTCATGAGCCGCTCCCAGATAGAAAAATCGGCTGCGTCGCCCGACCCAATCAGGATGAACTTGGGGAAACTCACAGCTGCGGCCATCCACTCGCTGTCCTTCGACTATTTCTGTCTCTAGATTGACTCGAAAGTGCCACAGTTGCCCTGGTGGATAGGCATCAAAATCAACCTCTAAGAAATCTGCATCGGGTTCAACATTGGGAAACTCTTCATAACAGATGGAATAGACTTCTAGTTCGCCCGCGTCTGTCTCCCAAGCGTTGCCATGGTGAAAGACAAACCCCACATCAGCCGGAATGCGCTTAACAGGGTCTTTTCCATTGCGGGGGATGACGATGATTTGGGTCGGCTCTTTGGCCTGGAACGAAATGCACTGTCCGGGCCCTCGCATTCCCAACGCCACAGGAATGGGGTTAAACGACAGGGGAGCCTGGAAGAAAATGCAGTAGTTGGGCGTAATCGCGAAGTCATGGATGAAGGCAAAGCCCGGAACGCTATGGGCATGGGTGCGCACCGGGTTGCCATCGGCATCATGCTCAAAGATGGTGATGGTGGTTGATAGTCCAGGAGAGATCGAAAAATTGACCAGGTGAGGCTTTCCCTCGTTCCATTCGCAAGCCGGATCAATCCAGGGATGCGCCGAGTACGACTTCCCCTCTGGCACTACACCCCCCACATCATCTAAGCCCAGCGTTTCTAGCGTATGGGGGTCGAGGCGGTGGGGTTCTGCCGCTTCCCAAAGCGCCAAAAGTTTATCGCCCCAGTACACAACATTCGTGTTAGCAATATTTTTAAACTGAAAGTCAAAGGCGTTCGCCAGCCATCCCCCAGGCTTTTGAGTGCCAAACACGCCTCGATACAAAATCTTTTGGGCTTCTTGTTCTGCAACAAAACCCTCCGTTCGCACGTAGCGGTTGTGGTAATGAGCTCGTCCGTCGCGAATGGCGATCGCCGATATCATGCCGTCGCCATCGAAGGGGTGGTGAATGCGCTGTCCATGCACATCTAGCATAGCGGGGCCATTGCGAAACAGCGTACCGCTGAGATTTGGCGGAATCTCTCCTTCAACATCATCAATCCAGTAGCTGTACTCATCTTTAAGCGATCGATACCCTCGCTGCCAGTCTTCACGACTATAGGGCGAAGCAGAGGGTTGAACAGAAGACGCAGTTTGCATAATAAAAACGGATGAACTGTTGTAGAACTTCAGATTTTCAAGGAATCACGAAAAGAAATCACCAAGCGAATGGCTCATGTTTGGGGTACTTAGCGCGACGAAGCAACTTCTTCGGGCAGGGGTTGAGGAGACTGCTCCGACGAACCTGACGCGTCGTCCTGTTCACAATCATCAGAGGCAGATTTAGAAGCCGTGGAGCGATTTAACGGGGGAGCCCCTTGAACAGCTCCAGCATCGGCCTGTGACTCACTCAGGTGAGGCAGCGATGGATCTGCCGGATCGTGGGCTGGGGTTGTCTCGACCGCAACAGGAATTTCCCCAGTCGAATTTTGGTTCGGCAAAAGTTTCAAAAAGGGGAGAGCCAGCAGCGTACTCGCATTGGAGATCACAACCAGTAGCCACAGATTGTCGAAATTGGTTTCGGTAACGCCCAGCACCGAGGTCAACAGCGCCCCTCCTTCGTGAGACACCAGACCTGCCAGGTTTAGAACCGACATCAGTAAAGCAAACAAGGTTGCTTCTACTCCCGGCGGACAGATGCGCGCCGCCAACACCAGCACGGGCATAAACGCAATTTCGCCCAGCACGGTCAGAATCAAGCTGTCGCCCAGACTAAACCAATAGTCGTCAATGCCGATCGCCCGATTGGCATGGGTGACCAAGAGCAAAGCCGTCATGCCCAACACCGCAGACAGCACCGTTGTCCAGCCAAAGATTTTACGGAAGGAGACGGTTTTAAAGAACCGCTGAAACAGCCAGATTCCGATCAGCGCAGCGACGCTAGTCACCAAACGCACTCGTCCCAAAAACTCAGGCTGAAATCCCAGTTCATTAGTGGTGAAAAAGAAGAAGGCAGAGTCTGAGGAAGGAGTAGCTTGCCAGATGAAGATAAACAACGCTGGCATCCAAATCGCTTTTTGAGTGACGGCTCCTTTTAGCTGTTTGACCTGACTTCTAACCACCTGGAATGTGGAGGATTCAGTGACCTTTTCTTCGCTAATCAAGCCTGCTACAAGCGTAACGATGAGGGGAAACAGAGCCGTAATCATGAAGACGCTGCGAGTACTGAGGTGCTCTAACAAAACACCACTGAGGTATGCCGTGAGCAATCCTCCAATCGCTGATGTCCCCCAACAGAGAGACTGAAGCGATCCCGCTCCTCCGACCGATTCCTTGCGAGCCCGCTCGACCACAAGAGAATCGACAATGACATCGCTAATCGCCACTGAAAGAGAGGATAGGGCGATCGCCAACGTTGCAGCCCAGGCCGACTGCACAACAGTCGCCAACGCCACCCATGACGCTGCTCCCAACAACCCCGACAGAAACAAATACGGTCGCCGTCGATAGCCAAAAATCGGCAATCCATCCGAGATAAAGCCGAATAGAGGCTTCACCATCCAAGGCAGAGAGACAATTCCCATCAGAGCGGCAACCTGCGCCGGACTCAGACCTAGATCGTCTTTCAGAAAAAAGCTGACGGCTAACCGAGCCAGCCCCAAAATACCCTGAACGAAGTAGACCAGGAGAATTGCAGCGAGTTCAGGACTAGGCTTGTTCCCAAGCAAGACCTTTTCGATCAGAGAGTCTTTCCGCTTGGTGAGGTCTGAGGAAGGAGCAACCATCAAATATTAAGAAATATCAACATAGTTACTATGATAGCTTCGTCTCCGTTGTCCAGTTTGAAACGGATTGAATCTCTGCCTTCTGGATTTAGCACCCAGCGTCGCCTTCAACAGGGATTTCTACTTGGGTGCCGCCCTGATCAACCATCATCATTCCCTCAGGGATATTGACGGACTCGATTTCCCCTGGTTCGCCTAGAGTCACCAACACCTCTACCAAAAACGTCCCGTCGCCATTTGTAAAGGTCTGCTGGGTCTGCTGACCATAAAAAGACTCACCTTGAGCTGCCGTACGAGTCAACTGAACAAGATTGCCGTCAATTTTCATAAATGCAGGCTCGTTTTCTATACCGTGAAAAAATAAGCCGCCTTCTTGCCAGTTGCCATTGACGGTCTTCAGGCTCATCCCACAACCGCCGCCGCCTGCCTCGAATAGTTCATCAGACGTAAACTTACCGATGTTGACTGCGGTCAGCGCGCTTGCAGTCGTCGTAGCATCCGATGCTGATGTCTCTTCACTAGAGGCCGACTCGGATGCGTCTGTTGAATCTGGTTCAGTATTTTCTTGGCTTTCTGGAGTGGATTTTTCTGTGGGCCTTGTGTCTTCGGAAGAAGAGGGAGTCTGGTCGCCACAGGCTGAGAGGGCGATCGCTCCACCTAGCAAAGCACTTCCCAAGCATACCGAGGCTTTCGTTGAGAACTCTGAAAGAAAAAGGCTTACGAGCTGTGTGTTCATTGTTGTTGAGAATGAAATCAGTAACGCAAAAACAGGGGCGATCGCGCCTCTAGAATCATCTTATCGAGTTCACAACACTACAAGGCTCAATCCTTTCCCAGTCTATCCTTTGCTTTGCAATACATTGACGACTATCAAAGATCCTGCTGATTGAAGTTGTGGGTATGAACACGGAAAATAGACTTGCCCAGGGTCGGAGCAATCGACAAGATCTTGAGGCAATCGAACTGCTTCTCTTCGGGAATCTGAACTGTATTCGTGACGATGACTTGCTCAAAAGCTCCGCTGGAAAGTCTTTCTACTGCCGGATGAGACAACAGGGCATGAGTCGCACAGGCATAGACTTTTATAGCCCCTTGTTTATGGAGCGCCTTCGCCGCCTCTAACAACGTTCCTCCGGTGTCGATCATGTCATCCACTAAAATTGCGGTTTTGCCGTTGACATCTCCGATGATGTTCATTACTTCAGCTACGTTGTGAGCTTGTCTCCGCTTATCGACGATGGCAAGAGGCGCATTGTTAAACCGCTTGGAGAATGCACGTGCGCGTGCAACACCGCCAATATCCGGGGACACCACGACAGGATCTTGCAGTTGGCTTTTGATCAGGTAATCGCAGAGAACGGGTGCGCCATAAAGATGATCGAGAGGAATATCGAAGTAACCTTGAATTTGGTTGGAATGAAGGTCAACGGCTAGCACTCGATCGGCTCCTGCCGTTGTAATGAGGTTTGCGACGAGTTTTGCTGCGATGGATTCGCGAACTGCTGTGATCCGGTCGGCTCTTGAATAACCATAGTAAGGAATCACTGCTGTGATCTGCCGAGCCGATGCCCTCCGGCAGGCGTCGATCAGAATCATTAACTCCATCAAGTTGTCATTGACTGGATGCCCAGTGGGTTGAATGATATAGACGTCTTGCCCACGAATTGATTCTTGAATCTGGACGTAGCATTCCTTATCTGCGAAGCGTTTGCGAATTGTTGGTTTTAGATCTTTTCCAATGTAGGCACAAATTTCCTCTGCAAGTTCTGGATTAGCTGAGCCGGATATTAGACACAATCGATCAGCTTGATGCAACCCAGCCGAAGACAAGGGATTAGAGGCAGTTAGGCTTTGGTTTTCATCAGTGCTAAGCATGGTGATATCAAAGATTAAGTAGGGCTAGCTCAGGGTAAATAAGGTTGTCAAGAAATATAGCAATGCGCAGATAGGTTAGGACAGAGATTGATGGAGAAGCCGCGC
>CAKZMO010000505.1 GCA_937128595.1 uncultured cyanobacterium | reverse complement strand
CCCGCCCCTCCTCTCACTTAGTAGTTCACAAGCAATTTAGTATCGCTATAGGTCTATTTGAATAGGCAATTGTAGTTAAAAATAGAACGTCAGTTGCTTCTCCTGGTAGATGATGAGAGCGCTCAATTTCCACTATTGATAGTTAATGGAGCCCTACACAGAAAGGAGAACATTAATTATGCCTTACGAGAATATTGAAGCATTACCTCAAGACGTTCAGTCTAAGCTGCCTGAAGGAGCCCAAAATATTTTCATGGCTGCGGTCAACAGCGCCACTTCTGATGGCATGAGCGAAGAAGCTGCTCACGAAGTCGCTTGGAACTCCGTCGCAGTAAACTATGAAGAAGGCGAAGATGGAAAGTGGCACTTCAGCGAAAACAAAGACGCACATCGCAACCCCCTAGGTACGATGCCTCAAGCCTAGAACATAGAGGATTATTTCGCGTTAGACCATTAATCCGCATCACGGCGGGGTGAGCGATCGCAACAGCATAGCCACAAAAAAGATTCAGATGAGAGAATGCAATCTTTCCTCTGAATCTTTGCTCTTTTGTTTCATCTTGTTTTTGATCAACACGTGTAAATATATCTATAGCAATGCGCAGATAGGTTAGGACAGACATTGATGGAGAAGCCGCGCACCGCGTGGCTTCTCCGTAAACTATTGGTTTTATATCAACGCGTAGCACTATATTTTGAAAAAGGAAAATTGCGGTAATAAATATTGAATGAAATAGTACCCCGTTTTGTCGTGAATAGTCAGACGACAGAGCTATTAGCAACCTTTTCACTGCGTTAAGAACAGATTACTAAGAACAGATTACTAGTCACACTCAAATGCGTAGATTGAGAATAAACTAGAGAGTCTTGACGCTCCAAAGCATCGGAGGGATTACGATGGCTCCACCCCGTTTTGCAATTGGCGAACCCGCGCCCTGGTTTACGATCGCCTGCACCAACAACCCCAAGTTCCATTTTGAATCTATCGCAGGACGCTATATCGTCTTATGTTTCTTTGGCTCAGCAGCAACAGAATCGAGCCAACGCGTCTTAACCGACATGCTCCGACATCGAGAGCGATTTGATGACGACGCTTGCTGCTTTTTTGGAGTGAGTACTGATCCCAATGATGAAGGGCGATCGCACACCCAACAGCTCCTCCCAGGTATTCGCTTTTTCTGGGACTTTGATCAAGCTCTCAGTCAGAAGTTTGGCGTTGTTGACAACAGTGGAACCTATCATCCCTGTACTTACATCTTGGATGAGCGATTACGCGTTGTCGCCGTTGTCCCTTTTGATTCTGGAGTCGAAACTCATGTAGAGCAGTGGATTTCTATCCTATCTACCATTCCAACATTTCCCTCACATCAAGCTTTGGTGCAAGCCCCGGTGCTAGTTGTTCCCAGAATTTTCGAGCCGGAGCTTTGTCGTACCTTAATCGACTATTACAACCACAATGGAGGTGCAGAATCGGGCTTTATGCGCGAGGTGCAGGGAAAAACTGTTCATATAAAAGACAGCAGCTTCAAGCGTCGTCGCGACCAGGAAATTCTAGACGACGACCTGCGGAAAACAGCTATGTACCGCATTCACGATCGCCTAGCTCCCGAAATTCACAAAGCGTTTCAGTTTCAGGTTACTCGCATCGAACGACACATTGTCGCCTGCTACGACGGCACATCTGGAGGCTTTTTCAGAGCCCATCGCGACAACACCACAAAAGGGACAGCCCATCGTCGATTTGCCGTTACGCTCAACCTCAATACTGGAGAGTATGAAGGAGGCGCGTTGCGGTTTCCAGAATTTGGTCGTCAGACCTATGTGGCTCCAGCGGGAGGAGCAGTAGTCTTTTCTTGTGCATTGCTGCATGAGGCTACCCCCGTTACATCGGGATTACGATACGCTTATTTACCATTTTTGTATGATGACGCGGCTGCAAAAATCCGTCGCAGCAACATGCGGTTTATTGCCGATGATCCTGAATTCGCTGGAGAGACAGAAACACAGGGTCAGCCGCAGTCAAGTCAGAAGAGAGGGTTCAAAGCAGCAACATCCAAAGGATTTCAGGCCAAAAAGGTAAAGTCTAAGCAAAAGCATCGCTAGCGCTAGCATTTTGCCAATCAATATATCTGCAAAGTTGGCGATCGCCCTCACAAAACTTCTGTTATGGTGCTACGCGCTGATATAAAACCAATAGTTGATGGAGAAGCCGCGCGGTGCGCGGCTTCTCCATCAATGTCTGTCCTAACCTATCTGCGCATCGCTATAAGCTTCAAGATTATTTCTAATTGCGATATAGCGGTTTTTAGCATCTCTCACGAGACTAAAAAACCGCTACAAATTTACTAGCTCTCAGAGGTCAAAATCTAAAAGCTGCTCTTATATTTTGGGAAAATCCTTGCTCAATTTTTGTCATTAGGCTAAACGGAAACCCTGCTTCACGATATAGGTGAGCAGGAATCCTCTCTTTGATTTCCTCATGCAACTCCGGCAATTGACTCCAGTGGCGTCCACATTGGAGATGGTGAGCCGTATGGTATCCCAAGTTACAGGTAAAAAGGTTGTACCACCGATCGGTGACGTTATAGCTTGCTTGGTATGGATCTTGCTGATCTAATCCAGCGTGATGGTCATACGTGACATAAACCACCCCAAACACCAGACCAACCATCGGCACAACGAACAGAATCAACGTGTTGACCCAGTTGATTGAGAACAAAATACCCAGAACGACTCCTGTTAACAGCATATTCTGAATCAGCTTATTGCGGGATCGACGGTGCCGTGCTCCAACGCTTAGCGCGATGGGATACGCCATCAGACCGACCTTAAGCGTATATTCTAGACGAGACATGAGTCTCCCTCTAGGCGTTTTCCAGGCAGACTCATCTTTAGACTGGTTCAAATAGTTCACATGGTGTCCCAGCGTATGGTGCAAGACCCATGCTTCTCCAACAATTCCCGTATGCAAACCCATGACAAGTTCGAGTAGACGATTAGCCCAGGGAACAGTAAAAAAGTTGGAATGTTGATGATTATGGTTCCAACTGCAAATCCAACCTTTGATATTAAGGCTTACGAGCAGCCAGAAAATTGAGAGTAACACAGAAGGGCTAAACAGAAAAATAACTAAATCTATCCCAAAAACCAGAAAAATTATTGTGATGGGATAGTAATCGATTCTTTTTTTGACGAGCATTCTTTAGGTAAAGTAAGTGGAGGCTTCGATCAATAATTATGTTGTCGAAACCTGCTCAATTCTACAGTGCTATGCATATTACGGCTGAAATAAGTCGAGGGTCCAATAAGTTTTCGTTCGAGTTGGGTGCGTCGAGACGTTGTAGGAAGCTATCTACGTAGCCCATGCAGCAAAAGCGACACGCCGACAGAATCATTTTATTTTTCGAGACATCGGTTCGCCTATCGTTGAACTTGGGCGATCAGTTCAGTAAGCTCAATCGATCGCCCCACACCCCACAATCTCTGATTCTCACAGGCTGTACTCAGCGTATTGCTGAATCAGCTTAGCGATCAGTCCTGTCCATCCGGTTTGGTGGTTTGCGCCGAGTCCTGCTCCATTGTCGCCGTGAAAATATTCATAGAACAGGAGCAAGTCTCGCCAATGGGGGTCAGTTTGAAACGGATCGATGCCGCCATAGACCGGACGTTGGTCTGCCTCAATGTAGCTCATATCACCACTTTCATCTTTTTTAAAGATTCGAATCATCCGATGAGAAAGTTCTGTGGCCACTTCCCAAAGCGTCATCCAGTTGCCTGAACCCGTTGGACATTCAACCTTGAAATCGTCTCCGGCATAGTAGTGGAACTTTTGCAGCGACTCAATCAGCAAATAATTCACCGGAAACCAAATCGGGCCACGCCAGTTGGAATTGCCGCCGAACAAAGCTGTGGTCGACTCAGCAGGCTCGTACTCTACACGATACTCTTCGCCATTCGCCCTAAAAACGTAGGGATGATCTTTGTGGTAGCGGGAAAGGGCACGAATACCGTGCTCGCTCAGGAACTCGGTCTCATCCAGCAACTTAGAGAGGATGCGTCGAAAGCGATCGCTCGCAATACATTCATGGGGTGATAGATACGTGAGTGCCAGCAGGCGTCGCGCTTTTTGGCCTTGGGTTTCCATGCAGGCAACATTGCGCTTAAGGTCATAGCGATGCTTGATAAACCATTCCAGACGTTCTTTGAAGGCAGGTAGTTTCTCCAATACTTCGGGTTCCAAAATGGTGATGGCAAATAAAGGAGTCAGCCCCACCATCGATCGCACTTTGAGTGGGACGCTCTCTCCGTGGGGCAGATGCAGCACATCGTAGTAAAAGCCGTCTTCCTCATCCCAGAGCTGAGTCCCTTCGCCGCCTAAATGGTTCATTGCATCGGCAATATAAAGAAAATGCTCGAAAAACTTGGTGGCCATGTCTTCATAGACCGAGTTTTCCTGCGCCAATTCCAAAGCGATCGTCAGCATATTGAGACAAAACATGCCCATCCAGCTCGTCCCATCGGCCTGCTCCAAGTGGCCTCCAGTTGGCAGTTCTGAACTGCGATCAAACACCCCAATGTTGTCTAACCCTAAGAACCCTCCCTCAAAAATGTTGTTTCCTTCGGCATCTTTGCGGTTGACCCACCAGGTAAAGTTCAGCAGCAATTTCTGAAATACCCGCTCTAGAAATTGGCGATCGCCCTTTCCTTTTTGCTTTTGCTCGATTTTATAGACCCGCCAAGTCGCCCACGCGTGAACTGGAGGATTCACATCTCCAAATGCCCATTCATAGGCAGGTAGCTGCCCATTCGGATGCATGTACCACTCACGGGTCATGATATCGAGCTGTTGCTTCGCAAAGTCCGCATCGATCATCGCCAGAGGAATGCAGTGAAACGCTAGATCCCAGGCCGCAAACCAAGGATATTCCCACTTATCTGGCATGGAAAGGATATCGTCAGCGTGGAGATGACGCCACTGCTGATTGCGATCGCGCGAGTCAGGCGGTTTAGGCATGGCCGGGTCGCCCTCTAGCCACTCTTCCACGACGTATTGGTAATATTGCTTCGTCCACATCAATCCGGCAAAGGCTTGCCGCTGGATGTTTTGGAGATCGGGGGTGAGGGTGTCGGGTGTCAGCGTTTGATAAAACTCCTCGTTCTCTGCTTTGCGCGTTTCAAAAATCTGGTCGAAGTTAGTTCCTAACGGATCATCGAGACTGGCCTGATCTGATAATCTCAGCTTGACCACCTGAGTTTCCCCCGGAGCTAACGTCAGAATATAATGGGGAGCCGCTTTAGTACCAATGGAATCAGGATTCACCGCCGTTTCATCCCCATGCACGACGTAGTTGTTGATGCCATCTTTGACGTAGGGAGATGCATTTTCAGAGTCAAACAGTCGTTCGTAGTTAGTTTCATTCTCAGTGAATCGCAAGGGCAGTTTGCCCCCTTCAGCAGGCTGCTGGCAATAAAACCAGCGATCGCCCAATTCCCAATGCTGTGCTTCCAGTACCGTGCAAGTTTCATTCCGGTTTGCAATCTTGATCAGCGGCTTGCTGTCGTCTCGTCCCCACGACCAGGTATTGCGAAACCACAACGTTGGCAATAGATGCAGCGTCTGAGTTTCGGGGCCACGGTTGACCACGCTAATTTGAATCAATAAACCTTCAACTGCATCTTTGGCATATTCTACAAACACGTCGTAGTAGCGGCTTTCGTCGAAGACTCCCGTATCTAGCAGCTCAAACTCCATGGCCTCGCGTCCCCGCTGCTGATTTTCCTCCAGCAGCCACTGATAGGGAAACTCCGCCTGGGGATATTTGTATAACCCTTTCATGTAAGAGTGAGTCGGTGAACTCTCTAGATAAAAATAGTACTCCTTAACATCTTCACCGTGATTCCCTTCATTACCTGTCAGTCCATAAAAGCGCTCTTTGAGAATCGGGTCGTTACCGTTCCAAAGAGCGATCGCAAAACATAGCCGCTGATGGTTATCGGAGATGCCCAAAAGACCATCTTCGCCCCAGCGATAGGCACGAGATCGCGCCTGGTCGTGAGAAAAATAATTCCACGCGCTCCCGGAAGCGCTATAGTCTTCGCGAACCGTACCCCACTGGCGATCGCTCAAATAAGGCCCCCACCGAGTCCAATAAGCCGTGCGCTGACTGTTATCTGCAAGTCGCTGATGTTCGGGAATCATAAGCAAGGAATAGAGAGTAATCAGTAAGTGGACAAACCCTGATTGAGATCCGGTGAGGTGGGGGGTGAATTGATGAATTGGGATGACAGATCAACGATGAGATATCGGCGATTTAAATGTCGGCGTAACCAAAAGTCACGTTGAATTGACGACACCAGATTCCCACAGACTCAAACGCAGAAATATCGACATCGTTGGGAATAGCATAACGTTGAGCCCCATCAAAGCTTTGTAACGGAGCCAACGTGATGTAGGTTCCCTCAGCAATATTGACGGGAACAGTATCGCCCTGATGGAGAATGACCTCCACCGCAGGCCCTTCAGCCGTTGTGAAGTTGCTGCTGAATTCCAGATAGCGTTGACCGCCTGTTTCCACAATCGTCGCCGTTCCCAGAGTCGGATGGCTTTGATCGACGGTCGTGAAGAAACCAGAAGCAACAGGAGCCGTTTCCGCGAGGCTAATTTCAACCGGATAGTGAGTCGTGGTGCGGCGGTTGAAGGTCTCGGCATTGACCAACGTCACAGGCACGGATGCCAGAGCCAGAACCGACAAGCCGAAAAGAGTGGAACGAATCATGGGATTACCTTTGGTGAATAGTTCTGATGAATAGTTTTGTCCAGAAGGAGTGAGCTACATTGCTTGAGCCGCCCCTACAGTTCATACAGTACGAACCTATTCTGAGTCGTTCATGAGACCACCCTAAGTCATGCCTAAACACTTGGTGAACATTGCTGATGTTGCCCTCTTCACCTGGTTTTCTGGACAATCGTCACCTCAAACGGTTCGAGCGTGCCGTTTAAGTCAATCACCTTGTCCGTTTCGTAGACCGTAGACAACAACACCGTCCAAGCCTCTCGATCGAGAGGCACATCAATTACAAACGGCTGCTCAAACGCAAAGTTGATCATAACCAGCACCGTCTCGTTCTCGGTTTCCCTCACATAGGCCAACTCTTCGTGGGGATAGTGGATCAACGTGTGCCAACGCCCCCAGCGGAGAGCTTCGCTATGTTTTCGCACGTGAATCAGGCGTTTATAGAAAGTCAGGATAGAGTCGGGGTCTTGTAGTGCGGCCTCTACGTTCAGATCAGGATAGTTGGAGTGAACAGGCAGCCATGCCTCGACATCTTTGCCAAAACTAAACCCAGCATGGGGTGAGTCATCCCACTGCATCGGCGTACGGGCTCCATCACGAGGGGGTGGCGTTTCTTTCGTGTTGCTCATGACAACTGCTCGATCCTGAAGCCGTTCAGGGGGAATGTCGGTGTTGTCAACCATGCCTAGCTCTTGACCGTAGTAGAGAATCGGTGTGCCACGCACGGTCAGCAATAGCGTTGCAGAGGCTTTGGCGATCGCCTCTGAATCAACACACAGGCTGCACTCAACCCAGCGAGAAAGGTGTCGAGGCAAATCATGATTGTCGAGAAAATAACAAGGCCAGTTTCCGGTCTCAGTCAGTTTCTCTTTTTTCTCAATCTCGCGCTGGATATAGCCGGGATACCAAGGGCTAAAGGAGAACTCAAAGTTGAGAGGAAGATGCAGTTCGTTGTTTTTCTCGCCATGAAAAACAAGAGAGTCATAGAGACGATTGTCGATAAACGTTTCGCCAATTAAAACGCGATCGCCATACTCATCTAAAATAGCGCGAATCTCTTTGATAATCTGATGGTTTTCTGGCAGGTTTTTGTCGTAGAGATGATGATAGTTGTTGTAGTCGTTTTTGTCGGTAGCTCCGTACTTCAGCGGGTTATCTCGGAAATATGGATCTTTGCTGTAAGAGCTAGAAGCATCGAGTCGAAACCCGTCCACTCCCCGTTCTAACCACATTCGAATAATGTTATAAATAGCTTCTCGAACCTTGGGATTGTGCCAGTTTAGATCCGGCTGGTTTTCATTAAACGTATGGTAGTAAAATTGGCCTCTTTCTTCTGAATGTGTCCAGCCTGTACCCCCAAAATATGACTGCCAGTTGTTCGGCAGATCTCGTCCTTCTAACGGATCTTGCCAAAGATACCAGTCCGCCTTTTCTGAGTCTTTTCCTGATGAAGATTCGACAAACCAAGGATGCTGATTCGAGGTGTGGTTAACCACTAAGTCAAGAATGATTTTAATGCCACGTTGATGAGCTTTTTCAAGTAGCTCATCGAAGTCCTCTAAAGAGCCGAAAGTCGGACAGATATCGGTGTAGTCTGACACGTCGTACCCGTTATCAACCATGGGCGAGTTGTTGATGGGAGAGAGCCAAATGGCATCAATGCCAAGGGAAGTGTCCTGTTCAGAGTTGCCATCATTGAGGTAATCCAACCGCTGAATGATGCCACGCAAATCGCCTGTGCCATCTCCATTTCCATCGGCAAAGGTGAGAGGGTAAATCTGGTAAATGACTCCATCTTCCCACCATTTACTATCAGGTTTTTTAGTTGCGCGGGTCATGACTTTAATCCTCGACATTCAGGCTTACTTTCATTTATTGACTCACAACGATTTGATAGCCCTAAGTAAAACTTGTGAGTCAAACTCATCAGCCAAACTTAGGGGCGATCGCACATCGTTGAAACTGACTCAATGTGCTGGGCAAACATCATTTAGCATAGCGAGACTAGACTGACGCTGCAGAATTTTCTCCAGGGGCAACAGCCACATTATCCTATACATCAGAACTTCACCCGTTTTCGTCTATTGCTCCTGATAGTTCCAGGTCAGCCCTCCATCGACAACGAAGGTGCTCCCGGTAATATAGCTAGCTTCTTCCGAGGCTAAAAAAGCGACCAGTCCGGATACGTCATCAGTTTTACCCAATCGCCCCAGAGGAATATTCTGAAGTAGCGCATTCAACTGGTCAGGGTTGTTCGTCAAATCATCGTTGATCGGAGTTTTGATGGCTCCGGGCGCAACATTGTTGACGGTAATGTCGTAGGGAGCAAGTTCCACCGCTAAGTTGCGGGTCATCATTTTCATGCCACCTTTGCTGGCACAGTAAGCCGTGAAGTTTGGAAAAGGCAGTTCTTCGTGGACAGAGCTGATGTTGATGATGCGCCCCGATCGCTTCGTTTCCATCAGGTGTCTCGCCATCGACTGAGCCGCGAAAAACGCTCCCTTGAGGTTCACATCCATGACCTTGTCGTAGTCTTTTTCGGTCACTTCCCAAAAAGGAGCATGGATCTCTAAGCCTGCATTGTTGACCAAAATGTCAAGCTTGCCAAAACGCTCAATGCCTTCTCCAATCAGCTCGCGCACATCTTCTAGGACGCTGACATCAGCCTGAACAGAGACACCCGCATTGGGGCAACCTGCCATGTGACAGGCTCCACCCGTGGCTTTTACCTTTTCTAGGGTGTCTTCAGCACCTTCAGGGCTAGAGCGATAGTTGATCACGACCTGCGCCCCCTCAGACGCCAGCCGAATGGCGATCGCCTGACCAATGCCGCTGCTGCTGCCCGTTACCAGCGCCACCTTTCCTTCCAATCGTTTCATAGAGACTGTATCCCGTGACTCTGAACCGTTTTTCCCATTCGGGTGGGAAAAATAAAACCTACTCTGAAATCTTGGCTGGCTTCAGGCCAGTTTGTAAACCTTCCAAT
>CAKZMO010000504.1 GCA_937128595.1 uncultured cyanobacterium | reverse complement strand
AGGTGCCTGATTTGTCCTTCGCTTCACCATATTTCAGGTTCTTCTTGATCGTCTTAGCAACACTATTGACCAGTCCTGGCGGCGCTGAGGTGACAATCGTCAGCGGTGTGTCTTCCGGTGCATTGAGAGCTGCCAGCAGGCACAACAGCATGAAAACGTGGATCTCCGAGCCATAGCGGTCTTCCGAATTGACAAAGGTTTCCGGCGGGTATTTACTCTGCTCCCACACGTTATCCCCAATAGCGAAACGCCCTGCCGCGACATCGGCGTAGACCATTTCATTGAGTCCTATTGTGGTCACATCACCATTCATAGAATAGCCTGTGACTGGCACACGTACGTTAGGAAGCATAAAATAACGTAATTCGCCGTCCACTAAGTGCCAGGCACTGGACGTACCATTGCCACCATCCCAGGTGATAACAGTGGGATCTAGTTCCCACTGGAAATCCACCTCGTTGATGTCGGCGGGGGTTAGCGGAACCAGGGTTTTGTTCGGTTTATATCGGATCATTTTGCGCCTCTTTCTGCTGGTCATATGATGATCTATACGGACTATTTGGACGGAAATCTGGCAAATTAGGCCTTATATATATGGTTGTATATATATAGAGCGGTCTTTTTTGCCTTTTTAGCTTAAAATAACTTTCTTTTTCGTAATTACACTACAGAATTAGAGTTATAATATAGAATATACTTGTAGAAGTTACAAGTCAAGCTTATAGGAGTTGTAAATTGAAAACGTATACACCTGGAGAAATTGCAGTTTCTATTGGAGTAAGTGCAAGTTCGATTAGAAATTGGACGGAGCAAGAAGAACTACAACCTTATCTATCTGATATGGCTGTACGTAGAAACGACTACAAACACGCAAAACAACGCGAATACACACTAGAAGATCTGTATGTACTGAACACGATTGCAAAAGCAAAGACACGTCATAATTCGTGGCAGGATGTCGCTGATTTTCTTGAAGATGGCAATCTCCATAAGGACTTGCCACCTTCAGCCGCTTTAGTTATGCAAGAAACTGCCGCCGAAGGTTTTGCCGATAAGATCATGCTTCATCAACGGATTGATTTTCTCGAAACCGCTGTAAGGGAGCGTGATGCTGAAATTGAACAGCTAAGGCAACGAGTTGAAGAAGTACGAAGCGAAGAACGTGAGGCAGCAAAATCGGAGCGTGCAGAGCTTCAAACAGCCATCAATGATTTGAATAGATTGATTGGTAAACTAGAAGCACAGATCGAAATGCTCAAGGAAAATCAAGATGAAGAGTAGCGCCTACATCGGGCAAGGAGGGAATCAAGCAGTTTTGAAACATGAGAAAAAATATATTACCAAAATTATGGACATGACCAGGTAGTAGGCAATCTAAGGCAATTATAAAATCTGGCGTAGCAAACGCTTGGTCCCTACACCTGCATCATAATCTCATCTACTAGCAGCGGATTTCCCAGTTCAACATCGTAAATCGTGAATGTAGGAGGGGCATCCGGGTTATCTGGTAGGTCAATAATGCCACAGGTAACTGGTCCCTGGGTACACATCTCGCACAGCGTACCGGGGTTAAACACATAGCATGTGCCATCGTCAATATTAACAATCATCGGCGTATGGGTGTGGCCCATTACCACAATATCCGTTTCGGCAATGTCCATAATTTGCTCAAAGACATCCTCTGACGCCGACGGAAAAACATACTGTTGCAAGTCCCACGGGTTGGCATGGCACAAAAAGATTGTGCGTCCAGCGCGATTGAGCACCAATGATTGCGGTAGGTCTGCACAATACTCGAGCGTGTCCTCATCTAAAAACTGACGGTCAAAAGGGTGCTCATCGTGGTTACCCTGCACGCACAAAATATCTTCATCTTGGATGCGCTGCACTACCGCAGGTCCATCCGGGTAACGGTCTACCAAATCACCCGCACAAATAATTTCGTCAACCGGGTGATGCTTTAAGAACTCTAACGCCATGTCTAAGTTGTCGATATATCCGTGAATATCACTAATCACACCAATTTTCATGAGCGTTCTCACCTTTAGACATCATATGGATAAGATCATTAAAGTATGATAGCAGAATAAGTCTGTGGATATGTCGTGTCGTTTCACTGAATTTTACCATTTGTGATAAAGCCATGTTATGCTTATGATGCTACTCGAAAAGTGTTAGGAATAAACGGGATGCCAAGCGCGATGACTGAGGTA
>CAKZMO010000503.1 GCA_937128595.1 uncultured cyanobacterium | reverse complement strand
GCTCTCGGACTTTGGAGAGCAAAAGGTTGTGGGGAGGGGTGCGAAGAGCGATCGCTATTGGTCGTTGGTAAAGGCATAATGGGTCAAAGCCTTGTCAACCAGAGCTTTTGTCTTTTTTCTTAACTCGTACTGACGTAATATTGGATGAAGCTGCGAATCATACCTGTTGAGTGAGGCTTTCATGAGCAACCATCTGGCGATCGCCACTGTCACAGCAACACTCCAGCGGCTTTTGCAAACCGCAGTGCAAAACGATGTGGAAGGGGCTCGCATTACCACCGTTAGTCCTAGCGACGTAGGAAAGGGTACCCCTGATACAGGCGTGAACGTTTTCATGTATCAAGTGATTACAAATCCTGCGCTGCACAACATTGACGCGACGCCGTTTCGTTCGCGAGGAATGCCGACTCGGCGGCAGGCTGCCCTAGATATGTTTTACATGCTGAGTTTTTATGGCAACAACAATGAGTTGACTCCTCAGCGCTTGCTGGGTAGCGTTGTGCAAACCCTCAATGATAAGCGCGTTCTTACCCAAGACATGATTCGTGATGCCTGTCAGGACTCTACCTTGAGCTTTTTGAGTGAGTCAAACTTGGCCGATCAAGTCACTCAAATTAATGTGATGCCCTTAGATTTGACCCTAGAAGATCTTTCTAAAACCTGGTCTGTGTTTTTCCAAACGCCATACCTGCTATCCGTGGCCTACAAGGTGATGGTGGTCATGGTCGAAGGGAAAGACTCCTATCCTCGGGGCTTACCTGTACGCGATCGCCGCACCGGAGGCATTTCTGCTTTTCCATCTCAGCCCTATGTAGAGCAGGTGAAAAATGCTGATGGGGAAGAATTATTGCCGATTTTGGTCGATAGCACTCTACGCATCAAAGGTCAGAATCTCAAAGGCAACCCCGCGACCCGTGTACGAATTGGCGATGCAGAAGTCACTCCATCCCAGGTTAGCTCTAGAGAGATTACCTTACCATTGGCAAGCGTCCCAATCGATGCTTTGCGAGCTGGAGTCCAAAGCCTTCAAGTATTGCATACGGCTCTGTCAACTCATCCTAATCGTCCAAATCAGCGAGCCACCGAGTCTAACGCCGCTCCGTTTGTCTTGCGTCCTAGACTTACTGAAGTGCAGGTTGATGACGTTGTTTCCACCGATGATGAACTTTACAACGCCACTGTGACCTTAGAAATTAACCTGGCGATCGGCAGTGAACAACGGGTTGTGCTGGCTCTTAACGAACGGGTGGGCACTGCCCCTAATGCGTATATGTTTGACTGTCCCAAACGGCATCAAGTCGCCCATCGAGTTATGATCCCGATTCAGGAGGTGAAAGCCGGAGAGTATCTCGTGCGGCTTTTGGTCGATGGTGCTGAAAGCCAGCTTCAAGTCGATGACAATCCCGAAAGCCTAACGGCAGATCAGTATATTGGCCCGGTCATCACCCTAATTCCAGTAGCTGACGATTAGATATTCTATCCATTTAGCATCACCAGACCTTAGCTCATAGAGGATAATTTTATGCATGATGACGGACTTAAACGCCGCCTCGATCTAGAAATCGAAACGCTCAGCTTAAATCAGCTGAATGATTTGGGTAATCAAGCGGTGCGGATGGGGCTAATCGCAGGTCATGGATACCACAAGGGTCAGTACGAACTGATTCGGCAAGGGCAGGTTTTGACCATGACAGTTGAACATGCTTTTCAATATCTTCAAAACCTCATTCGATCCGTCAGAGAGTAAATGAGGCTCGTTGTTCTTTTGTGGAAAACCATGCACTCAAGATGCACTCAACAGTCACACCTTGGCACCAGGCCAATCAGCAATATTTGATGGGGGCGATCGCCCAAGTTCGCCATGCCCTCGAACAAAAGCTAGACCAGGCCAGCGGCGGGCAAGCAGCGGCGCAACCTATCTCCGTGCCATCTGTCGCGTTTCCTGACCATCGGCCTTCCGCTCTCGATACTCTATGTCAACTGTTTCACCTTTCAGCCTTCGAACGCAATATCTTACTCCTGTGTGCAGGAGTCGAGTTGAGCAATCCTATCGCGTCTCTCTGCGGAGCATTGCATGGAGATGCTAGACAATCCTATGCGTCTTTTAGCCTTGCTTTATCGGTGTTTCAAGAGGTCAACTGGTCGGCCTTAACCCCCCATGCTCCGCTGCGCTATTGGCAACTGATCGAGCTAGGAGGTGGCCCCATTCTCACCACTAGTCCCCTGCGCATTGATGAGCGCATTCTTCACTATTTGCTAGGCGTGCAGCACCTCGACGATCGCCTGACGGGGCTCGTCCAACCGATTGCTTCCCCCCTGGGATCAGATGATCTATTGCCCCCGTCTTATCAGGCTGTGGTTCAAGACATTGTGCGCAGTGGCTTAACGCGTATAGATTCTTCGTCTCCAGTCATTCAACTCTGTGGGCCTGACGCGACCACAAAACAGGCGATCGCCTCTGCGGCTTGTGCCCAGATAGGTCTCTCTCTGCATCGGATCACGGCTACAGCCCTGCCCACTGACTTAAGTCAGATCAACCGCATGCAGCGTCTCTGTGAACGGGAAGGGAGGCTGATTCGCAGCGCCTTCTTGCTCGATTGCGATCACTTAGAATCTGGGCCGAGCGATGGCGCGACAGCCTCTCTTGAGAGCGTCATCCAGCGGCTGATTGACCAG
>CAKZMO010000502.1 GCA_937128595.1 uncultured cyanobacterium | reverse complement strand
GAACTCAAGACCTTGGCACCATCTGCGAGTGCTTGCAACACCCACAGATGGCTAACTCACCGCGACTGTGATGAATCTAGACTCTACTCAGATTGCCTCATCAGCAAAAAGGAGTTGACAATCAAGACGAAATACTCTTAACGCTGAGACTCCAGGCGATCGCCTCCTCTACAATGGCTGTTTGCGCAGGATAGGTCACGGTTGGGCGAGCCAAGAGAATAAGCTGAACGCCTAACTCTTTGGCGATCGCCCGCTTCACTGCTTCACCTCCCGCTTGCCCCGACGCCTTAGTAACAACGGTTGTGATGCGCCACTGCTGCCATAGGGCACGTTCCAGTTCTGGTGAAATGGGAGGTCGTAGGGCAATCAGGCGATCGGGTGTGAAGCCAGTATCAAGAGCAGTTGAAAGCGCGATCGGGGAAGGCAAGATGCGAGCGAATAGCTGAGCATGCGATTGCCAGGGTCGGAACAGCGGCAGCATTCGATAGCCAAGTGTCAGCAAAACTCGCTGCTTTCCAGCGGTTGTGGGTTCTAAGTATGACCCTGAAACCAGCGTTTCAACAGAGGGCACGGTGAGAACTGAAGAGTCTCGATGGTCTGAAGGCGCTACTGACGTTCGCTCAAACCGCAGATAGGGAATCCGGTGAGCTTCAGCCGTGGCGATCGCCAACTGGGAAATTTGTACTGCAAAGGGATGAGAGGCGTCTAGGATGCCGCCGATGTGATAAGTGTATAGAAACTCGGACAGGGTTGTTTCAGATAATCTTCCGACCTGAATGGTTAGATGCTCGTGACTGGGATAGAGCGATCGCGCCGCTTCAGTTGTGACCGTAACAATGATAGAAAACCCTTCCTCCAGCAGGCGCTTTGCTAAAACAGCGCTTTCTTGAGTGCCACCAATCAGCCAGATCGGAACATTCACAGGCATCACCTAACAGACGACCAGAAGGTTTTCCGTCGTGCCACGTCTCGATGGCGATCGCACGGTACTTCTAATACTCGTATGCCGGATTTAGGTAAGGTTTGGAGGCGATCGCCCAACATTTTCCAGGAGGTGATCAGTTCATGTTCGACGCCGTAAGTGGTGCAGAGACTCACGAAATCAACGGATTGGGGAGTCGCAAAAAATTCTTCAAAGGGCGGGTCAAACTGAACGATGGGCAAGAGACCAAAGATGCCTCCACCGTTGTTGTTGACTAGCACAATGGTCAGATGTCCCCGAAGCTGGCGACTGACGAGCATTCCGTTGGTGTCGTGGAGCAGTGCTAAATCTCCAGTGAGCAATACGCTGCTGCGATACCCATGCGCCATGCCAAGGGCGGTAGAAAGGGTGCCATCAATACCGTTGGCTCCCCGATTGACAAAGGGTTGAATTTGGCGATCGCCCGGTTTCCAAAACCATTCCATATCTCGCACTGGAGTACTGTTGGCGATGAATAGCGGTGTTTGTACAGGTAGGCTCTGAGCAAGGAACCAGGCAACTTTTCCTTCAAACAACGAAGGTTCCTGATGAGGAGCGGCATCTGTTGTCAGGATTGAATTCTCTACCGCATCTGAAGCGGTTTCTGCCATAGAATCTCCGAACGGATCTGGACTTACCATCTGCTCGTCAATCTGGGTTCGCATTTGCTGTTCGGCTTCGATCCAGTCCTTGAGATAGCCTGGGTTGGAGGCTTTGAGTAGGGTATTCGGCGCAGGCAATGTGGCGGCGAGTTGCTCCACAGCCAGAGGCAAATGAACGGTACGACTATGGGTTGGATCAAGGTTGCGATCGCCCCCATCTAAAATCCACTGACGGGCTGGGATGTCCTGAAGCCACTGACGTAATACTTTGCTGGTTGGCGTTTCCCCAACTCGAACAATGAGGTCAGGACGTAGAGAAGAGGCTCGATCGGACGAGCGCAGCAGAGCATCATAGGTAGACACCAATCCTGAGAATAGAGAAGCGTAATTTCGAATGGGTGACAGCCCCTCAGCAAGAACAGGCCAATGCAGGGTATCTGCAAGGCGGGCGATCGCTCGACAGTAAGCTTCAGGATTTGTGGGCTGAGCCACTCCCACGATCAGGATGCCGCGATCGCACTTGAGCCAGGTTTTAACCGCATCGGGCAATGCTGCGGGAACGAGAGCAGGAAGTTCTGAATTCTCAAGAGCCGCAAAAAATGGCTCTGAATTAAAACTTTCTTCTAGTCTCATGACCGCTGGATCAGGAAGTGGCGGCAAGGGATCGCGAAACGGCAGGTTGAGATGCACGGGGCCAGGAGGAGTGTGCGATCGCCCCCAGGCATAGTACAGAGTTTGCCGCAGATAGGCGAGCCTGTCAGGTTCTACTGATGGCAGTGCCAGTTCCATAAACAGATTCGGGAAGTCACCAAACAGTTTTTGCTGGTCGATGGTTTGACCGGCGTTGCAGTGACGCAGTTCTGGGGGGCGATCGCCTGTTAGAACCAGCAGCGGCACTCGGCTTTCGTGGGCTTCAATCACAGCGGGGTAGAAGTTTGCCCCGGCGGTTCCCGATGTGCAGACAAGCACGGCGGCTCGGCCAGTCCGTTTGGCAATTCCCAGGGCAAAAAAAGCTGCCGATCGCTCATCAAGAACAGGAATGGTTTCAACTTCGGGATGGCGAACTAGCGCCACCGTCAAAGGGGTGGAGCGAGAACCGGGACAGATGATTGCTGTCTTCAACCCTAGCCGAACTAGGGTTTCTGCCAAAATGCTAGACCAGAGCGTGTTGGTATTTCTAAAGTCGAGTCCTGTCATCAAGCAATTTGAATTTGAGCCAGTGAACACCAATGAGAACGATTAGAAGGGCACATCGTCATCGTCATCATCTTCCAGAGGGGGCGGCGGTGACGATGGAGGTTGGGGCAATGACACAGCTGAAGAATCGCTAGAAGTCTCGTCTTCAACCTCAACCTCATCGTCCTCATCTAGTGACACAATCGCACCGTTGAACATCTGAGCAAGGCTTTCAGCAGCTTTCGTCACTTCGTCTTTATCTTTCCATGAAAAGGGTGGCGGCTCGAATCTAGGTTCGCTGTCTGAGGATATTGTCGCCGCGCTGGAGGCAGGTGCGGTTGCCGGGGGAGTGACAGGAGCAGGTTCCTGGGGGGCTGGCGTGGGCGGGTGCGTAGGAGCGGAAGTTTCTGGATATGGCGAAGGCTCTAGGTGTGATGAGGGCGGAGCCGCAGCAGCAGCATCTAGTGAACTCTCAGCGCTTTCAGGATGCGCTGTGCTGACTTCTAGGGTGATTCCGACCGCCTTGCCAAATATTTGCTCAAAGGCATTTTCAATATCAGACAATTTGCTTTGAGCCATGCGCATCAGGGGCTGAGACCGAATACCTACCCGTGCCGCACTGCCATTGAATGACACCAGACAGCCCCATTGTTGGAGGAGAGCCTGGGTTCCCGGACGAGGAATAGCTGCCATTACCTGTTGCCAAACTTGGTCGAGTTTCTCTTGCTGAAAGGCCGCATAGCCCTGGTTGTTGGCGAGGGGATCAGCGGCTGAGTCGGGTTGAGGAGAGGGCTGAGCCGGATGTTCTGCGCGATCGCCCTCTTGTTTGTCTAAGGAGGCTGACTTCGAAACAGCTTTCTCCTCTTCATCCTGAACGGGAGTATGGGAGAAGGATTCTGATGCAGGATTCGAGGAAGGACTAGCGGGTTCGGGAGTATTCTTGCGTTGGGGAGAAACAGGTTGAGCAGGAGAAACAGGTGGGGAAGATAGTGGAGCCGGTGGGGCAGGCTGAGGTCGAGAAGTGGGAGCCGAGATGGGGGATGGAGGGGCGATCGCCCTTTGGCTGTTTGATGCTCCGGCCTGAGCTTGACTTTGGCTGTTGATGGTTGATGGCAGCAGTCCGAGCAGCGTGATTTCTAGCCAAAGACGGGGCTGAGTCGTATTTTTGACCTGAACTTCGCTTGCTCTCAAATGCTGCTGACCCAGCAAAATCGTAGCCATATCAAGCGTTTGAGCAAAGTCGCATAGCTCTTTCCAAGTGGGTTGTGTCAGCGTCACGAGGTCACGGCGATCGCTCGCGGTTTTTGCAATTAGCAAGTCTCGGTAAAAGCTCGCCAGATTTTGCAGCACAATTAGCGGCTCGCGTCCTCGATTCATCAGATGTCGCGCCTGATCGAGAACGGTGGTGCTGTTGTCTTGGGCGATCGCTCTGACGAGCGCCAGCAAATCTCGCTCTGGCACTGCACCCACCAGATCCCACACCTTCTCGACGCTGATTTCTCCTTCCAGCAAGCTCAGCTGATCCAAAAGGCTTTCGGCATCCCGCAGTCCGCCTTGAGCAATCTGTGCCACCAGTTCAACTGCTTCAGGCTGAGCGGCAATGGATTCTTTTTGGGCGATCGCCATCAGATGACTCACCATTGCATCTAGGGGAATGCGGCGATAGTCAAACCGCTGACAGCGGGAGATGATCGTCGGTAAAACTCGCTGGGGATCGGTGGTTGCCAGCACAAACACGACCCGATTTGGCGGTTCTTCTAAGGTCTTGAGCAGGGCGTTAAACGCTGCCGTGCTCAGCATGTGAACCTCGTCGATGATATAGACCTTAAAGCGGCACTGCACTGGCGCGAACTGCGCCCGTTCAATCAGTTCGCGAATGTTGTCAACTCCAGTGTTGCTGGCGGCGTCAATTTCGATCACGTCCAGCGCCGAACCCCGCGCAACCCTGCGGCAAATTTCGCAGGTGCCACAGGGCGAATCTGTCGGCTCGTCGCTACTCGTACAGTTCAGCGACTTTGCCAAAATCCTTGCACTGGATGTCTTTCCGGTTCCCCTCGGGCCCGTGAACAAATAGGCCGGAGCAATGCGCTGTTGCCGCAAAGCATTACTCAGTGTCGCAGCGATCGCCTCTTGTCCTACCAGTTGGGCAAAGGTTTGGGGTCGATATTTGTGGTGAAGCGGTTCGTAGGACATGGCTGGCTCAAAATCATGAAGACGATGCCAAGGCAGGGCGACCTCCTCTATCTTTCCTGATCCTACTCAATGGTTCACCGAATCCCCATTTTCTATTTCGGATTTCCGATTTTGGATTTTGAGATTGCTAACTGGCGAATGATTCTTGGGGGGGCATGGCATTGCCATGCCTGTACAGCAGGTAATTGGTGGGTTGGTAGGTTCTATATCATTCGTCAATTTCGCAACGCCTGGATTTTTGAATGGTTGGGGGCTGGGCTAACCCAGTTTTAGCCGTGGGTAGAGATTAGGTTGAGATCAAAGAGGTGTTACTGATATTAGGCTCAAGCCAAAAAGGACGAAGCTGGTGAGTGAACCAATGCCAAACATCAGCGATCGCAGCGGCGGAATGTTGAGAATGTAGAAGACGGAGTAAAACAGTCGAGCTACGACATGGGCGATCGCCGCTCCGATGGCAAGGGTCGAATCTTGACCTGTGACAAAAGCCATCAGTGCCGCAATGGAGAAGATTGAAAACGCTTCAAAAGAATTTTGGTGTGCCCATGTTGCTCGCTGGGCAAAAGGAGGCAGCTTATCAAGCATCTTGCGGGGTGCTGCCGTGTCGTATCCCACCTGTAGCCGACCGTAGCCGACCACAAGAAATGGCAGATAAATCAGCACCATCGCAATAACGATGCTGTAGAGAAGATAGGCAGAACCTGGAATCGATTCTAAAAATGACATTGCGGCAGGATCGAACGAAAGAGCATCGATACGTAAACTCGGTCTTGAAGACCTTGGCTCAAGAAGCTTAGCCTAGAGATTCTAGGGACTGCTTGGCGATCGCCGAGACCACCACTGCGAGATCACTCCAGATCACGTCTGACCGAGCGAGTCATGTTTGACTCAGTCGAGATAGAACAGCGTCACCACCTTTCGCTGGTCTTCTGCATCTTGACAGGTCTTGAGCAGAGTGGCGCTATCGTGAAAGGCGAAGCAAATCAGCTGCTGACACCGAGAAACGATGTCCTGATTGCACAGAGCACTTGCCTCTGCCAACGATAGGCTATCGTTTTCGGAGTTTTCAACGAGATGAATCACCTGCTCTAGTTGCTTTCGTGACTCACGCGGCTGTCGCTTGAGACTCTGGGGCAAGATTACGGTCAGCAGGTTTGGATTGCCCCGCATCGCCCCGCGAATGGCGGCAGAATTCGTTCCTGTTGCTCCTGATGTCAACATTTGGTTGCCTGCTTCAACGAGTGCGAAGCTGAGCAACTCAATCATGTTTTGATGGGTAATGGGGACGTGGCGAGAGCCAAGAATGGCAACTCGCTTTGATCCGGTCTGCTGAATAGCAGCCAATTCCTGTAAATATTCGTCAACTTGTGGCAGATCTAACGATTGACTCAACGTCAGTTCCGGGCGTTACAACCTCGATATTCTATCAGGTGTCGCTCAATCTGGGGAGATGCAGCCTAAAACAACAGCAATTCTCGTGGTGATTACGCTACAACCCCCGCAAATCAATGACAGGTTAATCAGTAGAAGTCTTAATTGGAGCTGATGTATAGCAATCTCAAATGATTTGCGAGTTGAGTCGGAAGCTGAACCAGATGAACCATTCAGCCTAATTCGCCCTAATCCGCAAAACTGAGAATGAGTGCCGAAACAAGGCTTAAAGAGAAATCTCTTGCCTCGATTGCCTTTAGATTTCAGGCTGACTGGAACTGTAGAACAGACCGCAGACATTACTTCATGTCGTAGCCAAACAGATTAGGATCAACTTCTCCCTGTTCTATATCTCCGAGGCCATATTCTGCCCAGCGGCGCTCCACCATTGCAGCCACATCAGGGTCAGACTTCAGCGGCTCGCCCCAAGGATGGTCTGTTTCAGGCGGAATCTTTGTGGTGGCATCGATGCCCATGCGTCCGCCCATGCCGATTTTCTCGCTGGCAAAGTCGAGGGTGTCGAAAGGCGTATCTGGCAAAATGAACACGTCGCGGGACGGATCGACTTTTGATGTGATCGCCCAGACGACCTGGCGCGGGTCGCGGATGTTGATATCTTTGTCCACCACAATCACGAACTTGGTGTAAGTGAACTGGGGCAGCGCACTCCAAAATGCCAGGGCAGCTCGACGGGCTTGCCCTGGATATGCCTTGTCGATAGAAATGATGGCGGCTTTGTAGCTCAGCGCCTCCATCGGCAAAAAGAAATCGACAATCTCTGACACTTGTTGCCGCAGGATGGGCGTGTAGATACGGTTGAGGGCGATCGCCATCATCGCTTCTTCTTTTGGGGGACGACCGCTAAAGGTGGTGAGGTAAATTGGATCACGACGATGAGTAAGGCAGTGAAATCTAACCAAAGGTGAATCTTCTACTCCACCGTAATAACCCATATG
>CAKZMO010000501.1 GCA_937128595.1 uncultured cyanobacterium | reverse complement strand
ATCTTGCCGAACATCTTCGGCCACCAGTGGTGCAGGCCACCGAAGAACGCCACCGCGGTGCCGCCCATCATCACGTAGTGGAAGTGGGCCACCACGTAGTAGGTATCGTGAACGTGGATGTCGACGGGAGCGGTGCCCAAGGTGACGCCGCTGATGCCGCCCAAGACAAACATCGCCAGCAAGCCAATGGCAAACAGCATGGCTGAGTTGAGTCGAATCTTGCCACCCCAAAGGGTTGCCACCCAGCTAAAGATTTTGACTCCGGTGGGCACGGCTACAATCATGGTCGAAATCGTGAAGAAGAGGCGCATCCACGGCGGGGTTCCACTGGTGAACATGTGGTGAACCCAGACGAACAGACCAATGACGCAAATTGCGAGACTGGAGTAGGCGATCGCCTTATAGCCAAAAATCGGCTTACGGGAATGGATGGAAATCACTTCAGACATGATGCCGAAGATCGGCAAAATCATTAGATACACGGCGGGGTGTGAATAAAACCAGAACAAGTGCTGGTACATCACCACATGACCACCTGCCTCGGGTTTGAAGAAGGACGTGCCGAAGTTGATATCAAACAGCAGCAACACCATGCCTGCCGCCAATACAGGGGTAGACACCAACGCCAAGATCGACGTGGCAAACATCGCCCAGCAAAACAGCGGCAAGCTATTCCAGTTCATGCTGGGAACCCGCATTTTGATCAGGGTCACCAAAAAGTTAACCGAACCCAAAATGGATGAGGTGCCAACTAGCACGATCGCCAAAATCCACATGGACTGCGCAGTCGGTGCGGTAATGAGGCTGAGAGGTGGGTAAGACGTCCAGCCAGCCTGCGCTCCGCCGAAAAAGAAACTGCCCATGATGAGCAGACCCGCAGGGGGATTGAGCCAGAAAGCGATCGCATTCAGCTTCGGAAACGCCATGTCTCGCGCCCCGATCATCAAGGGCAGCAAGTAGTTACCAAAACCGCCAATGGCAGCAGGCACAATCCACAAGAAGATCATGATCGTGCCGTGATTGGTCAGAAACGCATTATAAAGACTGGGATCAAGGAAATCAGGATCTGGGGTCGCTAGCTCGGTGCGCATGGCCACCGCCATTGCTCCACCGACGAGATAGAAAAAGAAGGACGTGACCAGGTATTGAATCCCAATCACCTTATGGTCAACGTTGAAGGTGAAGTATTCGTACCACCGCCAGGATGTTCTGCCCTCATGACTAGGCATGAGGGAAAATCCTGGTTTTTCAACTGGTATTTGTGCTTGAGCCATATAACAGATTCAGGTTTCGGCAGGATAAAGTTAGAGTGTGCGAAGTCAAAGCGAGTTTAGAAAACAACGAGGTCTAAGCCGTCGTGATGTTCTGTAAATTGCTTAGATTCAATGCTGCGAATGAGAAGACATGAGTGGGTGCAGATGCTCCAATGCCTCAGAATCAACGCCAATCTCACGACCATAGGGTTCGAGAAATTCAGAAGTAGAGAGATCACGGGTGCTGGTGGCGATCGCCTGGGTTAGAGAGGAACCGCCGTCATTAGCATTTGCTTGAGCAACGCGGTTATCGGCCAACCACTGGTTAAACTCCTCTTCAGGATGGACGATGACTTCGGCGCGCATGCCACCGTGATAGCTGCCGCACAATTCTGCGCAAACAATTGGGTACGTACCGGGTCGGCTGGCAACAAATCGAAGCTCGGTCTGCTCACCAGGAATCGCGTCTTGCTTTAGACGAAACTGCGGTACCCAGAAGGAGTGAATCACATCACGCGAAGTGATGTTGAGCTGCACATCACGATTTGCAGGAATGTGAAGTTCTCCCGTCATGATGTCGCCATCGGGATAGTTGAACAGCCAAGCATACTGCATTCCTGAAACATCAACTACAAGCTCTGCACTGCGATCGCCCACATCTGGCGACGCTCCAAACCCATAAACTTGTCGACTTTTTTCGGGAATTTCCAAATCGCCTGCCGCGACCAACGGCATGACATCGCCTGCAACCTCTTGATTGGAAGGAGCCTGAGCGATCAGTGTGGCGCTCTGTTCAGCGATCGGATCACCCGGTTGTCCACCAGGAGAAAATCCACCCATGTCTTGGAAAACCTCAACGCTGTAGAGCCCGAGGCCAATCACAATAATGGCTGGAATGGCGGTCCAGAATGCTTCAAGAGGAAGATTTCCCTCAAGAGGAATACCGTCTTCGTTGTCCCCTGCTCTGTGGCGGAACCGAATGACGAAATAGAGAATAGCTCCTTCAACCACGATGAAAAGCGCGGTGCCGATAGTTACCATGACATCGAACAAATCATCAACGAGGGGAGCTTGAACCGACGCTTGCTCAGGTAGCAACCCGTGGTTCTGACCCACCCAAAGGCTGATGAGCGTGATCACCACACCTGCCGTTAGCGTAAGTAGGGGAGTCGGAATTTGTTTCATTGCAACGTCCTTAACTCTAGTGAAAGCAATGCAGAATTAGTTTTTGAAAAGACTGATGAGAAGAGAGGAAACCAGAAGACGCCTCTTGGAATAACGGGTTGTCACAAATCTAATTCTCTGACCATGATTATTGTTCGCTGCTCATTTTCTAAGAATCAAGATGAATTTGCTAATCTCTATCTATCAGCTCAATACATGGTTCAGTGAATTGAAAGAGAATGATAGTACAGAGTAGTTCTTGCCAAAGTTTGAAAGCACCAAGCTTGGGGCCGAGAGGTTTTCCTCACTCTTGAGATTCTAGAAGGCATAACGGGCGGCTGCCGTAAATCTTTCCTTTTGTTTCAGATCTGTTAATTCATTCATAAAGTAAAGTTTTGTCTCCTCGTCAGACACAAACGACTCAAAACCTCTACGCCTAGAGTTTTGAGCTACTTCTGAAGCGACTCCAAAAAAATACCGATGGCGATCGCCCCTTATAACCTAACAACACAACTTACAACAATTCCCTCTAGGCGACACGAAAATAGCCAACATCTTTCTTGAAAACAAAAGATTATCTTAATCTTTTGTGCACAAAACTTAACAATAGAGTGTTTGTTAATTATTGGTAGTTCAATCGATAGGAATACTCGATTTAAATGTCTCAGAATATACAAAGTTGCTTTCAGAGATTAACTTCATAATTCAGTGGAGTTCACTTCATTGCAAAGACAAAAAATTTTACATAATGAGGCAGCTTTAGCCCTAGCACAACTAAGAAGAAGCTGGTGAAAGAAAGTGCAGATTGAGCAGAAGAGAACTGTTGGGCGTTAGAAGGTATTTGAGAAGCCGTCGTTGTTACTTTAGTTCTCTCCTGCCCTCTCTAAGTCCTGCAGGCAGGCTTCGCTCAAAAAAAAGAGGGGGGGATGTTCTCAAAATTCCCTTTATTAAGGAGGATTTGAGAAAAACAAATTGCTCCGGCGGGTTATTTAACACGTTTCAAATATCCTCTCAGAGGACTAGGCAGAAACTAAAGGGTTAGGCAAAAATCGAATATAGGAAGGTTGAGTCTATGAACGGATATGAAAGGAGTGAGGCTCTTAGCAATCCAGACCACCCCAATATCGTAATCTCATTCGACTATGGTCAGTTCCATTTACAAGTTGATGAAAGTCAACACAACGGACAAACAGTTTATGCAGTATGGGCGACCCATCTCTATGGGTACTCAATGGTTGTTCCATATGCGGGCTCTCGTGCAGAAGCTATTCGAAAGGCAAAACGATGGGTTGAACAGCGCACACATTCAAATTCAGAAAGCGAAAAGTGAAAGCGATTCAACTTTATACATCTGTAACAAACTCTAAAATTTATCAGCAGATGTTTAGCATCCGTCTAGTTTTCAAAACTGATGACGTAGCGATCGCCCAACTTAAATATTGACTTGGGTATACTTCTTCGATGCTTTGTCAGTTTGCTACTCTTCCCATTATTCCCATTAGGA
>CAKZMO010000500.1 GCA_937128595.1 uncultured cyanobacterium | reverse complement strand
ACTCCTGATCCGGTGATGCTGGAGATTTTCAACAACCTGTTTATGGCGATCGCCGAACAGATGGGCTTCACCCTGCAAAACACCAGCTATTCCGTCAATATCAAAGAGCGGCTCGACTTTTCCTGCGCCATTTTCGACCGCCACGGACAGTTGGTGGCCAACGCGCCTCACATTCCGGTTCACCTTGGCTCTATGGGCGAAAGCGTCCAGTCTCTGATCGCTGAAAAAGCGGCGGAGCTAAAGCCGGGAGATGTGTACATGCTCAACAATCCGTACAACGGCGGCACTCATTTGCCCGACATTACCGTGATTACGCCCGTGTTTCTTGAGAATCACGAGACGCCTTTATTCTACGTGGCCTCGCGGGGACACCATGCGGATATTGGCGGCATCACTCCTGGCTCCATGCCATCGAATAGCCAGTCCATTGAGGAAGAAGGGGTTCTGATCGACAATGTGCAGCTTGTGAAGCAGGGACGGTTCTGCGATGAAGCTGTGACGGAGTTGCTGACTGCGGGGACTCATCCAGTGCGCAACCTGACCCAAAATTTGGCTGACTTGCAGGCTCAAATTGCTGCCAATGAGAAAGGGGCAAGGGAGCTAAAGAGCATGACGGATCGCTATGGGCTGAGTATGGTTCAGGCTTACATGCAGCATGTGCAGGATAACGCTGAAGAGGCGGTGCGACGGGCGATCGCCAATCTCAAGTCCGGAGAATTCATCTACCCGATGGACTGTGGCGGCGAGATTCGAGTGGCGATCGCTACTGATGTTCAACGTCGCACCGCTCGGATTGATTTCACGGGCACGTCTCCCCAACTTTCCAATAACTTTAATGCTCCGGTCGCCATTGCAAAAGCTGTTGTTTTATACGTGTTTCGCACTCTTGTTGACGATGCCATTCCACTCAATGCAGGCTGTCTTAAACCACTAGAAATCATCATTCCAGACGGTTCCATGCTCAACCCTACCTATCCGGCAGCAGTGGTTGCGGGTAATGTGGAAACGTCTCAGGCGATCGCCAATGCCCTCTATCTCGCCTTGGGTGTCATGGCCGCATCGCAAGGCACCATGAACAATTTCACCTTTGGTAATCAGCGCTATCAATATTACGAAACCATTTGCGGCGGGGCCGGAGCAGGTCGCGATTTCGCCGGAGCCGACGCGGTTCATACCCATATGACCAACTCTCGCCTCACCGATCCAGAGGTGCTGGAATGGCGCTTCCCAGTTTTGTTGAAGCACTTTGGAATCCGCTCTGACAGCGGAGGCCAAGGGCAGTTTTCGGGGGGCAATGGAGTGATTCGTCAGGTTGAGTTTCGTGAGGCCATGACTGCCGCGATTCTCTCCAACCATCGCACTATCCCGGTGTTTGGAGCCGCAGGGGGATCGCCAGGTCGGCCAGGGCAAAACCAAGTTGTGAGACGAGACGGTTCTACTGAAACTCTGAACAGCACCGTGACCGTAGATCTTGATCCGGGAGATTCCGTAGTGATTGAAACTCCGGGCGGTGGAGGTTTCGAAGCTTTATAGTCCTACGTTTGAGCGATCTCTACAGGGAGTAATCTAAGGAATTTTGATTATCTTTTCACAAGCTTTACAGAGCGTTTATTCATCCTTTACTGCCCTCCCGTTACTCTATAAATGTGGGCAGCAAAACCACGAATTCTATACGGAAACCCCCTATGAAACAGGCCCGCCCCATCTATGAAGGGCTTGATGCAACTTAGAGAAGAACAGTAGAGTCTCCTTCTGTTCTTGACAGCAATCCAATCCCGGCTATATAAACGCCGGGATTTTTGCGTTTTAGGTTAGTTCTGTGAGGTGCAATGCTGACGAATCCAGGCGATCGCCTCTCCTCAATGCCTAAAAACGCG
Source organism: uncultured cyanobacterium (assembly GCA_937128595.1). Taxonomy (GTDB): domain Bacteria; phylum Cyanobacteriota; class Cyanobacteriia; order CAKZMO01; family CAKZMO01; genus CAKZMO01. The sequence continues at coordinate 2,044 of CAKZMO010000500.1, read as the reverse complement.
GATCAGGATGCGTGATTAATACTCGGTGAGAGGGCGATCGCGCTATACCGATTGCGCTACACCATTGGCGATCGCTTATGCTGCTCATTCTTGTAAAACTCTTGCCATCAACTCTGGTGCAATCCGAAAGCCAGCGTTCTGAATCAGAGCTGTGAGTACTGGTTGCAAGGATGGAAGCTCACCGGATGCTTTTGCTCAGAGCAATATACCCAGAACACCCGTTACTTGAAGTCCCAAAGATTTAGCGACCTTTCGTCCATCCCGTTCATCCAGCAGGATCAAATCAGCCTGTCGTTCTAAAGCCAACGCAATTGCTGCGGCTTCACCACTATCTAAAGTTTGCCGTAGCAGTTGAACAAGAGATTGATTGCTAACGGCCTGTACTTAAATCCAGCCAGCAGTCAAAGCGGATTGAATAGACTGAGAACCGGGACGATCTTCGTCAATCTTCAATTCTCCTAGAACCGCAGGGGGGATCTGAATCTGACTCACCTGCTGACGCAGCAAGTCGAGCTGATCGACAATCGCCAAATTTTAGGATGGGTGAGGTATTACTGAAGACGAGCATAGTCCAAGTCGTCTTCTAGTTCCTCGCTGCCGTAGTGCCGCAGGATGTTGCGTTGGGTGAGGAGTTGTCCGAAGTCGTATTTGTCTAGTTGTGCGAGTTCTCTGGCTTTGCCCAAGGACAGCAAATCTTGGACATAGAGCGCGACGGCTAGTTCGTGTAGCAGTTCTTGTTCGACGCGTTGCTCTGGTAGCCGGATGGCTTGAAGGATAGCGTCGGGGATGGAAAGTTGCAGGCTCATGGCTGTTGACGAGACTCGTAGGGCAGTATTTTAGAGCGATTACCTGTATCGCAGAGCGTTATGTTTGCGACAGGACGTGGTGAGTGTAGGACTTCGTTGTTATGTAACAAAATGGCGATCGCCATCTCATCAAAATTGGCGATCGCCCATAGCAATGGATTGATGCTCTGAGCACCGCAGTTCTCTCTGCTCAGAATACGGGCTATTTGGCGTGTGGGCGATTGAGTTCGTGGCTGATAGAAGAGCGATCGCTTAATTCATTACTCCTCTTCTGCAATAGCAAGAGTTTCAACATACAGTTGATTGCTAATCCGAAAATTTGCCTCACTGAGTAGCCGATCCAGAACTGGGCGAACAGCAGAAATCAACCCCTGGCGCTTTGCCGCAAGCAGTAAACCTAGAATGCCAGTCATTCTCAGCCCTCGGCGCTTTGCTGCCCTGCGCCCTAGCCGTTCGTCAATCAGAAGTTGAGCAGCTTCTAACTCAAGAGCTAAAACAATCGCATGGGCTTCACCTGAATCAAGCCTATAGTCGCGTTCCAACGTTAGTACTTGGGACAAGTCACTCACCGATCGAATATCTAGCCAATCAACTGCCATTACCGTTTGAGTGACCAGGTGATCTTCGCCGTTTGCCAACAGCTCTCGATACACCATATCTGGAATTACGATTGATCTAAATAACTGGGAAAGCAAGTCAACATGCCCCACTATGATCAAATTGGCGATCGGCGATGTATCGCTAACGATGATCACAGCAAGCCAAGCTCTTTTAAGCTTTCCACATCCTCATGCAGTTCGTCCACATCATAATGAATGCAGAGATTCTTATCCGCCAAAAGAGCCTGGAATTCTAGTTGAGTCATTCTTAGAAAGCGACTGGCACTTCCCAACGTAATTTTCTCTTGCTGAAACAGCATCAGCACCAATTCTTCTAAGAGTTCTGCCTCAGAAAGCCCAGAAGCCTGAATTAGTTCGTCAGAGATTAGGAGACTCATACTGTAGGCGCGAACATCGATAAATGTAGTATAGCGATCGCCATCTCACCAAAATTGGCGATCGCTCCAATAGTCAAAGTCCAGGGTGCAACCACTGCCTCAAAATTGGCGATCGCCCATAGCAATGGATTAATGCCAGGAGTATCGCCGTTCTCTCTGCTCGGAGTACGGGCTATTTGGAGTGTGGGCGATCGCCCCTCACCTGCTCATCTAATGCTATTGATTTTGCCTGAAGGAATCC
>CAKZMO010000499.1 GCA_937128595.1 uncultured cyanobacterium | reverse complement strand
TCGGTAGTTCCAGTATGCAAGGTGGGGTAGTAGGGGAGGTTGAAAAATTTCAGAATCGGTGCGGTAAAATTACACTGAAGTGGGTGTTCTCAGGTTATCGAGTTGGGTAACGACCCCAATCAAACATATAATCCACATGACTAAAGCAAAACAGAAGAGGTTCAGATGGTACAGAAGAAAAACGGCAACGGAGTTCCCGTTGATCTCGAATCAAAATTATGGAGTGCGGCAGATAAATTGCGCGGGCATATAGATGCAGCTGAATACAAGCATGTTGTCCTTGGTTTGATTTTTTTGAAGTATATTTCTGATGCTTTCCAGGAACTGTATGACCAATTGTCTCAGGATGAGTATGCTGATCCCGAAGACCGCGATGAATATCTTGCAGAAAACATCTTCTGGGTGCCCAGAGAGGCACGCTGGTTGAACCTACAGCAAAATGCGAAGTCACCTGAAATTGGGGTCATGATTGACCGGGCGATGGCAGCCATTGAGCGTGACAACCCATCATTGAAAGGTGTACTGCCACAGGATTACGGGCGTGAAGATCTGGATAAACGGCGCTTAGGGGAGTTGATTGACCTCATTAGCACAATCGCAATGGGTGACAGGGAAAGTCGGTCGCAGGACATCCTGGGGCGAGTATATGAATACTTTCTTGGACAATTTGCCAGTGCCGAAGGTAAAAAGGGCGGACAATTTTATACCCCTAAACCTGTGGTGCGGTTATTGGTCGAGATGCTCGAACCTTACAAGGGCCGTGTTTATGATCCCTGCTGTGGTAGCGGCGGCATGTTCGTACAGTCGGAAAAGTTCATTGAAGAGCACGGGGGTAATGTGGGTGACATTTCCGTGTATGGTCAGGAGAGCAATCCAACGACATGGCGTTTGTGTAAAATGAATCTCGCTATTCGTGGTATCGACGGCAACATTGGTACTCATGCTGCGGATACTTTTCATGAAAATCTACACCGTGATCTGCGGGCAGATTTTGTTATTGCAAACCCGCCATTCAATATGAGTGATTGGGGCGGAAACCTGCTGGATGATGACCCAAGATGGATATTTGAAACCCCGCCGACAGGAAATGCCAACTTTGGCTGGGTACAGCATATGATCTATCACCTGAGTGCGAATGGACGTGCCGGGTTTGTACTATCCAACGGGTCGATGAGTACCAACACACGCGGCGAAAAGGAGATTCGGCAGCGTATTGTTGAAACAGACCTTGTTGATTGTATGGTCGCGCTGCCGCCGCAGTTGTTCTACAACACGCAGATTCCGGCTTGCCTGTGGTTCTTGAATAAGGCCAAACCAGCACATCGTAAGGGTGAGACCCTGTTTATTGATGCCCGACGGATGGGCTACATGATTGACCGGACACTACGCGATTTAAGTGAAGAGGATATTGAGCGGATTGCCGGAACATACCATCTATGGCGTGTTGGCAACGAGGAATACCAGGATGAAGCGGGGTTTTGCAAGAGCGCGACATTGGAGGAGATTGCGGGGCATGGCTACGTGCTGACACCCGGACGCTACGTAGGCGCACCAGATGTGGAAGATGACGGCGAACCGTTCGAGGAAAAGATGGATCGCCTCACGTCAACATTACGTGAGCAATTCGCGGAAAGCGAGCGGCTGGAGGCGATCATCAAGGACAATCTCGGTAAGCTAGGCTATAACTTCTAAGAGATTTATCACGGCCATTAGAGCAGAAATACGCTGCCAACTGACACTACAATTTCGGGGAGCAGCATAAACCCGAACAGGAAGTTCTGCGGTATGGCACTCCATCCGCTTCCCATCTCTGCCAATGGGAATTCAAACAAGACAGCGGCAGCAAGCCACACAGCCAATACTGTAATGCCACTGAAGGCGGATAGGATTCTGCTTGATACTGACATGGGGTGACTCCGTTTCTCATTGATATGAATTGAAATAGGGCGGTTGAATTCCGCCCTCGACTGCATACTGTCTTACTTCTTATCGGGTTTTGGCGGGCCAGTGCGCTCCCAGGTGCGACCCGGTTCCTGCGTTGGTGGGAGTGGCTTATCCCCTGGCTCAATTGTGACGGTACGTGGCTTGCGTACCTGTCCGCCGCGTGGTCCGCGCTCTTCGTATTCTCCCGGCTTGCTGGGATTCTCTCCCGGTTTTTGACGTTTACCCATCAGCGTTGCTCCTATCGATTTGATCCACCAATGCAATAGGCACAGTTATCGTAACCGGCACTATTCGCGGTTTGACGAGAGTTGTAGGGACGGTCATTGCCTGCACGAATGATTTCGTCGATCTGGCAGTTGCTTGTCTCCTGGTCGAGATCGTGAACCTCACGTTTGCTGGGACTGGTATTTGCCAGATAACGCTCTCCATTCATGTTGCCGGTCCGCCGTCTTGCCATTGCTAACTCCTATAGCTTTTCCGTCAGATTGACGACAGCGTAATCGGTAGATATGATTACGTTGTCCACGTATACTGATGGTACAACGACAAAAATACGCTGTCAACTGTATTCGATTAACGAATTACGACATCAACGTAATTACAGGTGCGAAATGAAGCTCCAGGACCGATTAAAAGAGTTACGTACACATAGAGAGATGACCTTAAAAGATGTAGCCACCCGCTCGGAACTATCTGTCTCGTATCTATCGGATATTGAGAGGGGGCGTACAACACCCACACTGGCAACATTGGAATCACTGGCTAGAGCCTTTGAAATCAGCGTGGTTGATTTACTGACAGGTGTTGACTTTGCGGGAGAGGCAACAAATAGCAGTTTACCTCCCGGATTGGCGGAGTTGAGAAGTGATCCAGAATATAGAGAAGAAATAACCGAGGAGTGGATTACAACTCTCAGCGGAATTCAGATGAGGGGCAAGCGCCCACAGACCAAGCGTGAATGGCTGGAACTGTATCTGCACCTGAAAAGAATTCTGGAGGATTGACCTTTGCAGCATAGGGTTAGTGAAACACAACTATCTGATCTGGTTCAGGGATTGGCGCGAAAAACTCGACAGGAAATTGAGGAAGCCAATCTTGCTATCGCCGACTTTGAAGGGGTAGCGCGAAGGTATGGAGCCAAATTCGCCTGGCAAGAAATGGATGCAGGTACAGATGGGCACTACATCAAGGATTTGCGCCTCATTACTTTGAATTCGCGTGTCAGTCATCAAGAAAGGCGAAACTTCAGCTTCTGCCATGAATTTATTCATGACCGGATCGTTTGTGACGATGATTTCTATGCAGTTCTTCACGAATTCACTGAGGATATGTCTGATGAAGAAATGGAGCAGGTCGTTGAGCGGCTATGCAACATCGGTGCGGCGGAATTGCTGATCCCTTCGTCTGAGGTAGAAGAAGCCATCAAAGAACAGGGTTTCTCTATCGAACTGATTCCTGATTTATGTGAGCGGTTTAGTGCGTCCAGTATCGCTGTAGCCTTCAAGCTGTTGTCTATCGCAAAGCATGACTGCTACTTGTTCATTACAGAGAAGCGGGAGTTTGAAGAGACAGGCAATCAACCCATCTTGATCCATGTAAAACCTGATAGGGTATGGCATCTCTGGGTGGTGTATAGCGGTAGTTCACCAAGTGCAAAATACAATATGGGGCGCAATTACCCCATAGCGTTAGGACATTTGATGTACCGAGTCAATGAAAATGGTGGATACGTTACTCGTGGAGAAGATGACATTCCTCGGAGAAACAGCAAGAAACGTCGCTGGGAAGTGAAATGCGAATGTATGGCGTATAAAGGCTGGGTGTTTGGTTTCTTCCATGAACGAGACCCTATCAGCCGGAATCAACTCCGATTGTTTTGATGCACAAAACACAACACAGTTAAGGTATGATGAGTGAGTAAATTAATATTTCGCGTTCACGCCATCCAGAAAATGTTTGAACGGAGCATCAGCCGCGATGATGTGCGTGATGTTGTCGAAAATGGCGAAGTGATCCGGGAGTATCCCGACGATAAACCATTCCCCAGTCGTTTGATGCTCGGCTGGCGTGAGAAACGACCGTTACATGTGGTTGCAGCCGATGATGACGATGACCAGACGATCATCATCACCGCTTACGAACCTGACCCGGCGATCTGGGAGCCGGATTTCAAGAAGAAAAAGGAGCAGGACTCATGAAATGTGTGATCTGCAAGCAGGGCGATACCCGACCCGGCACCGTGACCGTGACGTTAGAGCGGGGCGGAACAACGCTTGTCTTTAAGAACGTGCCCGCGCAAGTATGCGAAAACTGCGGCGAGGCGTATGTGGACGAAGCCACAACCGAGCAGCTTCTGATGACTGCCGAAGCTGCCGTGAAAGCAGGCGTGCAGGTCGAAGTGCGGGAATTTGTGGCAGCATAACCAGTGCTGGAGGTGAACGATGATAAATCGAACTGAGCAACTGATAGAACAATTCAACAAGATGGATGAATCGCAGCAGCAGCGTCTGTTGAACTTTGCCCGTATTTTGACTCAAACGCCGAGCATCCGGGGCGAATCCGGGGCAAGCATTGTGACGGCGACAGGTTTTTTTGACACAGAATCACTGGATGAGATGGAAGCCACCATAACGGAAGTCGATAACCTGAACTGGAAGCGTTGGTGATGATGCAAGCAGGCGTGCAGGTCGAAGTGCGGGAGTTTGTGGCGGCATGATTGAACACAGGCAAGCAAACAGAACTGGTAAAGTATGAGTGAATGGG
>CAKZMO010000498.1 GCA_937128595.1 uncultured cyanobacterium | reverse complement strand
GCGGTGCGCGGCTTCTCCATCAACTATTGGTTTTATATCAGCGCGTAGCACTGTAGAAGCCGACACAAAATACCAACGCATTAAAACAGCGCTGTGCGATCGCAGATTGGAAGAAGTCCGACTCTGTTTGAGCAACAGCGCTATTTTTGTTGCCTATACTGTGAACCTCGGCAGGTTTTTGAAAAACCTTTAGGGTTCAGGATCTCTGTTCAACCACCCATGTCAGGGCAATCCACGCTCCAGAGGAATCATAGTGTCGAAGCAGGCGCTGAAGCTGGCGATACGGGCTATGCCCAGGCAAGCCAAAGCCCGTTTGCCAGCCAACCTGCAAGGCAAAGGACTGCCGTCGAGGCACAGCAACAGGACACAAGCTAAAGCTTCCGTCTGCTAAGCCAATCCACTGAACTGGAGGATCGTCAGCATCACTAATGAGGCGATCGCCACAAACATTTGAACCCTCCGCATTATCTCTTGCATCGGAAGTATTCCTGGAGAAGGAATACGACTCTGCCCCAAATTTAGAAAACCCCGACCGAGAAGAAAGCCCCAAGTCCGACTGATAGACTAGGCGATCGCCCTGATTTTCCCACACACAACGAGTTTCAGTGCGATCAGGGGGTGAAAGGTCAGGATAGAGCGTCACGGCAGAACCACGCCACTCTCCGACTAAGCTCATCGGATCGAGCACGGGGCAGTGATATATTTCTGTGCCTTGGCGATGTTCTCGAATCAGCGTCAAGGTGTTGAGCTGTTGCTGCGTGTCGTAAAGCTGAACCAGTCGCAGACGGCGATCGCCCTGCTTCAGCCCCAGTTCAGCCCCAAATGTTGAGAATGGCCCATACTGCATCGAACCTTGGGAAAATGCGCCAGATTCGTGTACTAAGACGCTACGGCTGAGGTTGCTGTATTCCAGAACTTTCTCTTGGGTTTGAGTTTGGCGATCGAGAGAGAAGAATTGGATGGTCTGACGCACCGTTTGGTTATCGTTCAGTCCTTCTAGCGTGACTCGACTCGGAACATCCTCTTGCTGAGTGCCCTGAGCAGAAAGCCGAGTGAAAGATCCTTCCCAAACGCCTAAATTTTTGAGCAAGTTGCTCCACTGAGACATCTGATTTTGCCTGAACTAAATGTCAATAAATTCGCATAGAACAAGGCTCGACTGACAACAAATCTCACAATCTCAGCCTAGAGACCTATGCTATCCGGATGGGTTCAGAGTCGTGGGGATCGCTGAAACCCTATTACTCTCGTTGCGAGATTACATTTATCAATCATTCAATAACTCTACGGTTGACTTGTCAGCCATTAGGCAAATTAAGGGCGATCGCCCTTAATCAATATTTTACGATCCCCTTTTTCCTGATAGGAAGATCTGATGTTGATCTCACCCCAACGGGTGACAGAGAAAAAATTTAATTCCGTATAATCAAATACTAACTGACAAAAAGTTACGATTTTTACTCAAAACTTTAACCTTGCGATGAACGTTTCAAAGCTAATCTGGGTTGGATCTTGTTTCGGCGGATTACTGTCGTTTGCATCATCAGCCAAGGTTTTGCCAGTTGGGGATCAAGCATCTTCACTCCAAAACTCAACCTCACAGAAATCAAACTACGAGACTCAGACCACTACTGGGGTAAAGACAATCCAGGAGTCTTGGGAATCTTTTTTGACAGGTCAGAGGACAATTCGTTTAAGTCAGGTTTCTCAAAACCGACTGTATGGAGCGTCTGACTCAGGCACAGATGTTGTGCTCGAGAAATCTGAATCTGCACCCCCTTCTTTAACGGAAGATCAGAATGCTCCAAAGTCTTTTTTCTCAGTTCTATCGACTCAAAGTGATGCACAGGTTGATGAAGATCCAAATCAATCTTCTACTACTCTGCCGCTAGCTTCTGTTGAGGTCGTCGATGAGGCGATCGCCCCAGTTGCCCGTCTTTCACAACAGACCGTGGCTCAGGTACAGCTTGATTCTGTCGTTGCGGTTTTACCTCGTCGTCCTAAGTCTGGTTATCTTCCCGCTCAAAGTGAGAGCCACCGCCACGCTAGCAATGCTCTGCTGCCATCTTTGCGATCAGGCATGTTTGCTCAATGTTCTCAAATGATTTGGGATGATTCTTCCCAAACAAATGTCGTGGACGAGAACACAGATTCTTCGGTGACTACCTCTTCGGTGACTACGCTGACGGCGGTGACTCCAAATTTTTCTCCCGATAGCGTTACTTCAGATCCACAGGACTATCGAGTGTTTGTCAATAGTCAGCTTGTCGCTGAATTTCCGTCGCGGCAGCAGGCGGATCAATTTGCTGAGACAACCAGAAATTGGCTGACGGGTGAGTCCTTTGATCCCAATGCCATCAAGCCTCGTATCGTCAACGGGAAGCCCACCATCGCTACAGACTCTCAAGAAACGGTGTTACTGACGATCAACGACGATCTCGCTCAGTATGCTCAGACGACACCTGTTGGTGTGGCGATCGCCTGGAGTAATACACTGCGTAGGGCTCTCGGGGGTTCTGACCTCGATTTAGCCGATGCTCAAATCAGCCTGCAAAAGCTTGAATATACAGGGCAGCAGATGGAGGGAACGGCATCATGGTATGGCCCCTATTTCCACGGTCGCCTCACCGCTTCGGGTGTTCCATTCGATCAAGAGGCAATGACAGCAGCACACCCTTCGCTGCCCTTCGGAACCTATCTAAAGGTGACCAACCAAGAGAATGGACATTCCGTTGTGGTTGAGGTCAACGACCGAGGCCCCTATATCGGAGAGCGATCGCTCGATCTGTCGCGACAAGCTGCTGAGTGTCTTGGCAGCGAGATCACAGGGGTCGTGCCTTACGACGCCAAAATCATGCATCTTTCAACCTCACCTGATACATCGCCATCATTTATGGCATTAGTTTCAAGAAACTAAAACGAAATAAGTTGAGATTGAAGCGCCAGTGCGCCTGATGGCACACTCTAGCCACGCGATGCCTCCAGCGAGGCTGAAAGAGTCACAACGATATGACGTTGGCGATCGATGCTCAACCACCCCTCGTTTTTGAGCTGATTGATCAGTCGAGTGACGGTAACGCGAGTCGTACCTATGGCATTAGCGAGTTGCTGGTGCGTCAACCTAACGGTCAATCGCGTGCCCTCATCCGTCCTCTGTCCAACTTCCTGCTTCAACAAAAGCAAGAGGTGACGGAGCCGTTCTTCCACTCGTCGATATCCTGCTATGGCTAAAATCGCTTCAGTTTGGCTGAGGCGACGGCTCATCTGACGAAAAATTCCTTGGGCGAGTTTGGGAGATTCCTCTATCTCAGCAAGAGTCAAGCGCATCAAGTTTACAGGAGTGAGGGCGCTAGCTTGGTAAGGATGAATGGAGGTGAGCGGAAGTCCAAATGGCATTGAGGGACAGGCTAACCCCAGCAGTGCCTCATCGCCTGTTGCATAAAGTGTCCCGAGCTGCACGACCCCTCGACAGACGATCCAGATTTCGTTGGGCAACATCTGAATGGATTGACCACCCGTGTAAGGATGCAAACTGCGCTCTTTGTACAGATCCTCCAATACAGGTCTGATGTCTGGTTGGGGGGCCGTCTCAGAGACGAAGGAGTGAATCATGCCAATAACCCTCTGGTTCCTTACTCACACCCTAACTGAATGGTCTAAAGAGCCGGTAAAGCCAGCATTCAGGAAGGGTTAAGAAAGGATTACAGTTAGGGAAAGGTGACAATTTGGCATTACACATTTGAAGAATGTTTTTTTAAGGGGCATCGCAGTGCGATGCCCCTACAAGAGGGAATTCAAGGTTGAATTTTGCCCGACCATTCCCGGATTGTGCAACACCGACAATTTAGTCTCGTGACTTTAGCTGGAATGAACGGGCGATCGCCAAATTCTAATCCAGACTGTGCACAGGTTACTGCCTCCGCTAAAACACTTCAAGATTGGCTGAGCCTGGACTGAAAGAGCCGAGTGGAATCAGCGCTTGAGGCAGCGAATGGCCTCTAGCATTCCCCTTGCTTTGTTGAGCGTTTCTTCATATTCTTTTTCAGGCTGAGAATCTGCTACGAGTCCTGCCCCTGCCTGGACGCTGATTTGATACTGTCCGTCGGGCTGCTGTCGCGACACCATTGTGCGAATGGCGATCGCCGTGTTTAACTGTCCTTCGAAATCGTAATACCCGTAAGCCCCTGAGTATGGGCCTCGGCGTGACGGTTCGAGTTCGTGAATGATTTCCATCGCTCTAATTTTGGGAGCACCGCTAACGGTTCCGGCTGGAAAGCAAGCCCGCAAAAGATCCCAGGCTGTTTTATTAGGGGCTAAGGTGCCGATGACATTGCTGACAATGTGCATTACGTGAGAGTAATATTCGACGTTCATCAGTTCGTCAACCTCTACCTCACCCTGTATACAGACGCGTCCCAGGTCGTTGCGCCCTAAATCGACGAGCATCACATGCTCCGCGATTTCTTTGGGATCGTGTAGCAGATCATCTGCTAGCTCTCGGTCTTCTTTTCCTGTTTTGCCCCGGCG
>CAKZMO010000497.1 GCA_937128595.1 uncultured cyanobacterium | reverse complement strand
TTGATTACGGACGATAGGCCCGCACGCCGCACCAGCCACATCCTTGATCGCACGGTCAATTTTTGATTCTGTCCACAGAATTGTCATGGCATTGATTTAGCCGATTGATGCCCTGCCTTATGTGAACCATGACCGAGCGATCCCACCCATGCGATTGTGCAGATGTGAACTGTGGCTACTGACGATCACCACAACGGATTCAGGTTTACTACGCTAAATCGTGAGCCGTCTACGAGCGATCGCAGACAAAAGACTCTGGGTACTTTGTGCGATATAGATTCAACCATGACGCTGACGAATCCTCCTCCCAAACTCAACATTACCTTGAGCCAGCATCCACCTCGGTCTTCATCGCCATCCTCCCAAACCCAGAAGCCCGGCATATTATTTGTTCGACCCATTAGCCTTCGAGCAAAACTGCTAATTGGCTTCAGCATGGTGTTCAGCGTTGTTTTCGCTGGCACTTTTTACTGGTTCTATACTTTCACCACCGAAAAGGCCATGACCCGGCTCCGGGAAGAAATGGAAGCCACGCTCATCGGCGCAGTTGAGGGCACTGACGTGGATGAGCTAATGGAACTTTACGAAGTAGGAGAACGCAATTCCGAAGGATTTTCAGATGATCCACGCTATCAAAATCAACTGGAATGGTTTGAAACCGTTCAGAGCATTGAACCTCAAGCCTGGCTGTATTCCTATGTGATTGGGCGCACTGGAGAACGTCGCCGCATTGGAGAATCTGAAGCCAGTTCTAGAGGATATGAAATTGTCTATCTTGTGGATTTATGGGTGAGTGAGAATCCTGATAAAGCCGCTCGTTTTCTGGAACCTGAGCGTTCTGGCGTTAGCCCTCGGCAGGCGGTGTTAGAAAATCGCATCGTTGAAGAAGAAGAAATCTATACCGATAAGTGGGGAACGTGGCTATCTGCCTTTGCGCCGCTTAGAAACTCAGAGGGCGAAGTGGTTGCTGGTCTGGGTCTGGATATTGAAGCCGATTATGTATTTCAGGTACAGCAAGCGATCCGGAATCGAGTGTTGGTATCGTTCGGCATTACCTACGGGGTGCTGTTTATTCTGATTTATGTTCTGTCAGGCATTCTCACGCGCAACCTCGAAGAGTTCACGCAATCCGCTGAGCAAATAGGGGCAGGAAACTACGGACTGCAACTGTCGCGATCGCAACCTCGGCACTTCCCGGATGAAATGGATCGGTTAGCTGAAGTGTTGCAAACGATGGTGGAAAGCATCCGCACTCGCGAAACTATTATTCGGGAGAGCAAGCGCATCGAAGACGAAATTCGCCACGCCCTACAAGAAGAGAAGGAAATTAATGAACTCAAATCGCGGTTTGTGTCGATGGTGTCCCATGAATTACGCACTCCGCTGACCATCATTCGTACTTCAACGGAGCTGCTGGAAAAATATGGGCATATGGCCCCCGAAGCCAAAAAGCAGGAATATTATCACCGCATTCGGGCAGCCATCACCAACATGACCCAACTGCTTGAAGATGTGCTGACCTTTGGTAAGGCAGAAGCTGGGCGATTGGAGTTTAACCCCGCAGAGGTCAATCTCGAACATTTCTGCCGCGAGATTGTTGAAGAAATGCGGATGGGGCCCGGCATCGATCACATCATTAAGTTCGACTATTCATCCCACTGCCAGGGCGCTTATCTCGACCCGGCATTGATGCGATCGATTTTGACCAACCTACTCTCAAACGCCATCAAATATTCACACTCAGGCAGCACGGTACATCTGCGGCTAAATTGTCAGCATGATGACGCACTGATTGAAATCAGCGACGAAGGTATTGGTATTCCTAAAGAAGACCAACCCCGCCTGTTTGAACTCTTCCACCGCGCAACGAACGTCAGTACGATTCGCGGCACAGGACTCGGACTGGCGATCGTCAAACAGTGCGTCGCTCACCACAAAGGGCAAGTGCGCTTCAAGAGCGAGGAAGGAAAAGGGACGACCTTCACTGTGCAATTGCCGATCGCTCTCCCGGCCGCCTCAGTGGATTAGCCCGGTATACGCTCACGCTCTAAAGCATTTTGGACTAGCGCGTTTTGGACTGGTGCGTTAGTCATGCACCGAGCCATCGGGCAATGTAGCTCCCGTCAATGTTGCTTGTTTGAGGGTCTGCATATCCACGATCGCCTTACTGAGATTGGCGTGACTGAAATCTGCACCGGCGATCGCTGCGCCCGTCAGATCCGCACCCACCAATGATGCTTTTTTTAACATTGCGCCACTCAGATTGCTTTTGGAGAGGTCAGCATTCTGTAAACTTGCGCCCGTTAGGTCAGCTTGGCTCAGATCAGCACGACGGAGATTGGCACCATCCAACACTGCCCGACAGAGGGTACTGCTGGTTAAACCAATATCGGGCAGGTTGGCATTGGAGAGATTCACCTGTTCTAGATTTGGTGCGATGACCTGAACGCCTGCACCCCGCAATTTGACCTGCGTGAAGGTTTTTTGTCCTTTGCTGTAGCGGGACAAAATATAGTGCGCTTTTTGCTGGGCGATCGCTTCTGGCGATGCACTGATGGATGACGGGCCCGTGTGAATGTGGGTCATGGTGTGTTGGTGGCTAAGTTTACACTCCATTCCTCTTAAATTTCAGCAATGTTTCAGGATCAAGTTCTTTTTATTTCTGTATAGAATTTTCAAAATTCCCATGAAATCAACACTTTGCTCTCATCCTGTCGATGAATGATCTGTAATTGTATTGATCACATTACGTTTGATTTTTTACATCTAAAAATCCGTGCTTATACTTAAAGTATTTCATCGGATTGCTCAGTATTGAGCGGCTAATTGACTGACAAACCTGCATAACCCTAACAACTGGGCAGATTAGATCTTCGGATCCCTACATTGCATAAATCCTGTAGGGGAGCGGTTCCTACATCCAATGCAGAATTGTTTGTCAGTTAATCAGGTCAGGAGCCGACGATTGCGATCGCGGGTATTCGTTTGAGGGAGATGAGTTGAGACGGGATTCGGAATGGGATTGTCTTGGCTCTAGATGGGATTGATCACTACTATCTGGGGGGTGACCTTTCTCCGCCTCTTCTCCAATCGATCGCGATCGCCAGGCGGCAAATACGGCTTGGCGAAGCGGGTCGGTCGGCGCGTATTGACCCGCTTCAAAGCGGTAGACCCAGCATCGGCTGCCATCAGGACATCGGGCCCGGCGATCGCGCTGGAGTTTCAGCCCCAGCAGGTTCAGTAAGGATTGAATGATTTGCATGGGACTCATGCTCTCTAGCAGCGTGATCCGGAACAGGGTTTTCAGTTCCTGCCGCCATTGCAGCGCCCGGTTTACAAGGGTTTGAATTAATTCATCTGTGCCGCGCCACTCGACGTCGGGGTCAAGCAGTGGCGTTAACCCCAGCAGTTTCAGGGCTTCGATGCGTTCGCTGTAGGTGCGGACATCTTGGGGACAAAAGCGCCCCTCGCCGCGCATCAGGAGATCCTGCCAGTGCTGGCGATCGCGCGATCGCACCTGATCGGTGGATTCAGTCAAGTAATAATGCAGCCGCAGTTGGCGATACCAGCCGTCCTGATGCCGCAAATAGAGTTCTGGTGTCACCTCAATGCCGTAGCGCTGGATAAGCCGATATTTTTCATCCTGGTATCGTTCAGCGGCGGTCTTGTGGCGCTGGTCTTTGCGGTGTTCGTAATCCAGGTCGCTGATGGGGGCGGCGCTGGCGATCGCGTCGGCTTCCTGGCGCTGGTTGCGATCGCGAATCTCGCGCTGCTGGTCGCGGATGTCCTGTAGTTGCTGGGTGTTGTGATCGCCGGGGGTAATGCGCGTAATTTGGTGTCCCTCCTGGGCGATCGCTGCTTCTACGATGTCTCGAAAGTGAATTAGGGAAGCATTGACGCGGGCGGCAAACTTGGCCCAGGTGCGGAAGGTAATCGGGTCGTAGGCGCGATCGACATCAAAATCGACCTCTTTCAATAGCCGCAAATTGGTTTGCTGAAGCCGTGATTGAGATGAAGCGATCGCGCGGTAATCCGCCGCGCCGCTGGCGATTTTGCCCACCCCAAAGGGCCGCACCCAAACATAGCGCGGCACTGGCTGTCGGACGCGGGCTAGGGCCTGGCGCACTTCGCTATCGGGAATCGCCCCCTGAAAGATGCCAAATACGCCCACAAAATGATCCACCACGTCAATACTGACCCCTGTACCCAGGCTGGGCGAGGCAATCACAATGTCATAGCTGGGAAGAAGTTCATTAAGTCGCTCGATGCAGCCGCAGGCCGGATGAGACGGATCGCCGACAGTATGGCTATCAATGCGAAGAATGCGGCGATCGGGGAATTGCTGCTGTAATCGGGCCTCGACGTTGACGGTGCCCCACTTTGATCGCGGCTTCTGGGAATCCATACAGATAAACACCGGGCCACGGCCGATCGCGTCCTCCAAATCGACCCATAGCGCAGCTGGGTCAGGCGTGTGGTAGTGCCGCACATTCCAGCCCTGGGGTGGTGTCCAGTTGTTCACCACAATCCACGGATGGATAGCTTCGACGGGCGATCGCTCGGTTTCTGGGGAACTGGCATAGGCACAGAGCAACTCCACGCTGAAATCAGATAAGTCGGCATCCTGGGCAATCACCAAGCCGCCCGTAGACACCACAATTTGAATCAATGCTTTGAAATGCTCGAGAATAGCAACCCGCTCTTTCCGACAGGTGGTGCTGTTGAGGGCGTGCCACAGCACTTGTTCGCATTCATCCAGCACCACGATCGCCCCCTGCCAGTGCTGCGGGTTAAACCGAGCTTGGCTATTGGGATGCAGCGAATCAATGCACAGCCCAAAGCCCAGCAGTCCCAAGGTGTCAGACTGGTGCATCTCGCTAATGTAATCGATACCAAGACGAGTACAAATGGCGCGCCCCAGTTGAATCCGATGGCTGATGACCAAGGTTTTGCGCCCCGTTTGCGATGCCTCCTGAATCAAGGGTTCCAGTAAGGCTGTTTTTCCTGTGCCTTTTGGGGATTTGAGGAATACCAGTCCGGTGGTGGGCAAGCATACAGATAAGAACCGCTGACACACCGTTTCATTGGCGGGATAACTAAGCTGATATAACCGGCGCGATCGCCATACCTTCAGTTCGGGGGCGGTGGTCAATAGGTGTGAAAAGGCGATCGCCGATCGACTGACGATAAAATCATCGACCCCTTTTTCGGGCCCCGGTAAGTCAATCACGCGCACTGTGCAGCCTGCATCGGTGAACAGGCTACCGGTAATTGCAAGGTTTGTCTGTACGGCAGCGCGGGTGGTGGGTTTGCGATCGTGGTCGAAACACAGATACACCGATCGCTCGGCGGTGGCAAACGGTTCTAGTTCGGGAATGAGATGACGCGGGCCAGTCTTGGTGCCCTGGTCATCCTTGGGGGTGCGGTAGCCGCTGCTAATTCCTGGTAGGGCGATCGCCGCGTAGCCTGCTGTTAGTAGTGCGCCTGCCTTTTTTGCCCCTTCTGTAATCACAATGGATAGGTTATACACCCAAACACAGTGCCAGAATCCTTGCTGTTGGTGGTTTTTGGACGGTTGAACCCCCGCCGTTTGATAGACCCGCTGGGCGATCGCATCGGGCACGTCCAGAAAATAGGCGCGAGTTGGAACCTTAGGCGGCGGTTCGTATTTGACGGGTTTGATTTTGGGCTGGCGATCGCGCTGGGAATAGCTGAGGTGCGATCGGGGCTGATCCGGCTTGAACTGTCCCCACAGCATCGGTTGCCAGTCATTCAGCGGATCCAGTCCACTACACCACCCTCCTCC
>CAKZMO010000496.1 GCA_937128595.1 uncultured cyanobacterium | reverse complement strand
TTTTTTGGAATTGCTCTACTAGAGCTTACGCTTATGGCCCACGATCCTCACGCTGACAGTCAGGCGCTCGCCCGCTACATGGAAGAAACCAACAGCGAATTCAAGCCCTGGCTTTTGGTACAGCTACGGCTGAAGAAGCTACAAGAGCGAAAGTCAGAAATATCTGTAGATGAATACATCACCCAACTCAACGACATTCAACAAGATCTCATGGTTCTAGGTGAATGGTGGGTAGGTCAGGAAGCAGAGGTATTTGGAACGGATTCTGGGTCACAGCACTGATGGCGATCGCTCAGGATAGTCCCAACCTCATTGAGAACTCACTGAGTTCCCAAGGAGTTCCCGGATTGGATTGAAAACACCTCAGCCCAAAGCTTTGTTCATTAACCTCTTCTTTGATCTTCCTTGATAAGCTGAAAGACTGTACCAAACAGATTCCAGACTTTCGTGTTTTAACGCGAGTTTGGTTGTGAACAACATGCGCACCAGTGCCCGGCAATGCACTAAAACCTGCTGATAGGTAACTGGTACGATATGGAAAATCTGCGATAGATCCAATGACTACTTCTCAAAACTCCAAAAAACAGAAGTCAGTTTCCGACCAGCAAACGGGCTCCTCGTCTTCATCAAAGCAGCCAAAAGGCGCTCCACCTGCGTCGGCACAAAATCAGGATTCTAAGTCTTCGCCCGAATCGCAGGTCGAGAACTTTGTAGATCTAAGCGACCCTCAATATTATCTCAATCGAGAACTGAGCTGGCTAGAGTTCAATCGTCGCGTTTTGCACGAGGCCATGGACTCGCGCACACCGCTGCTGGAGCGATTGAAGTTTATGTCTATCTTTGGGTCAAACCTAGACGAGTTCTTCATGGTGCGGGTTGCGGGTTTGAAGCAACAAGTCGAGGCTGAGGTTTCTAAGCTGACTCCTGATGGGCGGACTCCTCAAGAGCAACTCGACGACATCAGCGCGCTTCTGCAACCCATCATTACAAAGCAACACGAGCACTTTGAAACGGTGTTGCGGCAGGAAATGGCAACCAACGGCATTTATTTGCTCGACTATGCTGACCTCAACAAAAAACAGAAAAGCTACCTCAAAACTCATTTCGAAGAGCAGGTCTTCCCAGTACTAACGCCGCTGGCTGTTGATCCAGGGCATCCCTTTCCTTATATTTCGAATCTCAGCCTCAACCTAGCGGTGATTATGAACGATGTGGAGAAAGATTTGCATCGCTTTGCGCGGATCAAGATTCCTCCAGCTAGATTCGTCAAGTTGCCTGCAGAACTGCGCCCTAAGCATCGAGGAAAACCCGCTGCTTGGGCTGGGGTTCCTTTGGAACAGGTGATTGGTCACCACTTAGAAGCGCTTTTTCCCGGCATGGAGGTGGGGGAATATTGCTCTTTCCGCATTACCCGGAATGCTGATCTAGCAGTTGAGGAAGACGAAGCGGATGATCTCATGCTGGCGATTGAGAAGGAGTTGCGCAAGCGCCGCCTAGGGGGCTCAGCGGTGAGAATGGAAATCAGCTCTTCTGCCCCAGCAATGGTGCGTGAAACTTTGATGCACGAGATGGGGCTTACCAATAAAGAGGTCTATGAAGTAGATGGGTTGCTCAACTTAGGCGACATGATGACATTCATGGGATTGCCACTGCCTCACCTTAAGGATTTGCCCTGGACTCCCGTTGCGCCTCCTCGGCTGAAACAGTTGGCAGCAGGAGAAATTGACGAATTAGATACCAGTCAAGATTTCTTCTCGGTCATTCGGCACAAAGACTTGCTGGTGCATCATCCTTATCACTCGTTTACGGCAACGGTTCAGCAGTTTATTACTCAAGCTGCCCACGATGCCCATGTTTTAGCCATTAAAATGACGCTATATCGGACATCTGGTGACTCCCCCATCGTCAATGCGCTGATTTCAGCAGCTGAGAATGGCAAGCAAGTCGCAGCGCTGGTAGAGCTGAAAGCGAGATTTGATGAGGAAAACAATATTCTTTGGGCACGAAAGCTTGAAAAAGCAGGTGTGCATGTCGTTTACGGCATTGCTGGTTTAAAGACTCACACTAAGGTCACACTTGTGGTGCGTCGAGAAGAGGAAAAAATCCGACGCTATGTTCACATCGGCACGGGCAACTATAACCCCAAAACGGCACGAATCTATACTGATTTAGGTCTGCTCAGCTGCTGTCCCGAGCTGGGGGCAGACCTGTCTGAATTGTTCAACTTCCTTACAGGCTATTCTCGTCAGACGTCATATCGGAAATTGTTGATTGCGCCAGTGAGTTTGCGCGATCGCATGAACAAGCTGATTGAACAAGAAATCGAACACGTAAAACAGGGAAATGAAGGTAAAATCGTCGCGAAGATGAATGCGTTGGTTGATCCACAGATTATCGCCAAGCTCTATGAAGCATCCCGAGCTGGCGTTCAGATTGATTTGGTCGTCCGAGGAATCTGCTGCCTTCGTCCAGGAATAAAAGGCATTAGCGAAACAATTCGGGTCACTAGCGTCATTGGTCGCTATTTAGAGCACTCGCGCATCTTCTACTTCCACAACAATGGAGAGAGAGAAATCTATATCGGGAGTGCTGACTGGATGCGCCGCAATCTCGATCGACGAATTGAAGCCATGACCCCCATTGAAGAACCCTCTCTCCAAGACAAGTTGATTCGACTGCTCGACATCATGAGGTCTGACAATCGCCAGGGCTGGGATTTACAAGCTGATGGTACCTATGCACAGCGATCGCCCCAGAGTGAAGAGGAAGAACGAAGCTCTCACAATATTTTGATGGAAATGGCACTGCGGGCTTCTGAGCAGTAATTTTGATGCAAATTGAGCCCTACTGAAAGATGGCTTGACGCATTGATCGGCAATTTCTATAGCAATGCGCAGATAGGTGAGGACAGATATTGATGGAGAAGCCGCGCACTGCGCGGCTTCTCCATCAACTATTGGTTTTATATCAGCGCGTAGCGCTATACCCGTCCATCTGTGACCTGCACCTTCTAATAGGAGCCTAAAGCTAATGACACAGAGCCTGTTACGGAACTCTGTGTCATTAAAAGATTTCAATATGTTTTAATGGAGCAAACCAAAAACCTGGTTTCAAGCAAACTTTTGAGTTGCTTACAGACTGTTTAGCTAGGAGCGACTTGCAAAACTAGAGCCCGTCTGTCGAATGACTGCACTTGGCCTGCATCATTCAGATCTTTGACAACCCGTTCTAAAAGCTCGGCTGCGCGATCGCGGTGTTGGTGTTCTCGCCCTCTGAGGCGAACCTGAAATTTCACCATGTTGCCTTTGCTGAGCCATTCAGTGGCGCGCTCAATGCGGAGAGCATAATCCGATTCTCCGACATTTGGGCGAAGTTTTACTTCTTTTAGCGTCGTTCGTGTGCTTTGCTTCTGGCGCTTTTTTTGCTGATACTGGTGCTTGCCATAATCCATGATTTTGGCAACAGGCACCTCTTTTCCGTCGGATACAACGACAAGATCGAGCCCTGCTTCTTTCGCTGATTTGAGCGCAACTCGGGTATCAATGACACCTTGGTTGTTACTTTCTTGGTCGATCAGCAAGACTTGATCGGCTTTGATGTGATGGTTGACTTGTTGTTTCTTAGCGATAAGACAATCCTCCTGATGTTTTGCAGAATCAAAATTATTTTATGAAACTATCTTAACTTATGGGTTAAGGTCTAGCATCATGCCCAGGATTGAAACGTTTTGGTTCGTAACGTAACGCTAAGATTGCAGCATCAAAATGAGCGCAATGACCCCAGCAATCGTCATTAACCCAGCGGGCATAAACCGACGCGTTTTTACAAGCCGCACGACAAATACAATCACCAGTAGCGCAGTGATCACGGCAGCTAGAGGCAAGCCCCATGATAGATCTTGAGCAGCGGCTACCCCTCCAATTACTAGTAGCACACCACTGATAACGCCCGAAACAAGAGAGGGCATACTCTTCGCCTGTACGTAGCCAATAATGCCACCAACAGCAGACAGTATTCCGTAGGCGATCGCCGCAATAGCTCCAGCACTCATAGATTATTCACAAACACTTATATCTCTCCAACTATAAGCTGTTGCATTCCAGCGGTGTAACCATGCTCGAGATAGACTTGCGGGAAAAAGCGAGATGGATAGCAACAGCGCATCCACCTCCAGCTTTATCTTTGTTCTGAATGTTTACAGGATGAAATTAGCTCGTCCTAAGTCGCCAGTAGCCACATCGTTGATAACGAGCAACGTTCGGAAACCTCCAGGGCCGTTGTCTCCATTTGCATCGATTTGAACAGATGTGCCCCGTGGAGCATCTGCTAAACGCACATAAGAACGGAAGGTGTTGGGTTGTCCGTAGCGAGCTTTATTGAAGATGAACTGCAAATCAATGAAATCTGCACCAGTTTGGAAGTCTAGGATCCTATCGATGCCGTGACCCGCGTTTTGGACAGTAAAGCGATCGCGTCCTAAGCCGCCACGTAGATTGTCATTCCCTTCTGCTCCAATCAAAACATCGTTCTGGTCGCCGCCGCTCAGCCCGTCGTTCCCGATTCCGCCAACGATGACATCGTTTCCTGTACCTCCTGTAAGCGAATCTCTCCCCGCACCACCTGTGAGACGATCAGTTTGTGCTCCACCGATGAGAACATCGTCGCCCTCATTGCCAAACAAATTATCAACGCCAACATTGCCTTCTATCGTGTCGTTACCGGAGCCGCCCCGAATGACATCGTTGCCATCATCTCCAAACAACGCGTCATCGCCATCGCCGCCTGAAATTACGTCATTATCTGCGTCACCATGGACTCTATCGTTATCTTCTCCTGCATCGATCAAGTCTTGGCCATCGCCGCCAAAGATTCGATCGTCGTTTTTGCCGCCAAAAATTAGGTCGTCATTGGCTTGACCAAAAATTCGGTCTTTGCCAATCCCTCCATCGATAATGTCTTGTCCAGAGCGGCCTCTGATCGTATCGGCGCTGGCATTGCCGAAGAGGCGATCGCGTCCTTTACCGCCAGACAAGAAATCACCAAATGCAGATCCTTCTAACAGGTCGTCTCCATCTCCACCTCGCAGAGAATCTGCTTCGTTGCCACCGAAGAGGCGATCGTTTCCTTCATCGCCAAATAGCTCATCTTTTCCTTGGCGACCTCGAACAACGTCATCCCCCAAGTCACCCCGCATGGTGTCTGCGCCAATGCCGCCGTCCATCGTGTCACGGCCAGAGCCGCCTCGCATCAAGTCATCACCGACGCGACCTTCCATGAAGTCATTTCCGGCATCACCGCTCATGACATCATCACCTCGACCTCCATTGAGGCGATCGCGACCATTTGCACCAAACAAGATATCTCGGCCTAGACCCCCAAAGAGTTCATCTCGCCCAGGCCCGCCGTTCATACGATCGTTGTCTTGACGGCCTTTGAGATTGTCTTGGTCAGCACCGCCTCGCATGCGATCGTTTCCGCGTCCACCAACAATACGGTCATCGCAACCTCGTCCTCGGAGAACATCAGCCCCTGCGCGACCAAAGATGGTGTCGAGATCTGGGCCTCCAGTTAAGCGATTTCTCTGGTTGTCTCCCCTAAGAGTCATGCCTTCTTCACAAGGGGGGTCACTGTCGCCGGGAGTACCAGGAGGAGAGCCATTGTCTGTTGGCTCATCGGTGATGGTCGTAATATCAGTCGAAGTGTTGTCTCCTGGATTAGGATCAGTCAAACCAGGTGGCAACTCCACATTAGCGGTGTTACGCAGTTCTGTTCCAACAGCTAAGTCAGAACTCACCGTTCCCGTGATCGTAATTTGAGCGGTCGAATTTGCATTCAACTGGAATGTCAAATCAATATTATTTCCGGTGCCATTAGGCTGAGGAAACACTCCAGTTCCAGTGCTAAACGCTGTGGTGTAGCTGACATTTTCGATGTTAGCCGACACAATGTCAGTTACCCGAAGATCAACAATGTCGCAGTCCGCTGCATTGCTCACCGTCAGCACGTAGGTGATTTCTTCTCCAGCCTGAATTGCATCGTTGCTGTCAGTCTTGAGTAGCGTGATATCGACATCTTCCGCCAAGCTGGGGAGCGTTGCGAAATCGTCAAAGCTAAGGTCAGCTCCTGTGATCTCGTCGCGAGTTCTACCCACTTCCGTGGCGGCAGCTGTGTTCTGATTGATTCGATACAATACTCCGGCTGCAGTCAGGTAAAGCTCACCATCTTGTCCAAAAGCGAGATTTCCCGTATTGCTTGTGGGTAAGACGTTTCCTCCCTGCGCAACATCACCCACGAAAGTGGCGATCGCATTTCCGTTGTCGATATCTGAAACATCAACCGAATAAAGCCTATAGCCTTGGAGTTCACCTGGCTCATCAGGAACTTCAACTGCTACAGAGACAAAAAGAGTATCGGGAGATGTCGGATCAAAGGCAATGTCACCACTATCCGGGGTAAAAGGATTGGCCTGAGAGGCCGCATTTAGCGCGGTTGTGATGGTGGCGGCAATAGTGGCTGTGCCTCCATCTGTCGGGTTGTCCGGATCAATATCAATGGTATAAAGATCATCGGTATCGTTATCCAGCGCAAAAATTCGGTTCGTTCCCTCCTGCTGAGCCATCTTCAGGAAAGAGCCACCATTGGTGTTTACTCCAGTCGAATCATCGAGCACACCGCTCGTATCATCAAACGGATCGTAGAAGAAAACCCTAGGATCCGTACCTGTTTCGATGAAATAGACTCGGCCCGTTTCTGATTCCCGTGCCATTGCAAACGATCTCAGACCCGGAATCGATGCAACGAGTTCTGCTTCACCCGTTTCCAAGTCGAGAATATAGAGCTCAGCAACATCGTTTCCGCTACTGTTGTTGTTGCGAACTGCATACATGGGATTTGGAATACAGCGCGCTAGTACCTTTGAGTACGACGCTGTCGATTCATCTGTGAATGCCGATGCAGGAACCGTCGTCCCTGTTTGCACGTCCAGTTTCCAGTTGCCCCCCTTTTCTGGAGAACCGACCAACGTTGACGATGCTGAGATATCAGCTCCTGTCCATTGCTTCAGGGTATGCAGAAAGCCTTGTCCGCGATCGCCCTGACCCACCTGACAGCCGTACAGCGCAATATTGGCGTGTTGGGCTAGGGCCTTGCCCCACTCGCGAATCTGTTCTGCAACCGAAGACGGAGCGTCCGCATCAATCCAGCGATCGCCCAATAGAAGCTGTCCAGGCTGACCATGAGTAACGATGTGTAAGCTTTCAATATTCGAAAAATCCTTGAGATAGTGAGCAATTTGCTCAACACCCTGGTGTAGGGAATCAATCGTAAAAGCTCGAAACCCGTCGCGAATACCGCTCAAAAGATGCTGATAATCGTCAACCTGCGAATCGATAAAAACGAGTCCTTTAATAGTCATCGAAGTTTTCCTGGAAATTTCCCTAGGTAGATTTTTGCACCCTCTAGATAGCCCTGTTGTGAAGGTCATCTGATTAGCAAAACGTACAAACAAAAAGCTCTAAACTCTAGCTCGCCATCAACATAACGAATAATTTCGAGAACGTTGTCACTTGCTGTGACTGTCTCTTCACCCTGATTTTTCTGGTTGCTCCTTGACCTTGATAAAGATACTCAGCGTTGAACGTAAACGGACAAAAGTATGACTGTCTACTTTAGTCTGAACAGTCGCCACAGCATTGGTTAAGGGATAAGACTTAACTCGATTGGACTTATAGAAGTCATATCGACAGCAGAAATGGCCGAGTCGAATGGCAGACAACTCTACATATTATCCATCAATCAATAGTCAGCAAAAATCAGGTTTTCTGAAATGCAGAAAAAACGAAACAGTAAGCTAACCATTTGTCCAAAAGTATGCGCTGTGCTGATAGGCTCCAACCATATTGAGCAAAATTACCTTAGACAGTCCAAACCCTCTCGAAAGCTCGATAATTGGCGCTGGTATTGATACTCTCAAAATTGAATTCAAAAAAAATGCCACACAAATTCTAGTTAGCATAGGTATTCGTCTATATCTCTAGGTGAATATTTATGCTGACACCAGATACATGCATTTTTCTACATCCTGAAAAGCATCATCAACGAACATGCGGAAACACAAAATATTAAAGAACTTACGAGACGTTAAGTGAGCGATCGCCTCTTAGCATAGTGAGGCAATGCTTTTAAGAAACCACCCTGATTCAAACAGATCGACAGAGAGAGATCATTCAACCAAAGTTAGTGACGTACGTTCAGACGGATACATTAAAAAATGAATCTGAGTTTCCCTGCTTATGACTTGTCAGACACAACAGAGTCACAAATATTTCAACGCGTAAATATTTGCAAAAGCCGTGATTCAGAGACATTCCATCTATCAATACAACAACACAACGGTTTAGAAACCTCTCACAAAAGCATCTTATGCACATGCACTCGTCTTGCGCGTGAACAGATTATAGACAAAATGAGGCTTTTTTTAGTTTTTCAACCGTAAACATACAGACTGACAGCCTTCGAAAAAGAAAAATTAGCATAATGCGTACAACGGAAATTTCATTTATCCTTAGAATATTTTATTTAATTAATTTGGTTAGCAATAAAATTAGCGCTCGTGATACTGGAATTTATTAAGAATTAACTTTTGTGTCGATCTAAATTACGTGCAAGCGCTGAAAATTGACCACCACCCCACTGAGCTTCTGTTCATACCTTAAGGCCATACTGTCGCAAGAGCGGTGTTGCTCGATTTCATCATTCTTGGCGAATATTATCTTGACGAATGTTATCACTGAGAGCATTCCTGTTTTGCGCCTGTAGTGGGGGTATCTTGCTCACGTTGGCAACTCCATCAGCCGAAACGGGATGGCTCCCCTGTCACTTTTGGCGATCGCTGCGAGGTCGCTAGATTGAAAGAAAATTGCTGAGAGAAAATTTGTGTGATGTCAGTTCTTTTTGAGAGGTCAGTGCCAAGCCCTCTTTAGAAAGCTCGAAATATAGTTAAAACATGACATTGCAGCGACAACACGCCTAGTTCTCATCAAAAAGCTATCTTAAGATCGAATACGGCTAACGTTATCATTAACCGTTGGTACTGTATCGCCAGTACTGTGCTCTCGACTGTTTTTCCATCCATGAGGTTTACCGTGAGTCCAGAGACGCTTCTTCAATCCCAGTCCGAATCTTCCGCATCGACAGCGCCATACAGCCCCGAAGATTTCGATCGTGTAGTGATGTCAACCTATGGTCGATTTCCGTTGTCTCTTGAGCGCGGGCAGGGATGCCGGGTTTGGGATACCGACGAGAACGAGTATCTTGACTTTGTTGCCGGAATTGCAACCTGCACCTTGGGCCATGCTCACCCCGTCATGGTGGAAGCCGTCAATCAGCAAATTCGTAAGCTGCACCACGTTTCAAACCTGTACTATATTTCCGAGCAGGGACGATTAGCTGAATGGCTCACTCAGCACTCCTGTGCCGATCGCGCATTTTTCTGCAACTCAGGAGCAGAAGCCAACGAAGGGGCTATCAAACTAGCTCGAAAGTACGGACACACGGTTCTCGGTATTGAAAATCCCGTTGTGCTGACGGCAAATGCAAGCTTCCACGGTCGCACCTTGGCTACCATCACAGCAACCGGACAGCCTAAATATCAGAAAAATTTCAACCCTCTTGTCCCAGGCTTTCACTACGTTCCCTACAACGATATTGCAGCTTTGGAAGAGGCGATCGCCGACCTCGACCAAGACACTCGCCAAGTTGCCGCCATTCTGCTCGAACCGCTCCAGGGAGAAGGGGGGGTGCGTCCTGGCGATCGCGCTTATTTTCAGCGGGTGCGCGAGATTTGCACTGAGAAAGGCATTTTGCTCATGCTCGACGAAGTTCAGGTCGGCATGGGGCGCAGTGGACAGTTTTGGGGACATGAAGTCTTAGGCATCGAGCCAGATGTCTTTACCTCTGCGAAGGGACTCGGAGGCGGCATTCCAATCGGTGCAATGCTTTGCAAATCTTCCTGTGATGTGTTTCAACCAGGAGATCATGCCAGCACTTTTGGTGGTAATCCTTTGGCCTGCGGTGTCGCCTTAGCCGTTTGCGAAACCCTGGAGCGCGAACATCTGTTAGACAATGTGCGCCAGCGCGGAGAACAGCTGCGGGCTGGGCTTCGAGCCATCGCCCAAGATTATCCTCAGTACATCGAAGAAGTACGTGGGTGGGGACTGATTAATGGTTTGGCGCTGAAATCTGATGCCGGAATGAGTTCTATCGATGTCGTTAAAGCTGCGATGGCAGAGGGCTTACTCATGGTTCCAGCAGGGCCACAAGTCGTTCGCTATGTGCCGCCCCTGATCGTGTCTGAGGTAGAGATTGACCAAGCGATCGCCATTACTCGGCGGACGATTGCAGCGCTCTAGCGAAACCCGCCTGATGACACTGACTTACGGATGCAAGTCAACCTGATTCGGGCGATCGCCTTTTATTTGTGAGAGTGTTGTGACGCTGTGTCGAGCCGACAGGTACATCACTTTTCGGTAGCAAAGGGCGATCGCAGCGATAGGTAATCTTTGGTCTGGTTGTCGGAAGTTGAACGAACAGCCCCGATATTTTCCTTTGACAGCGCCAGAACCAGTTTCAATAATCTGGGATGATGCGTCAAACCTGATACCACGATAGATAAGCTGCATGATGTCACCTTAATGAGTAGTGTCATGAGATATGTCTATCTGTAGCTTCAGCTTCGCTTGATCACGATCCGAGGAATATTGTGTGGTTTAGAACAGTTTCGGAGTTGATCTGCATCATATTCAAATCTGAGACGATCTGCTTTAAGTGACACACCGTTGTGTAGCGAGCGAGAAATTCACGCCTTCAAAAAAAGCCCAAATGCGTCGAATAAGCATGAGGCATTTGGGCTGAAGGATGGTTTCAAAAATAGGCTTAGATCTGCAATCTCCCAAAAAGATCTATGGCCTGAATCAGCAGGCTACGGCTATGAAATCGTTGAATAGTCACCGATCCAAATCCAACAACTTCGAATTCAGGATGATTTTTACTTAGCTCGTTGAAGATCTATAGCAATGCGCAGATAGGTCAGGACAGATATTGATGGAGAAGCCGCGCACCGCGCGGCTTCTCCATCAACTATTGGTTTTATATCAGCGCGTAGCACCATAACTGAGCTAGGAAGAAATCACCGGAACCTTTGTTCAGCTCCAGCCCACAATAATTTTATAGCGTTAGAGACTGAGGATTGTTTTCGATCAAATCTGCCAGATCCTTGAGGAAGGCAGCTGCATCAGCTCCATAAATGATCCGGTGATCACAGGTGATATTGACTTGCATCTGACGGCGAACGCCCATTAGCCCATTGTCCATCGCCACAACCTGAGGCTGAGACGCACCGATCGCCAAAATAGATCCCTGTCCGGGTGGCAAGATGGCATCAAACTGCGTTACTCCAAACATACCCAGGTTCGACAGTGTGAAACTTCCCGTTGTGTATTCTTCGGGCTGAAGCTGCTTAGAGCGCGATCGCGCCACCAAGTCTTTCCAAGAGCGAGAGAGCGAATATAAATCCGACTGGTCAGCCTGCCGCAACACAGGAGTAATCAAGCCGCCATCGTCCATCGCTACGGCGATCGCAACGTTGATGTCTTGACGATATTGAATGCCCTGCTCCGTATAGCTGGCATTCACGACAGGATGCTTCTGAAGCGTCATGGCTACTGCCTTTGCCAACAGCGCAGTCATGGTCACGCCTTTTGACTTCACCTGCTTATACAAAGCATCTAAGTTATCAGTGGTAATGGTGTAGCTCACGTGAAATATGGGAACCTGCAAGCTTGCCATCATGTTTCGCACGACGGCCTGCTGCAACGTATTAAAAGCAGCCACCTGTCCCAGCGGAACGGAAGGTGTAGAAGCCGCTGCAGGAGCAGGAGCAGGAGCCGCAGATGGAGCAGGTTTGGCGACCGGAGCCTGACTCGGAGCCTGGGGCGCAGCACTTGGGCTGCTTGCTGGCGATGCGCCAACTCCAGCAGCAGACTCGACATCCGCAGCTACGA
Organism: uncultured cyanobacterium; assembly: GCA_937128595.1. GTDB lineage: Bacteria > Cyanobacteriota > Cyanobacteriia > CAKZMO01 > CAKZMO01 > CAKZMO01. The sequence goes on along the minus strand of CAKZMO010000496.1, from coordinate 16,579 downwards.
TGCGCCCATAAGGGCCACTTCCTCGAAGGGTGTTTAAGTCAACTTTGAGCTTTTTCGCTAGCTTGCGCGCACGAGGAGAAACAACGATGCGCCCATTGTTCGAGGCTGAAGACGTGGCTGTTGATTCAGGTGCCGCAGACTCGACAGCAGAGGCCGTTGCCATCGCAGGCACAGGTGATGAATCGGAAGCAGGAGCCGCACTATCTCCACCTGATAAGGTGGCAGCCTGTTGCTTCGCAGTCTCAATCTCAGCTTCCGTCTCAGCAATCAGAGCGATCGCCGCACCGACGGGAGCTGTGCCCTCTGCCGGAACGATAATAGATGCCATATAACCTTCATAGAAAGATTCGACATCCATGTCAGCTTTGTCAGATTCCACAACCAACACGGTTTCGCCCTTCTCGACCTTGTCACCGGCAGATTTTAGCCATGACACGATTTTTCCCTCGGTCATGGTGGAACTGAGAGCAGGCATGAACACTTCATGAATCATAAGATGGCTTCCAAATCGAGAAGAACGACGATTGATACATTTGCGGGTAGTCAAGTGCCACCGCAGTGGCATCCTTACAAATGCCTGAGTTCAGAAGGGACTCCGGTCAAAACAGCGACAGCACAACGGTCTAAATATTGATTACCAGAGAGCATTTTAACCTGATTAGGAAACGAGCGGAAACGTCTCTTCGTCCTTGTTGCGTCACAAAAATGCGCCTCAACCAGGATTGAGGCGTGAAGTCATTGCACAATTGCAAATATCGTCATCGAACACGATGACAACATGCGTAGAGATCCCATCAATAAGAGGTTCTACTCATGAGTAGAACCTCTTATCTACTGGCGGCTACAGGTCACCGCGAATGTCTTCAACAACGCCATCCTTGATCAAGATTTCGACTTGCATTTTCTTCACAAGATTGTCGCCTTTCTGCACCGTAAAAAAGCTTTCGAGCTGTCCTTGTCCGACTTCTTGATCCATCTCCAACATTTGAACCTGCTGAAGCTGCTGAAGAGCTTGATTCTTTTTCTCTAAGATTTTGCTCTTGTTTTGGTTCACCTGGTTGTCAATATTTCCAATTTGCTGAGCAACGATAGGGTCTTCAGCAGAACCTTGCTTTTGGACTTCGGCGATCGCTCGCTGGCCTTGAGTTTCAAGTTGTTGGAGCTGCCCGTCTAGCCGATTAATTTGAGACTGTAGCTGCGCCTGAACTTCCTCTTTCCAGCGAGGAGTCACCACAACCTTGATATTAATGGCACGTTTAAGAAGTAACTCTGAAGCTAAATCCATAATTCCTCGGTGTAGTCATTCAGTAAGTGCCTATCCGTCACAGCATCAATCGAGAAAAAACAGAGGAGCTTGCTGACATCGTGAGTTGAAAATTTCACGAATTTGTGGAGTTCATATCCCACAGTTGACTCAACATCATTTATTCCCATAGAGGCTGCGCAGACAGTATCAGGGGGAGATGTAGGACATTACTACAGCATGACCACCCTTCTATCCGGCATACATCGCGTCAATCATATCGCGATAGCGCTCCATCACCACATTTCGTTTGATTTTTAAGGTTTGCGTCATGAGTCTGTTTTCAATCGAAAAAGGCTCTGTAATCAGTCGATAGACGGCAATGCGATCGTCAGGACGGTAGCCGGGGCGATCTTTCACTTCTCGGCTCAGTTCCTGCTGAAACAGCTTCTGTACTTTGGCGCTATCGAGAGTGAGGACAGGCCAAGACGGATCGGTTTCGATGGGTGAGACTTCAAGGTTGCTGCCCTCTGGCAATTCCAGCCGATGGTTTTGGGCGATCGCCCACTGCTGCAACACATCTACATTGGGTACAATCAGTGCTCCCAGCATTTTTTGGTCTTGCCCCACGAGCATGATTTGATCCACATAGGGACTGCGGGCACAGGCATCTTCAATGGGCAGGGGTTCAATATTCTCGCCATTGGTCAACACAATGGTGTCCTTTGCCCGCCCGGTGATGGTTAGGTCGCCCTGAGGTGCCACCCAGCCTAAATCTCCACTGTCGAACCATCCCTCAGAATCAATCGCCTTTTCTGTCGCCTCTGGGTTGCGATAGTATCCCTGCATCACTTGAGGCCCACGAATCAAAATCAGACCTTTTTTTCCGAGAGGGAGGGGTTGGCGCGTTTCAGGATCAACAACGCGAATTTCGGTTTGAATCAGCGGCGGCCCAGAGGTACCGCGAATATTGCGATCGGGTTTTCTCACGTTGGCGATCGGAGCCGTTTCGGTGAGGCCATAGCCTTGCAAGATTTCAACCCCAATGATTTCGAAGAAGGTGTCAATGTGCTTAGCCAAGGAGCCACCGCCACTCACCAAGAAATTGACTTCGCCTCCTGTCGCCTGCCGGATCTGACCATATACGAGGCGATCGCCCAAGGCATGGAGAGGCCACAATGCGACCATCGCCAGCCCCGCCGATAGTTTCTCTGAGAAGGAAGGCTGGAGGTTGTCGAGGTTGTGCTCGTTCACCGTACGTCGGGCAAGAACATACTTTTGACTGTTACTAAGCAGGAACTTCACCAGCTTTTGCTTCTTTTCGGGCTGTTCTCGAAAGCGCTTTTGAATGCCCTCGTAAATCGACTCCCAAATTCGAGGCACACCGACCATAAATTGAGGTTTGTAGGTTCTCAAGTCCTGTTTGATATAGCGAATGGAGGTATAGATCTGGGTACATCCCTGGGAAAGGACGAAATACTCGAAGGTGCGTTCATAAGAATGCCAGCTTGGCAAAATGCTCATCACCCGTTCACCGACTTTGGGCGTCACAACCCGCATTGCGCCATCGATTTGAAACAGGATGTTGCCGTGGCTCAGCATCACTCCTTTGGGTCTGCCACTGGTACCAGACGTGTAGATCAGCGTTGCCAAAGTATCGCGACTACATGAGACAGATTTCAGTTCAGATTGGCTACCGAGGTCAGACAGCTGTTTTAAATTCAGCAATTTGAAGCCGTAGGTTGGATGACTATCCGTATCGGGCACTTCATCCGATAGCAGCACCACAAACTTCAACGGAAAGTTGCCTAAAGCGTCCTCTAGCTTCTTGAGCGTGGCTTGGTTTTGAACCACTAATCCTGTACTGCCACTGTGATCGAGAATGTAGAGCAGTTCGTCTCGATCGGCCTGGGAGCTGCGAACAGCATTCACTGCACCCGCCATCATGATGCCTTGGTCGGCCACAAACCACTGAGGACTGTTGTCAGAAAATAGCGCGATGCGATCGCCCTCCTCGACTCCCAAAACTTGTAGTCCAATCGCAAACCGACGGATCGAAGCCGCCATATCTTGATAGGTCAGCTTCACTTCGGGCTGGGCGTGAGGATCGTGTAAAGCCAGCACATCCCCATACTCGGCAGCGAGGGCAGGCCACAGCTCAGGCAACGATTGAGCCGTTTTGTAAGCGTGAATGGCGTTACCAGAATTCGAGGACCGAACAGTTTGAGTGGTCATGGGTACAAAGTCTACTTAGGGACGTAGTAGGAGAGGAGGGGGAAGAGAGAGGAGGAAACTGACTCAATCGTAAGCTGAACGCTGTCTTGTCGTGAACCGACTCATCAAATTGTGAAGCCGGAAAGATAAAGACCGGGTTTGACCCAATGATTTGAAAACAATCGAGTCAAGTCAGGCAACGAGCCTATAGCCTTGATTCAGCCAAAGATTGAGCGTTCAGTCTGACGGAGGCTGCTACAACAATAGCGAGGAGAAGGTTACAATACGACGTTGAGATAGACACAAATCCGTGCCGTCCATCGAGTGTTTCAGTCACTCAAGTCAACGATTCAACCCATAGGATTTACTTTTTATGCCCAAAGCAGTTTGGAACGGTGTGACGATTGCCGAAAGTGACCAGTGCGTCACCGTTGAGGGAAACGCCTACTTTCCACCCGACTCTATTCATTCAGAATATTTCAAACCCAGCAGTAAGCAAACCTCATGCCCTTGGAAAGGCACCGCTTCTTACTACGACATTGAGGTTGATGGAGACACCAATTCAGCCGCAGCTTGGTATTACCCAGAGCCCAAAGACGCCGCCAAACAAATCAAGGGTCATGTTGCATTTTGGCGGGGTGTCAAAGTCGAGTCATAGTTCAGGGAAAACACAATTTTCTTCTAAGCCTTGTCGTGCAAGCGTCTCGTGGCGAAATGTTACAGCCACGAAGACTCAGATATCACAGGCTATAAAGGAAGATCTTCCCGACTTTCGTTCAACAACGCTCTAACGAGGGTGTGGCAAGTATCTTCAAGAACTGGAAGGATCTTGAAGAATCCTGTTAAACAACATCATGATTCGTTTTAGTACGGATCTGGGTAAGTTAGCGCTGAATTTTGGCAGGATGAGAGAGTTATTTCTGTCGCTCTCTTTGATCGGTCTGAATAATCGATCAAGATCGATCTTGACTGTGTCTCTAAGATGCATCTCGTCAAACAACAGAGCCATTTCATTTCACAATCGCAGATAGAATTCTGCTGATTTATCGCTGGACACTCCATTTCGAGATTCATGCAAACGCCTAGCCCATCCGTTCAATCAACGCCTACTGCCATTGCGAATCTACCCGTTCCCAACGTGTCAGATCGAACCTGTCCCAGACGGACAAGGCTTCAGATTGACTTGCTATTGTTGGCGATCGAGGCACTGGACTTGGGAGGCTCAGAAGCCCTGCTCAAGACCTCCAAAGAGCTAAATCTACAGGATTTGATTAAGAATCGAGTGGCACTGTGGCGGCTACGGAGCACCAATCCTCTGCGTCGTAGCAGTCAGCGTCGTCCTTTGTCGATCGATGAGGCAAAAGCGCTGGTGGCGATCGCCTGCCATTTAGCCAAGCGTCTGACGGTTCTGATTCGTCAGCTTTTGCTAGCCAATCAGCAGCTCGTCGAAAAGCAGCTCTCTCCCGAACATCACTTTCGACTCGCGAATTATTTAGAGCGGTTTCGGGCTCATTTTCGGTCGCGGATGAATCCCAAGCGTGCAGGCGTTGCAGCGTATGACACCGACGAAAAGCTCAATCAGCTTGCTCTTCAGTTGCTTAGTCAGCTCTTGTTTTGCACCGGAACAGCAGGTTCTCAGCGGCTTTGGAGTAGTTTATTTGATGGAGAAGTGGCATGACGATTCAGCGGCAATATAGCCTGCCCAACTGCAAGCTGGTGCTTGAAGGCTGGGGAGATGAATCTGAATCGTCTGCGACTGGCTTTGCAGAGACACGCCCTGCGATGACGATCTTGGCCAATGCAGAGTGCCATTTTAGTGGGCAAAACCAAGCCATTAGTGGCGATCGCGCATTTCTCGAAAGTTTGGTTACTAACACGAGCCAATATGCCCAGCAGGTGCTGAGTGGAGTTCCCCATGCTGAACGCCGTGGCCAATCTGCTTCTCAAGTGCAGCTTCAGCAGGTCAGCCCCTATGTCCATCGGCTGATTGTGCGATCGCCAGACTCCGAGTCAGATCAGTCTCACGCCAAACCGGAAGGCGAGGCGGTAAGTTCAGAGAGTCCTCCGGATTCCACGGTACAGCTCGATCTCTCGACCGTGCAGCTCTTCGATTTGGTGGAAGCCATTGACCAAATGGTTGCTGATGCTCAAACCTTGCCTGATATTGCTGTTCAACTCACTCCTGTTCCAAAGCGAAAGGCCACGTCTCAGGAGCCCGTTGCCGAGCGAGTGATTCCTGCTGTGATTGGAATTTCGAGCTTAGCTGCTGCGGCGATCGCCCTCTTCTTCGTGCCACCGCCAGAGTTTCGTCCGACGGAGCAGGAACCGACCGCAAATGAACAGGTTCTCGATGAAGAGGAGACGGACGAGGCGCTTGACGAAACAGAGCCGCTACCTGTGACGGAATCCGATGAAACAGAGGCCGCAGCAAGTGAAGATGAGGAAGCTAATAATACTGACACTGACGCAGTTACCTCTCCTGATTCTGATGCCGATGCTGATTCTAGTTCAGGTTCAATCGCTAGTGTTGATTCCGACAATAGTTCAGCCTCTCAGGCCGTCAGCCCAGAAAACCTGCCCAGCGAAGAAGAAATAGAGGAACTCTTTACCCAAGCTTCGCCCCTCAACGACCGCGATCTGATTCAAGACATTACTCAAGATTTGCGCGATCGCCTAGATGAAGAATGGGACAACGAACCGACGTTTGACGAGCCCCTAGAATATCGAGTCGGCGTATTAGAGTCGGGAGATATCGTCGGGTTTAGCTATCCCGGCGACAATCGCGACATGGCGATCGAGTTTTTGGATGAGCTGCCGCTGCTCGATTTGCTTACGATTCCAGAAGACCCCGACACGCTGAGAGACCAAACGATTGCCCAAGTTAGGGTCGTGTTTCAGCCCAGCGGTGTTATTGAAGTCAGCCCTTGGTATCTGATCGAAGAATAATCTTCATCTCAGGACTGGCGACTTATTTTGCCATAAGCGTAGATTTACACCTCTGTCAGGACGGTTTTCTCTCCCTCGTGACAGTCCGAAACCTCTGTAAAGCTCGGTATGATTGATACAGAACTTAACGCTTCAGGATTGCGACTCAGTTAGCTCTGACCGCCCTTGAGACTGTGTAGGTTCATCAAAGTGGCTGCGTCTTCCCGACGAGGACTTCAGCTACGTAGTTGTTAGAAGCCTTAATGGAGGCCACGATGAATCAGTTTAAAACTGTCGCTCTTTTGGGACTATTGAGCGCCCTGCTAATTACTGCAAGCTATTGGCTAATCGGGGGAACGAGCGGAGCATTAGTAGGCGTAGGGATCGCTGCTGTCATGAACCTGGGTTCATGGTTCTACTCAGACAAGATTGCACTAGCTGCCTATCGGGCTAGACCCATTGAACCAGGGCAAGTACCTCAGCTCTACGACATGGTGAAGCGTCTGAGCGATCGCGCCGAGATCCCTACACCCTCTGTCTACATCATTCCAGGGCAGGCCGCGAATGCATTCGCAACCGGACGCGACCCTGATCATGCGGCTGTGGCTGTAACGGAAGGCATCATGGAAGCTCTATCTGCGGATGAGCTAGAAGCGGTGATTGCCCACGAGCTAAGCCACATCATCAACCGCGACACATTGACACAAGCGGTAGCAGCAACCATTGCGGGTGCGATCTCACTGCTGGCTCAGGTGATGAGCTATACCCTTTGGTTTGGAGGTTCAGATGACGATGGCCCCAACCCCCTCGCGATGTTGGCGACTATTGTTTTGGCTCCGATGGCAGCCACGGTCATTCAGCTCGGAATCTCCCGGACTCGTGAGTTTGCGGCTGATGAAGGGTCGGCTCGTTTGACAGGCAATCCCCGCGCTCTAGCTCGGGCATTGAAGCGGCTAGAGGCGATCGCCCGTAATGTACCGATGGCAGGCAACCCGTCTTTTGAACCGCTACTGATCATGAATGCTCTCCCGAAGGAGAAGTTCATGAGCAATCTGTTCTCGACTCACCCTTCTACTGACGATCGCGTTGAGAATCTACTCCGAATCGAGACCCAGCTACAGGGCAATCACCAGCCTACTTCCTTCGCAACTCGATAGAGATTCTCGGACATATTACGTCTATTCATTCGATCAATCAGTCGCCTTAGGCTGGCACAACACAGTTAATTTAATGAATTGAGCAGGAGCGTTTTTGAAATGCTCCTGTTTTTTTGTGAGTTACTTTTGCGCCGATTCAATCCTTAGCGATCGCTTCATTCGATTGCCTCATCAGACCATGCTCATCCATAGGTTTTGAGGCACCGATTTGCATCCTACGAGTTGAAACTGCATAAGTCGAATGCCGTCAGATTTACGTGTCCTTGCCGATTGATAACCCCCTATCTAATCCAAGGCATTTACCATGACGATTATTGAGCAAATCACTCCGGTTCTCCCTGAAACTCTCGACAGCGCTGTCAATATTGCATCTCTCAGCCTCGCTCCCTTGACTCTCTCCAGCCAAACCGTCACTCAAAATGATTTGACGGGAACAACGGCCGAGAGCAGCGACTTCTTTGGTGCAAGTTTAGTAAGCGGCAATTTCAACGGCGATAGCTATTCTGATCTAATCATCGGCTCCTCCTCTGAGAGCATCGGTTCGACGACGGATGCAGGAGGATTTCACGCTGTCTATGGCTTCTTCACGGGTATCACAACTCTTGGCAATCAGTTTGTGGTGCAAGACAACCTCAACGGAAGTGCTTCAGAAGCTTTCGATTATTTTGCAGGCAGCTTAGCCGCAGGAGACTTTGACGGCGATGGCTATGATGACTTGGCGATCGGGGCGGATGGAGAAGACTGGATCTCTGTTACGGATTCAGGTTCCGTCAACATCGCCTACGGTTCCACCGCAGGTCTAACCGCAACGGGTAGCGGCATTGTTGTCCAAGATGATTTAGCAGGCACGAATTCTGAAGCCTTTGATTTCTTCGGTGCTAGCCTGACCACAGGAGACTTTGACGGCGATGGCTACGATGATCTCGTTGCTGGCGCAGTCGGTGAAGACGTTGGCACAATCGTTAATGCAGGAGCCTTCCACTTTTTGTATGGCTCAGCTTCGGGACTCACAACGTTAAATAACGAGTACTGGACTCAAGATTTTCTCAACGGCACCAGTGCTGAAACTGGAGATAATTTTGCCTCAAGCCTAGCAGCAGGAGACTTTGATGGCGATGGCTATGATGACTTAGTAGCCGCAGCGGTCAACGAAGATTTCAGCTCGATCGTCGATGCAGGCTTGATCAACGTTATGTACGGCTCGTTCATTGGGCTGACAAGCAGCAATAGTGAATCTTGGGTTCAGGATGATCTCAACGGCTCTTTCTCCGAAGGGGATGATCACTTTGGTAGTAGTCTGGCTGTGGGTGACTTTGATGGCGATGGCTACGACGATTTAGCAGCTGGAGCTGCCGGAGAAGATGTTGGCTTTGTCACAGACGCTGGTGCAGTCAATGTCGTGTACGGTTCTGGATTCGGTTTGACGAGTTTAGGAAGCCAGTTTTGGACACAGGACGATCTTATCGGCTCTAGTGCTGAGGCCTTTGACGGCTTTGGCGAAACTCTTGCAGTCGGAGACTTTGATGGTGACGGCTTCGATGATTTGGCCGTCGGAACACCCGGTGAAAACATCGGATCAGCAACCGATGCGGGAGCAGTCAACATCATTTACGGATCTACCTTTGGCCTTAGCAGCACCGGAAACCAATTCTTGAGCCAAAATGATGTCACAGGTGGCAGCGCTCAATCCTTTGATGAGTTTGGCTACAGCCTCTCTACAGGCGACTACAACCGTGATGGTTTTGAAGATTTAGCGATCGCCTCTCCCGGTGAGGGGGGTACAAGCAATACAGGAGCCGTCAACATTCTCTACGGTTCGTTCGGTGGACTGGTTGTGTGATGTCCAAACGCTAAGGTTTTGATTGTTGAGAGGGTTTGACTGTGCTCTGAGTCAAATCGGTGGATTACCAGGTGCTTTGGAATGACAACCAAAGCGCCTTTTTTTATATAGCAATCTCAAATGATTTGTGAGAGGAGGGGCGGGCTGCGCCGCCTCTCACTTAGCAATTCACAAGCGATTTAGTATCGCTATATTGCGTTGTTTCAGATTACGATGTCCGACTTTCTCGATGACCGCCTGACTGGGTGAGTCACGAGGCGATCGCCTCCTGTATAGTTTTGTTAATGGTTTGACGACATGTCTGTTTTGCGTGTCTGATATGAACCCAGGCATCTCAAACGAGTACCCACGAAACTAGCATCACGGTTGAGGACAAATTTTCATGCAGACCCAGGAACGCGCCACCGTCTCAGGGCTACAGCAGGCGATCGCCGCATCCCAACGCTATATCCTGTCGCAACAGTATGAAGAAGGCTATTGGTGGTCTGAGCTGGAGTCTAACGTGACGATGGCGGCGGAAGTGGTGCTGCTTCACAAGATTTGGGGCACAGATGCCAGTCGCCCGTTGCATAAAGTAGAAGCCTATCTACGACGGGAGCAGAGAGAACATGGGGGCTGGGAACTGTTCTACGGCGATGGTGGCCATCTCAGTAACTCGGTAGAAGCCTACATGGCAATGAAGCTCTTGGGAGTGTCATCTGACGATCCGGCAATGGTGAAGGCGCGATCGTTCATTCTCGATAAGGGCGGCATTACCCAGTGCCGGGTATTTACTAAGCTGCATCTGGCGCTGATTGGCTGCTACGACTGGCGTGGCGTGCCGTCGATTCCCCCGTGGATTATGCTGCTGCCGCAGTCGTTTCCGATTTATGAAATGTCGAGTTGGGCACGGGGCAGCACGGTGCCGTTGCTGATCGTGTTTGACCAAAAGCCTGTCTTCGTGACGGAGCCAGCGATGACCCTTGACGAGCTGTATGTTGAGGGACGGGAACAAGCCAACCTAGATTTTCCTAAGAGCGGCAACTGGAGTGATCTGTTCTTGACCCTGGATAAGGTGTTTAAGTTCATGGAAAAGGCAAACCTCGTTCCGTTTCGGCAAGCGGGGTTAAAAGCAGCAGAAAAGTGGGTCTTAGAACGCCAAGAAGAAACTGGAGACTGGGGTGGCATTATTCCCGCCATGCTCAACTCACTATTAGGACTGCGCTGTCTCGGCTACGATCCCCATGATCCCTTAGTCGAGAGAGGTATGGCCGCAGTGGATCGCTTTGCCATCGAGACTGAGGAGACCTACCATGTGCAGCCCTGCGTTTCTCCGGTATGGGACACGGCTTGGTGTATTCGAGCCTTGCGCGATTCTGGGTTGCCTGCTGATCATCCCGAACTGGTGAAAGCTGGGGAATGGCTGTGCGATCGCCAAATCATCGACTATGGTGACTGGGCTGTGAAAAACAAGCAAGGGCGACCTGGGGCTTGGGCGTTTGAGTTTGTCAATCGCTGGTATCCCGATGTAGACGACACAGCTACTGTGGTTATGGCGCTGAGTCAGCTTGAGCTTCCCAACGAAAAACTAAAACAGACGGCGATCGCCCGTGCAGTGGACTGGATCGCCACCATGCAGTGCAAACCCGGCGGCTGGGGTGCGTTTGATATCGACAACGACCACGAGTGGTTGAATGCTCTGCCCTACGCGGATCTGAAGGCGATGATTGACCCGAACACGGCGGATGTGACTGCACGGGTGGTCGAAATGATCGGCTATCTCATCCCTTTACTGAGCGAATCGAAGCTCTATGCTCCCCTGGTGGCCTCTCAACCGTCTCTTCCCTATGTCAATATTCCCTCTCTACTGCCTGCCTCCGATGTCGAATCTCCCCCTCGCTTAGTCCGTGCGCTCAACTATCTCATGCGGGAACAGGAAGCCGATGGTTCTTGGTTTGGCCGTTGGGGAGTGAACTACATCTATGGCACCAGTGGCGTTCTCTCTGCCTTGGCGTTGACGAATCCCGAGTCGCACCAGCCTCAGATCGAGCGAGGTGTCGAGTGGCTACTTCAGTGCCAAAACGAGGATGGGGGCTGGGGCGAAACCTGCTTTAGCTACAACGATCCTCAGTTCAAGGGGCAGGGCGATAGCACGGCATCTCAAACGGCTTGGGCATTGATTGGTCTCATGGATGCGGCGAAAGCGACGGAAAATTGCGATCAGGGGGCGATCGCCAAAGGCGTTCAATACCTTGTCGATATCCAACTGGATGACGGTTTTTGGGACGAAGCCTACTTCACAGGTACGGGCTTTCCTTGCCATTTCTATCTCAAATACCACATGTATCAGCAATATTTTTCGCTGATTGCCCTAGGGCGCTATCAAGAACAATTTGAGTCCTGACGAGGCTCAGGAGCATCTTATCTAGCTCAACTCATCAGCGGCTGAGAAAACCGTCGTGAACTCATACCGTAAAACCATAAAGGAGAATCGTGATGCCTGAGTCAACCCGCGACATGTTAACCGAGAATGCTGTTCTCAAGACTGAAACCGTTACCCAGCAGCTCTATTGGCGATATGCTACCAAAGCCTTCGACCCCACACGCCAAATTCCCGATCCCGTTTGGACAACGCTGGAACAGAGCCTTGTTCTTGCCCCCTCTTCCTTTGGTCTACAGCCCTGGAAGTTTATCGTGGTTCGCAATCCTGAGATTCGCCAACAATTATTAGAACACTCTTGGGGACAAACCCAGGTCGTAGATGCGTCTCATTTTGTGGTGTTCGCGATTAAGCAGAATATCGATGAAGCTGACGTCGATCAATATGTCGAACGAATGGCAGATGTGCAAGACGTTTCCACTGAAAATCTTGAGGGGTATGGATCGATGGTCAAAGGGTTTCTAGACGATCCCCCGTTTCCCCTCAATAAAGATGAATGGGCGGCTCGTCAGGTCTACGTCGCCCTGGGTCAGTTCATGACCTGTGCTGCGATGTTAGGCATCGACACCTGTCCCATGGAGGGCATCGTTCCGGCTAAGTATGACGAAGTTCTAGGTCTCACGTCTCAGGACTACAGCACAGTAGTCACCTGTGCCGCAGGCTATCGCGCCCCCGATGACAAACATGCCGATCGCCCCAAAGTTCGTTATACGGCTGAAACGGTGATTCAGTACGTCGATTAGTCACCCATTTTTTCCTTGCAACGTTGTCTCTTTACGTTGCGTTTCTGTAGCATGATATGCAAAACACGTCCAAACATTCCTCATCTGTGGCAATCTGGATGTGGATACCTTCGATTCATTAGGTGTCACTCCCACGAAGTCACTGACTGAAACGCCATAACGATTTTGTATGCAGACTCTGCCTAATCCCCAAGCTCCTGGTGCGTCAACTTCCGGTGCGTCCTCCGATCCCACCTTGCTGACCGACACTACAATCCATCGCCGTAAAACTCGTCCTGTCCCGGTGGGAGACATCATCATCGGGGGCGGACATCCGGTTGTGGTGCAATCGATGATCAACGAAGACACCCACGACATCGAAGGTGCCGTTGCAGCTATTCGCCGTCTTCACGAAATTGGCTGTGAAATTGTGCGGGTCACGGTTCCCAGCATCGGTCATGCAAAGGCGGTTGCTGAAATCAAGGAAAAGCTGAAGGCAACCTATCAGGATGTGCCTTTGGTGGCTGATGTTCACCACAACGGCATGAAGATTGCGCTGGAAGTGGCAAAGCATGTTGATAAGGTGCGCATCAATCCAGGGCTGTACGTGTTTGAGAAGCCGACGGGCGATCGCACAGAGTATACCCAAGCCGAGTTCGACGAAATTGGCGAAAAAATTCGCGAGACCCTCAAGCCCCTAGTGCTCTCGCTCAAAGAGCAAAATAAGTCTATGCGCATCGGGGTCAATCATGGTTCCCTCGCTGAGCGGATGCTGTTTACCTATGGCGACACCCCGGAGGGAATGGTGCAGTCGGCCTTAGAATTCATCCGCATCTGCGAATCGTTGGATTATCAGAACCTAGTGATTTCTCTCAAAGCGTCTCGTGTGCCTGTAATGCTGGCGGCCTATCGGATGATGGTGCGCGAAATGGACAAGCTCGGCATGGACTATCCGCTGCACCTGGGCGTCACCGAAGCTGGAGATGGAGAATATGGGCGCATCAAGTCCACGGCTGGCATCGGTACGCTCTTGGCGGAAGGCATTGGCGACACCATTCGCGTCTCCCTCACAGAAGCCCCCGAAAAAGAAATTCCCGTGTGCTACAGCATCCTTCAGGCATTGGGCTTGCGGAAAACCATGGTGGAATATGTCGCCTGCCCGTCCTGTGGTCGGACGCTGTTTAACCTAGAAGAAGTGCTGCACAAGGTGCGCGAAGCCACCAAGCACCTGACTGGACTAGACATCGCGGTGATGGGCTGCATTGTCAATGGCCCCGGCGAAATGGCTGATGCTGATTACGGCTACGTGGGTCGTCAACCCGGATTTATTTCTCTCTACCGAGGTCGCGAAGAAATTAAAAAAGTGCCTGAAGATCAGGGCGTCGAAGAGCTGATTAACTTGATCAAGTCAGACGATCGCTGGGTCGAGCCTGAGGACTGAATTCGAATCTGTGTTCGCTTCAGAAGCCGAACTGAAGGGGCGATCGCCTTGGCTGTGCTTGATGTTGAGTGCCTTCAATTTTGCATAGCACTCGTCGCTTGTATCGGGACAGAGCTGTATCCGCAGACAACGCAGATGCTGGAGCCGAGTATCGATTTTGGAGTCAAGGCAAGATGCTGAACGGGTCTATCTGCGATATCTGCGGATCAACGGTCTGACCTAATCGATAAATTTGTAAATGTGGGATGCTGCTTTTGCTGCTTTCTTCTGGGTTCGTCAGGGAGAACACAAGCTCTAAGCTAGAATCAGGCAGGGCATCGTTAACTGATGCCTCAGCACCTCCTATTTGCGCATATCATGTTGGATTATCCTAAAAGCCATAAGGTCGATCAGGTCGATGATTACCACGGTGTTAAGGTCGCCGATCCGTATCGATGGCTCGAAGATCCCGATTCGGATGAAAGTCGCCAGTGGATCGAAGCCCAGAATAAGCTCACCTTTGGATATCTCAACCAGATTTCTGAGCGGCAAGCCATCAAAGAACGGCTGACCCAGCTCTGGAACTATGAAAAGTTCCGCACTCCCTCAAAAAAGGGCGATCGCTACTTTTTCTTTAAAAATGATGGGCTGCAAAACCAGGATGTGCTCTACACGCTTACTGAGCTTGATGCAGAACCTCAAGTAGTTCTCGACCCCAATACCTTTTCTGAAGACGGCACGGTTGCTCTTTCAGGACTAGCCATCACCGAAGACGCTTCCCTTGTGGCCTATGGCATCTCTGCCTCAGGGTCAGACTGGAAAGAATGGAAAGTTCGTAAGGTTGAAACGGGTGAAGATCTGGACGACCATATCCAGTGGGTCAAATTTTCGGGCGTGTCTTGGACGAAAGATGGGAAAGGTTTTTTCTATAGCCGCTACGACGAACCTAATGAGAAAACTAAGCTTGAAGATGTTAATTATTTTCAAAAGCTGTTTTACCACCGCCTCGGCACGCCGCAGTCTGAAGACGTGCTGGTCTACCATCGTCCTGATGAGAAAGAGTGGGGCTTCAGTGGTTCTGTTACCGAAGATGGACAGTATCTGATCATCTCTGTATGGCGCGGCACCGATCGCAAAAATCTGGTGTTTTATAAGGACTTAACTCAGCCTGATGCACCTGTCATTGAGCTGATTCAAGACTTTGAGGCCGAGTTTGATTTCATCGAACACGATGACTCACGCTTCTGGTTTCAAACCGATCTAGACGCCCCACGAGGACGCGTTATTGCGATCGCCATCGATAATCCCAGCCGCGATCAGTGGAAAGAGCTGGTGCCAGAAAGAGACGATACGCTCCAGAGCGTCGGCGTGCTCAACAACCAGTTTTTGGCGTCTTACCTGCAAGATGCCCGCTCTACGGTGCGCGTCTTTGAGCTAAATGGCGGCTTTGTCCGCCAAGCTGAACTTCCTGGAATCGGCTCCGTGGGCGGATTTTCAGGAAAGCGTGATGATATCGAAACTTTCTACACTTTCACAGGGTTCATTACCCCTCCAACGATCTATCGCTACAACCTGATTTCTGGAGAAAGCACGCTCTTTCGACAGCCCAGTGTCGATTTTGACCCGAGCCAGTTTGAAACCCAACAGGTTTTCTACAGCAGCAAAGACGGCACACGCATCCCCATGTTTATCACCCACAAAAAAGGGATAGCGCTCAATGGACAAAACCCGACGTTGCTATACGGCTATGGGGGCTTCAATGTCTCTCTAACGCCTTCATTTTCGATCAGCAACACCGTCTGGATGGAGATGGGTGGCGTCTATGCAGTTCCCAACCTGCGCGGCGGCGGCGAATATGGCGAAGGCTGGCATCAAGCTGGGACAAAAGGACGCAAGCAAAATGTGTTTGATGATTTCATTGCAGCAGCAGAGTGGCTGATTGCGGAAGGCTATACCTCTACCCCCAAGTTGGCGATCGCCGGAGGCAGCAATGGCGGTCTTTTAGTCGGAGCCTGCATCACCCAGCGTCCTGACCTATTTGCGGCGGCGCTCCCTGCTGTGGGGGTGATGGACATGCTGCGATTCCACAAGTTCACCATCGGCTGGGCTTGGACATCAGACTACGGTTCTCCTGACAACGCTGAAGAATTCAAAGCTCTCTACGATTATTCGCCACTTCATCATTTGAAGCCTGGAACATCCTATCCAGCGACGCTAATCACCACGGCGGATCACGATGACCGAGTCGTACCTGCTCACAGCTTCAAGTTTGCAGCAGCGCTTCAGGAAGCTCATGAGGGTGAAACACCAACCCTGATTCGGATTGAAACGAAAGCTGGGCACGGAGCTGGAAAGCCCACTACTAAAATCATCGAAGAGATTGCTGATAAGTGGGGATTTCTAGTCCGGACTCTATCGATTGACATGTCGTAACAAGAGTCTGAGGCGTCTCCACGGCACAAGGCAGCTCATTGAGAGCCTCGAAATTATGCTGCCTTGTGCTGACTAATGAGCTGACGGGTCTAAAGATGAGTGAGGAGAGGGGCGATCGCCAACGTTACCCTTCCGCTCGTCAGATCAGTATGCACAATTGCTAAATCTCATGCTATGGCAATGCGCAGATAGGTTAGGACAGGTAT
>CAKZMO010000495.1 GCA_937128595.1 uncultured cyanobacterium | reverse complement strand
GGGGCTAGGGGGGATCTGAAGTAGCATTGACGACTTCTCAAACATCCTCTTAGAAAGCCCGCGCTAAAAACGCAAAAATCAATTACGAAACCGTGCATCTGTGCTGATAGATATTCAAATCGATGAATACTGATAAGTTGTAGAATGGCTGGCGATCGCCCAGCAAACTCGGCAGTCCATCACTCACTTTTAAATTTGATGTTCATACTCTCAAATTCAATGGATGATGCACCCTTTTAGGCGCTATCGATCAACGTTTTTGCACAAGCACATTTGGGCCAACGTGCTTGTAATCATGCCTACACGAAGCGCATAAGACATTGGTCTATATCGTGAACTTATCTATCATCCTGTCGCAGACCTTTTATCAAACGAGTAATAAATTGGGTATGCTCAGAAGCGTTGTGCATGGCTGACGATTTGAGAAAAATTGGGGGCAAGACTGATCCGCAGAAAATGATCCGCAGAAAAAAGATCATGGCAAAACGACATAAGATGTCATAAGCTTTTGTCAATTTGGTCAGACTCTTTTCATTGAGCCTTCTCAAACTGAGTCACTTTTCAGTTCAATGACTCATAGTTGAATGGTTCACGAATGTACTAACTGTCCACATATTTTTGGTGAGAGAAACCTTATGACCGCCAACGGTAAACTGTTTCTAGGTCAGACTTTGATGCAGTCCTTTGCTCAGCGCCTGTTGAGTCTTCCGCTTCGCTTTATTCGCTCCGCTCCGCGAAAAACGAGTTTAGTCGGGTTCATGACCGTTTTGGGCTGTTTACTGAGTGCCGGATCAGCACAAGCCGCTCTAGAGTTGCGAGTCGCGATTGAACAAGAAGTATCGCAAGTGCAGCTTGGAACATCAACTAAGGCCGTTGTCCGAGATGCGTCTGGACAGGCGATCGCCGAAATTCCAGCCATGAGCAGCGTTATGGCTGAAGCCGATGCAGGCGAAGTCGAGATTCACGAGTGGGAAAGTGGACTATTTTGGATTGAACCCACAGACGGGGGGTATGTCTCCATTGGCGATCAGTGGTATCGAGGTCGCACCCAAGTTGTTGCTGTACCCGGTGGGCTTACTGCGGTCAATTATGTTGATTTGGAGCAATATCTCTATAGTGTCGTTGGCTCTGAGATGCCTGCAAGTTGGCATCTTGAAGCGCTGAAGGCGCAAGCAGTCGCCGCTCGCACTTATGCACTATACAAGCGTCAACACAACGGCAATGCCGTCTTTGATGTCGGAGACACGACCACCTGGCAAGTCTATGAAGGGTTACAAAAAGAAACGAATACGACTCAGATGGCGGTCAACGGCACCGCAGGGCAAGTGCTAACTTACAACGGTCAGATTATCGAGTCTGTATTCCACTCCTCTTCTGGCGGCCACACTGAAAACGTAGAAGATATCTGGTCATCGCCTCGGCCCTATCTGCGAGCCGTGCAAGACTTTGACGAAGTTGCAGGAAACAGAGGATTTCGATGGAGTCAAGAGTTCTCAGCAGAGAGCTTTCAGCAACGCATTACCGGAGTTGGACGCGTCCTTCGCATTACGGCAGTTGAGACAACACCCAGGGGAAGAGTTGAGTCTGTGCGGGTAGAGGGCGATCGCGGCAGTCGTGTCCTCAGTGGCAGTGATGTGCGGCGTGCCTTGGGCCTCAAGAGCACCTTGTTCAGCATCACGCCCGAAATGGGACGACTGGCGAGCACAGGCAGCTCAGGCTCAGTTCCGGTTCGATTTGTGGTGAATGGTCGAGGCTTTGGACATGGCGTTGGCATGAGCCAGTGGGGCGCTTACGGCATGGCGGGTCAAGGCTACAACTATCAGCAAATCGTGGGTCACTATTTCCAGTCTTCTGCGTTGGCGCAGATTCAGGTGAATTAACGGACTGAATCATCCCCATTCAACACCTTCCACAACGCTTGGGAAGCGAAGCATTGCAGAACTGAATCAATCAATGATGTCCCCCTGAAACCATGCACTAGAGGTTTCAGGGGGGCTTTTTATAAAGTCATGAAACACTAATACTTTTAATCCCAAAAGTATCAATAGACACTTATTTTCTCCCGCTACTTATTGATAATCCTTTACAGAGTTTGAAAGTAAAAAATACACATTCAAAAAAAGCTTTCGTTGTTTAGCGATTGACTTTGGACAATTCATTAACAATTTTGCATCTAGGGTTCCAGCTCTTCAAGGCAGTTGAGTGTTCGGTCCGAGAGATGCAGCCAGTCTAAGTTTAGAAATAACTAGACAGGTTCACGGAGGGATAAAAGCCCGGGAGAAGTTTGTTGATCTTTTTTAAGATTGCAAACTGTCTCTCGGGCTTTTTTCGTAGCACTTTACGAGTGTTCGATATCTAATTTGGAGATGGAGATAAGCATATGGAACATACGAGTTTTTCCTATGGAATTGTTGTTTTTCTATTAGGAACATTAGGCATTGGGGCTTGGGCGTCTCAACAGATCAAAGGCGATAGCGTCAACTTTTTAGTGGCAGGCAGAGGATTGGCTTTGCCCTTAGCTGCCGCTACTCTGATGGCTCAGTCGGTAGACTCAAATGCGACGTTAGGCAATACCGATTTGTCGGCTGAGTTTGGCTTTTGGGCAGGCGCAGCCTTACCTATCGGTTTGTCGCTGTGTTTGTTTTTAACAGGGACATTTTTGGCTAAGCCCATGAATCGCATGGGGCTGATTACGATTCCCGACTTCTATCGGGTGAAGTACGGTCGCCGGGTTGAACTGATTGCGGCCTGCATTATGTCCGTCAGTTTTTCATTTTTGCTGGCTGGCAACTTAGTCGCTGGCGGCTATATGTTTCAAACGTTTTTGGGGACGAGCTACATCGGTGGCATTACCCTGCTAGCGGTTCTCGTCTTTGCTTACACCGTTTCGGGGGGGCTGTTTGCGGTGGCTTACACCGACGCGATGCAAATCGTGATTGCCCTGGTCGGCACGTTGGGTTTGTTGACTTATCTGGTCTCTAATTTTGGTCTCAGCATTGAGCCTGGAATGGGGCCTCTAGCGCTGGAACAGTTAACGTCAGTGAGTTCAGGTGCAGCCATTAACTGGGCCAGCATTTTGGCACTCGGACTGGGCAACATGGTGGCGATTGACTTTATGGCTCGAATTTTCTCGGCGGAAAGTCCAGAAACAGCTCAAAAAGCTTGTTTCTCAGCTTCTGTTGGCACCTTACTTGTGGGAATACCCTTTTCGGTCATAGCCCTGTCGGCAAATCGAATTCTCGACGAGGCAGGAGTTGTAGCGGATGGCCCGGTACTCTTTGCTCTCCTCCAGAATGTGGTGCCTCCGGTATTGGGACTGCTTGTGTTAGCAGCGATTTTGTCGGCCTCGCTCTCAACCGCCGATGGCGCGATTTTAGGAACCTCGTCGGTCTTGGCTCACAATGTTTTTGGAATCCGTCATGGGGCTGGTGCCGGACATGGTGGGGGTGGCGATCGCCTCTTGCTAATTACTCGATTAATGGCGATCGTGATCACGATATTGGGAGTATTTTTAGGGCTACGAGTGCCTCAAACTGGGGTGTTGTTGCTACTGGGATTTGACCTAGGATTTGCGGGGCTGGTCGTTCCCCTTTTGGGCGGGCTATTTTGGAGAAAATCTACTCAGCAAGGAGCTTTAGCCTGTATCATTGCAGGCTCTGTTACCCGGCTCTTTTTCTTTGCCCTCATGCCCACAATGTTTGGCATTGATAACACCTTGTTCTATATTCCCAACAGCTTATTTACTATTGATTTCGACGGTTTTCCGACGTTGATTAGTCCGCTAGTGGGTCTGATTGCTTTCGTTGTGGTTTCTAACCTGACGTATCGTCCGCTAAAAAATGAGCAGCGGCAGGAAAAAGTTTTAGAGGAAGTGCAAAATCTGTAA
>CAKZMO010000494.1 GCA_937128595.1 uncultured cyanobacterium | reverse complement strand
GCAAAGCAGAACTCCTGCATCGCACAGGATCATAGCTCCAGCCCTTGTTGCCGATACTTATCAATCAAGAGCCGTTGATAACTCTCCGATGTATCAGGAGAAGGAAGATCCAGACGCTCTACTTGCTCAAACCACTGTAACCATACTTTTTCGATCGTCTTATCCGGCTGATCAGCAGTGCTTACAACCTGATGTTTATCCATCAAGAAATCAATAAAGTCGTTTACTTCCTGCAAAAGCGGCTCAGAAAGTTGCTGCAATTTGGTAACGGCATTGTCGCGAATTGTCATGGAAGCTACTCTGCGTAAATTCAAAATAAGGCTCAAGATGTGGCTGCTAGTTTAGGGCAATTGCCCTTTCTCTCTTCAGTTTTAATTAAGATGTTGCTTAGTTCGCTTGGTGGAGCTTCAGAGAGGCGATCGCTTGCTCACGTTTAACACTCGGAAAATGGTCTAAAAATTCATCGAGTGAATCGCCCGCTTCAAGATAGTCAAGCAACGTTTTCATGGGGACACGGGTTCCAACAAAAACAGGAGTTCCCCCCAGTATTTCAAAGTCGCTATGAATAACGCGCGGTGCGGCTGTCATATCAGTGATTGAGTGGCGATGATTTGCAGTCATTGTAGCCCATACATCAAGCGAAGCTGGAGCTTGGCCGCTCGGTGTATATAAGGGTCAACTGGCGATCGCACTTCATAACTAATAGAGGGGCGATCGCACTTTCTTCAGCACCTAAACATGTGGTTCTGAAAGTTCGGCGCTGATGCGATCGGTGAGATGGCGATCGCCCGTTTTCATCTCCTCAGTAGTCTTTTCAGCTTCAGGATTCATAAGCTTCACTGCGATGGGCGATCGCGATGACAAACACCTGAACCACTTCATCGTCTATGGAATAAATCACCCTGTAGTTTCCGATACGGTAGCGGTAGTAGCCTTCATAGTCTCTCTTAAGAGCTTTGATATTGGGATAGAAACGGGGGGTTTGCTCGAGCTGCTATAAGCATCGAGCAATTTTCTTCGCTAAGGCTTTGTCGGCGTTGATATAAACTTTCTGGGCATCAGGATGGAGAAGAACGTCATACATCAGAGCGAAGAGTTCTCCAGTTCGCGTACTGGGTTTTAGGAGTTGCCTGATTTTGTTTGACTCGTTCTAGTAGTCCAGAAATGGCTAAAAGCTCTTGGGTTGCCGTTTCGCTTTCAGCATTTGTTAGGTAAGCTGCAAAGTCGGCCAAAACCTGTAATCGCTCTGGCGACAGTTGCTTGAGTAAATCGTTGAGATGGTGCTGTAGTTCAGTCACGGAGGTCAACGTTGCTGGTTCGTTATCCCCCATCGGCGAATTGTCTGTCGTATCCATTTTCTGCTTTCCAATCTTGAGAGTCATTCTCTATTGTATGGCGACTCACTGTAGGCAGACGTGTACGCGATCGCCATCTTGTAGTGCGATCGCACTCTCTTCAGCGCTTAAATATGTGTATCTGAAAGTGCGTTGTTAATCGGCAAAAGGGCGATCGCTCTTTTATTCCTAAGTCGATTTGTATATACAGAAGCACTGGCTAACGGTGAAGTTGTGCGGCGGCAGATAACCTTGAACCCTCAGCAGATAGTCTCTGTACCGTCCGCACCCACGCAGTGTTAGGCGGCTTAGCGACTATAGGGTTGCTCCATGCTCAATCCTGAGATCACTTGGTAGTGCTTCACGTTGAAAGTGCAGAGAGTTGCGTTACGTCCAACAGCACAGGCTGAAATCAAAGCATCAATCAGACCAACCTTGTGCGATAGATGATAGGCCGTAAAGTCAGATAAGGCACGGGCACAGTCGGTTTCAGTCGGCCAAACAATGGCTAACGGTGCTACAAGCTGTAGGGCTTTACGCACCTGCTGCTTGTTCTGAGCGTCCTGGATTAACTCCATCACTACAAAGCCAGGAATGCTTGGCAATTCTGGGAGAGAGGCAACCCAAGCTAGAGCAGGTCCATAACCTCGCTGAATGTCGATCATGACATCGGTATCGACTATGTACATTGGCTACCTAGTACATTGGCTACCTACGCTCGCTCACGGTGTTCAGCTTGGGTGCGCAATCGGCGGGCGTGTTCCTGACTATCAACAATATCGGGTCGAGAGTTGATCACCCCAACGCTTTCCCAGTAGGCAACAAGATCTAATCCTGTTTTAGGAGAGTTTTGCAGAAAAGGACGAAAGGAGAGAACACGAAGAATATACTCTGACAGAGGTAATTGAAGCTGAGATGCCTCAGCAGAGAGTTCATTTTCAAGCTCAGAAGGCAATTCTATGCTGACGGTCACTAGCTCCTCCTACATTAACCCCTTAACTAGACTGATCATAGCTGATACATAGGCTGCCTTGTTTCGACTTGAGAACCTTAACCTTTTGCTTACTCAGTTGTCGAAAATATTTCATTTATTAGATTGCCCACATGATTCTGGAATGCTGTCAGTCCACCCTTTTCATCCCAATATTGATGAAATTTTTGCATCTGGTTTTCAGCAGATAAATCATGAGCAGCACCATCACCTACGACGTAATCAAAGCCGAAGAAATTTCGCTGGTGTCGTAATTTATCCCAATCTGACTCATCAGGCGGCATCCACAAGGCTTTTACAACCCTGTAGATGCCCCACTCACCAGCCCCCTCTCCATATAGTTCATCATCAGAAACTCAACCAAGTGAGTAACCTTTGCTTTTTGAAGTAAAAGCATTAGATCACCCTTACTGGGTTTCTTTGCATTATCTTTATTGCTATGGTCACGCCAATTTAGCCGAAATATCTTGGCCTCTGGAATTGGCATTTTCTCACACTTGTCATAAGCCCAAAGCTTATCATCACCTTTGTGCTTAACATTTTTAATCCATTTCAATTTAGATAAATCCATTAGATTCTTTCCTGTTTGCAAAGTCATCTATTTGTGCATGTTCTGCCCATTGCACCAAACCATACATCCACTTCTTCTGATTGCTTTACTTGGTAGAGTGCTTTCAAGAGAAGGATAACTGCACTGCTGCCGCCTAACGGCTCAAATCAGCGGCAATACACATTTTCGCTAAGAACAGAGGTATTTCAATTGTCCGCTGCATTTGAATTGTTAGCTGGTTGAGAGCGTCCCCTACCCCAACACAATAAGAATTCTCAAGCGATCGCACTCCCATATTTCCGATAGCTACACCATCTTTAGGCCTGGAAAGCTAACCTGTTGTCCAGGGCTTGGTCATAGCTAGCGATCTCTCATACTATGCACCAATCAATGCATGAAACTGCTCACTCTCCCGAATCCAATCAAAATCGGAATCTGTTTTTGCCAGTTCTCGATTCTTGGCATTCATGGTAACGGCATGTTGCAAGCTATCAATAGCTAAATCAACATGCCCCTGCAAAGCATAGCAGCAGGCTTTGTTATACCAGGCTTCGTGGTTACCTGGGCTGAATTCAATGGCTTTGTCATAGCTGGCAATTGCTTCCTCGTTGCGACCAAGAGCATACAGTGCCAAGCCTCGTTCGTACCAGGCTTCATATGTATTTGGATTGAGGGCAATCGCATAATCATAGCTGTCGATCGCCTCTCCATACCGATTAAGTCCACTCAAGTTAGCAGCTTGTAAGAGAATGGCTTGGTAAGACGAGGGATCTATTTCAAGGCTTCTTTGCAAGAATCTAATGCTTCTAGATTGTTACCTAAAAGCGTGAGAAACCCAATTTTTCCCAACAAAATTGGCAAGCTGTTAGGTGTTTTTTTAAGGGCTTGGTTGTATTGAGTAAGTGCGATCTCTAATTGCTTTGGTTGAGTAGCAACCTCTAACAAGTCAGGATTCAGTTGCAAAGCACGGCTTTGATTAATCTGTGATTCTTCATAGTTTCCCATCCGGA
>CAKZMO010000493.1 GCA_937128595.1 uncultured cyanobacterium | reverse complement strand
CTCATGAACCCGATGCCCTCGCAATGTGAACAGGTTATCCTCAAAAGTCTGCTCCATATGAATGAGGGCGCATTGGCGAGGGCAGTAGACATAGTGCTGGAGAGCGCTGATGAGCACATAGTCATCGGATTGTGTCATGGTTAGCCTTCCGTCAAACGAGTGAGACTAATACCTTCAGGCAGATTGTCTGCATTAACTTCTACTGTGTAGTCGTCAAAGCTCCGAGGGACTGAGACTGATTCCTTCAGACTGACAGTAATGCGCTCAAACAGCTTATGAGCTGGAGCACGGCCAATCTTGTTGTCATGGGAAAACACATACAATCCGCGAGGTGCCATCATGCCACGGCTGGCAGAGCGGTCAAACTCCCACATCTTAACCAGGGCTTCCCAGAAGCGCTCGAGATCACGTTTAGTAACGCCTGTTTGAGCTGCAAGATGCGGAGAATAAAAGCCATACCCTTTGAACAGTCCATAGGGAATCAATGTTTTTCGCCCAATAGTTTGAAGCTTCTCCCGATCCTTGGCATCGGTAACAGCCACACGAGTCACCGCCAGGTCTGTAGGCTGTACGGGATCAATCGATCGCGCAAAGGTGAGCTGCATCGGCCCACGTACCTGACCTGCGTTTAAGCCTGTGGACATAACAGCACCGAACATCCGCACATCGTAAAAGTTCTGGCACATCCACTTTTGGGCTTTTTCTGCATTGTCTCGATTTTTGGCGGGCTTGCCTGCTTTTTTGACCAAAGCTTTGATGAACTTACTCAGCTCCTTATTCTGCTTAAAGAGTTCAGCCACTTCATCTTGGTCATAAAATTCTTTGAGTTCGTCATCAGACAATTCACCACTGTACTCAAAAGTGGCATCTACTTCACCTGAGTCTTCATCATTATCCACGAACGTAAAAGCGCTAGGAAGATTAGAACCTAGTTCTCTTAAGCCACTGAGCACATCGTCTTTTGTGATGACATCCCTAGACGATGTACCGACTGCTATACCCTCTTCAACATAAGCCCGTCGGATCTGATTATTTAAGACTCCTCGATGCTCAACGAAAATTTTGAATGGGGCCTTGTCGTCATCATTTTCGATTTCATACTCAGCATAGATTGAGACGTAGTTTCGAGCTTTTCGCTTCAGCGAAACATCGGTCACTAGTCCCTGCGAAGTTTCCACATCTGTGCGAGGCATATTCCCACCATCTGGGTCACCGTTGGGATTACCATCAACAACATCAAAAAGCAAAACAAAATCGTGACGAACATCGGGATTGAGGTGAGAAGTCATAGCTGTGATTCCTTGCTGTGAAAAATTTTATAACTAGCAATCAGAAATTCAGATTACGAAGCTGAAGCAGTTTGGGCGGCTTTATTTGCTTCAGATTTTGCTTTAGCGCTAGCGCGATCGTTAGCACGTTGATGGTAATATCCCAGGCCAAATAAGCCTTGTTGCTGTAACCCCAATGTCTTAGGAAATGTTGGCAGGTAAGCGGTCACTTCTTCCAATCTCTCTTCTAAAGCTTTGTGAGCACCTGCCTTGGTTTTTCTAAGTTTCGAAAGATGAGCTCTGGCTCCCCGAAGCAACGGTGGGAATGCAACAGCTGGAGTACTCGATGCAGAACCGTAATACCGATCAGTCAATGAAGCATTAACTGAGCCTAGCGCCGCTTTTTGAATTGACTCTAAAACAGCCAATAAACGGCCACAAGCATAGGCTTGCAAATCAAGTCCTTGCAGATTCGGATCTGAATTTAGTTGTTCCATGTTGTGCATCATCTCTTTAGATGTTGGATTACTGGAGAAAATAAGCTTGAGTAGAACAGCGCGGGGATAAGTAATGTCTTGTTCTGTGCGATTGCGGCGCACTAGCTTCATTAGCATGTCTTCAGGAATGCGATCGCCATGTAAGGCACTCCGAATTAGCGCAGTGGGTGCAGCAGGTTGCATCTCCTTGGAAGCATCACGATAGACACTAGTTGCTAAGGCGTAGACTCCGAGAGGTCGAGGATTGGCACCATACGGATCGACAATCTGTTGAGACTGAAACCATTGCTGCAAATTGGCTTTTGCATTCGGAACAGTCGTTTCAAGCCAGTCGCGCAAGACAGCACGAGCATTGTTAGCTGAGAGGGCTAATGCATAAAACTGATTAGCTTTTTCATCATTAAAGCTAGATGCAATTTTGCCAGTTAGAGGAGAGGTCAGAAGAATTTTTACCTCTTCTGGTTTAGGTTGTTTCAGGTAGACAAAAGGGTTAAATCCAGTTTTTTCCTTTGTCCAAAAAACATAGACGGTTGAACTCATATAGATACGTGACTTCTCATCTGCGATCAGCGAGTTGAGCGCTTTTATAAATTTCTCAGCTGCATCCCGAGAAATAGGTGAAGTCAGCGAATTTTTAAGTCCATAGGACATAAAAGGCGGAGAATTTGCAGACACCAATGCTGTTCCTGATGGTTGTCCACCGATTAAACCTTTCACCAGAAATGGAAGTCTTTGCTCCACAATGCCTTCTGTACCCGTGATAAGACAGGTCATCACTGGTGCATTGTTGTCCTGACCTACCTGACCACCTGATGTATATTCAGCCCAAAATTCTTCAATGGCTTGAAAGTTAGATTTTGCATCTGCCGGAACGGCTTCATCTACGGAAAATGTAATTACTTCGCCTGGATCAAAATCGTCAGGTAGTTCAGCTTTAGCTGCTTCAATTTCAGAAGAGGTTAAGAAATGCAGCACCGCTTGAACCGTTGGCTCTTGAGTTGCTTCAGCGCAGGCTTGAACTAGCTGCTTGAATTGCTCATGACATTCTTTAACTCGTTCAGGCTTAGAGTTGGATCTTCCAACCCCCAGAACATACTCACCCGTATCAGCCAACAATTTTGGTTTTACCCCAACTGTTCGACCAAGATGAGGTGCATTTGTAGCAATTCCTCGTTTTGCTTCCTTTGTTTTGAGAGAAACAATCCCTTCATATTGACCGTCTGCCGTTAAACGAACAAACCAGGCAATAGACGTTTTGCCGTACATCGCAGGGGGTAAATCGTCCTGCATTCGTGTATCAGCATATTCTTTTAACTTAGAGAGAATCATCCTGGAACCCTCAAAACACCATTCTCAAGCTGTGCTCTGAAAAAGCGAGGTTGCGCCCTGCCCTTAGTCACCTGTGCGCCTTTATCGTCATGAGTAAAATACGTCAGGGTTGGCGATTCGTTTGTGGCAGTGAACTCCATGTCTAGCAGCATTAAACCCAGTTCATCCTGATGAGCAATCGGTTGATCCTCTGGGTTAGGTTCACCGAAAAACGCACTGAACTCGCGAGTTCCTAAATATGGTTGATGGTGACACTGCCCTCGTTTCACCCGGCGACGAAACTGATCCCGATACTTTGCTTCATTGGCATTGGCATGAGCTTTTAACTCAATATCGGCCTTGATAATGTAGGCCACATCTCGCAGACCTAGCGTGTGCCGTTGGGCGCGATCGTCATCGGCAAAGTATCGATAGTCCTCACTTTTGGCAGAACTAGGGCTTTGCCAGCTATTCATCTCATTGCGGACGATTGAAAAATGCCGAATAGGTCTCAAAACCTGGATTTCCCGAATCTTCCACGTAAATTCAGGCTTCCAAAAAATAGCCTCTAACACTCCCCTCGCAGCGCTGGGAGTCATCACAGGGTAGCTGACCCGTTCTGCTCCAAACTCAGGGCGTGTGAAACAAGCATAGTCAGCCCAAACCTTAACCACCAAAGGCGGATTCATATATAAGTCTCCAAAACGTTATGACACTCAGGTTTCATCACGCCAGTTGCAAGCTGCTTCTCCACATCTGGAATAGGGATGAACGGCACTCTCTAGCCCATAAATCTTGTCTTCTTGACTCGTGATGACTTGGCTTACAGTTGCCTCCAGGTCTGAGATCTCACTCTCGATTGCCTGCATTCTGTAACGTAAATCGCGCATCTGTTTGAACAAGCTTTTGGAGGAGGGTAAATTCTTAGGCATCACTAGTCAAATAGTAAACATGTTCGAATTATAAATTCATAATCACTAGCGTGAAACATAAAATTTGATTTTAAACAGAGGGGAGAGCTTCTCCCCTCTACTCATTCATGATCACGAACGTGTTCCAATCCTCATCCAAGCACGTAAAACTTAGATGCTTCAGTTGTTTTACACTAACACTCATATTTTTCCACTCACACTATTAAATCTGCTGGATCATGGACGATTGCCATATCGCCTACGGCAATTCCCTTCTTGCGGTCATAGCTGCCCTGCCACACCCAAACCCCAGGTGCAATCAGTTCTCGGAGTTCTTCGTGCGCCTGAAATTCTTTATTCCGAAGACTCACCAGGTAAGGTTGCAACACTCTGATTGCCCCTGTCTTTAGCCCATAGCGGCGAATGCGCTGGATTTGCTCATGAGCAGATTCGTCATAGTCAATTACTACAGGGGTTGTATCGTCAGGAATCAGCTTGAACCGTGAGGCAACCTCTGGAAAGTCAAAAGCCTCGCGATATTTCTGCACGTCGTTGGCATCTGTATTTAAGCCCTGATAGACCCGGCGGAAGTAATCTTCAAAAATGCTGGGATCATTCCAGTCCAAATCCGACCGCTTCAGCAAGATCATGGTTTCATCAAACGCCTTACGATACTCTCCAGGGGGCATCTTGCCTTCCTGAGGCCGGAAGACAACGACTCTGCCTTTTTCTGGCCTACGTCCCTCCCGGTTGCATCGCCCAGCAGCCTGCACGATGCGGTCTAGTGGTCCCGCTGCACGGTAAACAACGGGAAAATCTAGATCTACCCCAGCTTCCACAACCTGAGTTGAGATGAGAATACAGGGTTGATCCGCTTTAAGGCGGTCTCGTACCTGCTCCAGCACCTCCCGCCGATGTCTGCCACACAGCAAGGTTGAGAGATGAAAAGTCGCTGCATCTTCTGTGGCGATCGCGTCCAGTACCGACAGAGCATCTTTTCGAGTATTGAGAATGACTAAAGCCTGTTTATGCTGGTCTACCTCCTGAGCAATATCAACCCAGCTCCAAGGCTCATCAGGGACGGAATACTCGACTCGACTTAGGGTTGAGAAGTGGCGAGATGTCATTTCTTGAGGCACCACGTCTCGCACAGACCCAGCGGCAAAGCCTTCGAGATGACGGGTCTCGCCTTCTAAAGTAGGTTGAGTTGCCGTACAAAGAACAACACTCACCTGATATTGCCGACACAGTTCTTTCAAAACACTCACGATGGGTTTCAGAAGCCCAATCGGAAGCGTTTGAACCTCATCTAGAATGATGACGCTCCTGACTATGTTGTGGAGCTTACGACAACG
>CAKZMO010000492.1 GCA_937128595.1 uncultured cyanobacterium | reverse complement strand
AGCAGTGAGGGCTTTCGGATGAGATTTTAGGCTCAACCTGGGAGCAGGTTCGCCGAGAAAAAGCCGCCCCAGCGAATCCCCAAGACATTCTCAGCTACTACTTTCGAGTTCTTGGCGATCGCACTCCTCTCAACGAAGCAAAACTCATCTTGGTCGGCTTCGGCAACGTCGGCAAAACCTCACTCGCCAATCGCCTGATTCGCAACACCTTCGACCCCGACTCCAAAAAGACCGAAGGCATTCAAATTACCCAATGGCCGATCCGCCTCCATGACGCCGAAGACATCACCCTCCACGTCTGGGACTTTGGCGGCCAAGAAATCATGCACTCCACCCACCAGTTTTTTCTGACAGAGCGGAGCCTCTACTTACTCGTGCTCAACGGTCGTCAGGGTCACGAAGACGAAGACGCCGAATATTGGCTAGAGCTAATCCAGAGTTTTGGTGGCGACTCTCCGGTGATTGTGGTGCTCAACAAAGTCAGCGAGCATCCCTTTGATGTCAACCGCGCCGCCCTCCAGCAAAAGTTTCCCAACATTCAGAAATTTATCCCAACGGACTGCGAAGCCGAGATTGGCATTGAGCAACTGCGAACCACCATCGAACGCGAAACCGATGCCCTCGAACACCTGCGCGATGCCTTTCCGAGCAGTTGGGTGACGATCAAAAATCGGCTGTCGGGCATGGAAAACGACTACATCTCCTTTGAGAAATATCGCGACATCTGTCAGCACGATGGCGAAACCGACTTTGGGGCGCAAAACTCCCTCGCCGTGCATCTCCACAGCCTCGGCATTGCCCTCAACTACAAAGACGATCCGCGCCTGCGCGATACCCATGTGCTCAACCCTCACTGGGTCACCAACGGTATCTACACCCTGCTCAATGCGTCTGAACTGGCTGACACCAAAGGCGAACTCGCTGCTGACTGTCTCAGTCGCACCCTCGACTCAACCGCCTACCCCCTCGAACGCCACGGCTTTTTGCTAGAGCTGATGCGAAAATTTGAGCTGTGCCTCCGGTTTGAAGAAGACGAAAACCGCTTCCTGATTCCTGACCTGCTCGACAAACAGCAGCCCCCCGAAGCCGCCGATTTCAAGCTCGAAGAATGCCTCAACTTTCGCTACGCATACCCGATCTTGCCGGAGGGCTTGCTACCTCGCTTCATTGTTCGCACCCATGTCTTGAGCGAACATCACCTGCGCTGGCGCACGGGCGTCATTCTCCACTTTGAAGGCAACCGCGCCCTCGTCAAAGCCGATCGCGCCGATCGCTGCGTCACCATTAGCGTCGATGGCCCGATAGAGAGTCGTCGCCGTTTGCTCACCATCATTCGCTACGACTGCGATCGCATCCACAGCAGCTTCAAGTCTAAGCCCCAAGAACTGGTGCCCGTCCCGTCTCACCCCGACATCATCTTGCCCTACCAAGATTTGCTTGTGATGGAAGAATCGGGATTGAAAGAATTTCCCCAGGTGATCAAAGGCAAGGTGGTCAACCTCAGCGTTCGAGACTTGCTCAACGGCGTCGATATTGAGGGCAGTCGCCAGCCCAAATCTAAAATAGACCGCCTACACGAATCCCTAAGACTGTTCTACAGCTACTCCCACAAAGACGAAATCCTTCGCGACGAGCTAGAAACCCACCTCAAAATCCTTCAGCGACAGGGATTGATTCAAACCTGGCACGATCGCCGCTTAGTTCCTGGGGATGAGTGGGTCAACGAAATTGACAGCAACCTCAACCGCGCCGACATCATTTTGCTGCTGATCAGCTCCGATTTCATCGCCTCTGACTACTGCTACGAGATTGAGTTAAAGCGAGCGATGGAGCGTCACGAGAAAGGCGAAGCCAGAGTCATTCCAGTCATTCTGCGTCCCTGCGATTGGCAAAATACCCTGTTTAACAAGCTAAGCTGGCTCCCTCAAGACGGCCATCATCAACCCGTGACCCAGTGGGGCGATCGCGACGCTGCATGGCTCAATGTCGAAACAGGAATTAGAAAGGCGATCGCCTCTCTCAAGTCACGCTAAATCTCGTTCATCCAGTTTTCGTTGAATACACATTCATCACTAATATCTAATGATTGGTCAGGTTGATTTGTCATTTGCTGGATTGTTTCATCACTGAACTGACAGGCAAGATAGACAGCTTCCTCATCAGGCTGCTCGGGATAGGCAAAGGTATAGTCCACAAGGCAAAGCTCGTCTTGTTCTCCTAAGATGCGCATTCGATTAATCGTGTCTACACCAAAAGCCGATAGTAAAGACGGAATTTCAGTTACCGATGGCGTACAGTCCTGTAATTGCTGATTCGCCTGCTCCATGCCGCTTTCATCAATCTCTTGAGCCAAGGCTGTTGTCGGCAGATTCACAGAAATGAGTGTCATGGAAATAGTAGAAGCAGCGAACCAACAAAGTCGTAGATAGAATTTACACATGGCTTTTTCCAAACAAATGACTTTTGACATTTATAGCTACCACCAGCCAGCTAGTAGCTTGTTTCCCCAGTGGCTTTTGCGCTCGGGTTTAGGCACGATCGCCCATTCTGCTCAAAACAAAGATCCCTGAATTACGTTTAGCTTTGGAGGCCAAAAGACGCCCAACACAACCCAAGTATTGTAAGGAAACACTGTTCCCATAAAAAATAGCGTGTCTTTCTTATCGCTGCAAAGCTCATCCAGAAACTTTCGACGGACACTCTGCGCTGCTTGCTCTTCATCGCCTAATCGAGCTACTTCATTTAGCCAAAGAACTCCCAACTCCCAGTCTTCAATCATGGCATTGTGGGGTTTGTGGCTGTCTTCGCATTCAAAGACATAGCTGAACTTATACGGTATTTTGCGAAGTGGTTTTTGCACTGGGCCAAACAGCGTCAGTTGGTCAAAAAGCTGCTGCCATTCAGGTTTCCACTCTGGGTTAGCAGGCTCAATTTTG
>CAKZMO010000491.1 GCA_937128595.1 uncultured cyanobacterium | reverse complement strand
TCCCGTGAGACTGCCATCGCCGCCGATCGCCACTAACGCATTGATGCCGTAAGCTAACAAAGTGCGAGCTGCTTGCAGGCGACCTTCGCGGGTGCGAAATTCTTGGCTGCGGGCGGTGCCGATAATCGTCCCGCCTTGATGCAAGATTCCCGCTACATCGTACCAGTGGAACTGGCGGATGCAAGCTTCTGCCGGGGGCGCTTGTTCCCGGGTGCTGGAGTCGGTGGAACAAGCGCCGCCTTGTACCATGCCTTGATAGCCTTCGTAAATGGCATACACTTCCATGCCGCAGGCGATCGCCGATCGCCTCAAGAGAGACTATATGGGGCAGCATCCCCTCAGCACGGCGATCGCTGAACATTACGAAGAAGTCAGCATTTTGTTTGCCGATATTGTCGGGTTTACTAGCCTGTCTGCCCGCTTGGATGCGATCGCCATTGTGAATTTGCTAAACCGCATCTTTTCTCGGTTTGACCAACTGGCAGATCAACTGGGCTTAGAAAAAATCAAAACCATCGGTGATGCTTACATGGTGGCCTCTGGGTTGCCCCATCCCCGTGCCGACCATGCCGAAGCGATCGCTGAGATGGCGTTGGAAATGACCACGGTCATGCAGCAGTTTGGGCATGAACTGGATATTGACCTGAAGCTGCGGATCGGGATCAATAGCGGCATCGTCGTGGCCGGAGTGATTGGCAAGAAAAAGTTTATCTATGATCTCTGGGGCGATGCGGTGAATGTGGCCAGCCGCATGGAATCTCTGGGTGAACCCGGCAGCATCCAAGTGACCGAAACAACCTATCAGTTACTCAAAGCGTCCTACGAGTTGCGATCGCGCGGCCGCATTACCGTCAAAGGGAAGGGGGCGATGAATACCTATTGGCTAGTTGGCAAACGGGCGATCGCCGATTGTCCGCCGCCGACCCTTGAATCGGTGTGACCAACCTACATGCCTTCGACCTGTTCGCGGTATTCTTCAACCGACATGGCTTCGTCGAGATCCTCCGGGTCATCCATTTTGACCTTAATCAGCCAGCCATCGCCGTAGGGATCATCGGCAATTTGTTCGGGCGACTCAATCATGGCATCGTTGCGCTCCATCACCGTTCCTGAGACGGGAGAATGGAGATCTTCGACCGCCTTGACCGACTCCACCGTTCCAAACGTCTCGCCCTTTTCGACCGTGCCATCTACTTCAGGAAGTTCCAAAAACACAATATCTCCCATTTGATCCACCGCGAATGCGGTAATACCAATGGTCACGATGTCTTCATCCACTCGGGCATATTCGTGGGTGTCGAGATATTTCAAACTTTCCGGATATTCCAACGCCATATCTGTCCTCACCTGCTTCTGATACTGGAACGTTTTACAGGGGCTACGGGCCTGATTCAACGTTCAAAACTTACATCAAAATCACACCGTTACCGCAATTTTCCCGGAATCTGAGCAAATTTCTATATGCAACGGTGGGATGATCCCTGCTCTTGCTACCCTTTCGCAATCCCTCTGATTGAGCATCGATGCATTCTGCAAAAGTCGCTAGACCGTTTGCCTCACAACCTTTCTAAAGGTTACTCAGAATCCTTTTTTTTGAACCAAGGAATACAGGTTTCAGCGAGAGTTGCGTAATCGATAGGATCAAGAATGACGGTATGGAAAATTACGGTGGCGATGGCGCGATCGCATGAATTCTGGGCTACGGTTCTGCTGGCTCAAACTGCTGGAAAACAGTTGAGAGCATCACATTAGAAAATAAAAATCCATCGGGATCGGTTAATCCAAGATGATGCACGTCGTCTGATGATTCTGCCATCCAGACCCATCCCTGGGCCTGGTACGGTCGGAGAATCTGACGTAACCGCTGGGCATAATTCGCGCCAAAATAATGAGCGATCGCCCCGAGATTCAGTCCCTCCGCCAAGCGTAAACCCACCATGACGGTATCCAAGAATACATCATGTGGTGTATCCGATGGCACCTCTAGGCGGTAACCTCCCTGAATCATAGCCTTGACCCAAGCAAAATAGGCCGATCGCGTTCGAGGACGAACATAGCGCTGGCGATGGGTATAGCTGGCGGCCCCCATGCCGAACCCGTAGTACGCTGCGTTGTGCCAATACACCAGATTATGCTGACATTCATAGCCCGATCGCCCGTAGTTTGAAATTTCATAATGCCGAAACCCGGCTGCCGTCAACTGTTGCCGAGCGCCGTCATAAAACTCAGCGGTCGCCTGATCGCTGGGCAAGGGCGTTTCGCCGGCTTCATACCATCGACCAAAGGCGGTTTCTGGTTCAATGGTGAGGTCATAGATGGATAAATGCGTTGGGTCTAGGGCGATCGCTTGCTCCAGTGATGCTTGCCAGAGGTCAGCGGTTTGGTGGGGCAGCCCTGAGA
This sequence comes from uncultured cyanobacterium, assembly GCA_937128595.1. Classification (GTDB taxonomy): domain Bacteria; phylum Cyanobacteriota; class Cyanobacteriia; order CAKZMO01; family CAKZMO01; genus CAKZMO01. The sequence goes on along the minus strand of CAKZMO010000491.1, from coordinate 814 downwards.
TTAAATCCAGGCTGACGTTGTTGATGCCAGCTTGATGCAGGTGGGCGACCGTGCGCCGAATATCATCTGGGGTGTGCGTTCGGCCGCAGGCCTGCAATACCTCCAACTGAAAGGCTTGCGCTCCTAGGCTGACTCGGTTCATACCCAGTGCCGCATAGCCCGCAATTTTATCGGCATCCACGGCATCCGGGTCTACTTCAATCGATCGCTCAGCTTCAGATGCAATACCAAAGTGTTGATCCAGCGTGGTCAAAATGCGATCGAGTTGGGCCAAGGTCAGTAACGAGGGAGTGCCACCGCCAAAGAATACTGTTTGCAATGGCTGACCTACATTCGGTGTGTGGCGAATCTCCTGGCACAGCACATCCACATATTCGGCGATCGCGCCGTACTGCTGCTGCCCTGATTGGGACAAGGGCGGGCGATCGCCCACAATCGAAACGGCAAAGTCGCAGTAGTAGCAGCGTCGCCGACAAAAGGGAATGTGAATATAAGCCGCCGTGGGTGGGGCATCTATTGAAAATGGTAGCGATGCAGACGGCGCAATCAACGGGTCATCAAGGATCATGGAATCGGGTAATGCAGGTCGTGGGTCTATCCAGAAACATCTAGTCTAGGAAATCTATGCCGGTAGTCTGAGTAAGCGGAACCGTGAATGCCAGCATAATGAGAGAGCGACGGAACGGGATTCCCAAGACGACGCGCATGACCCCGTCTGAGACGATTGACCTAGGCAATTCACCGAACCTATCCTCATCCGGTTGGATTTCCCCTGAGCGATATAATGATTCAAAGAATGACTGCTAATATTGGA
>CAKZMO010000490.1 GCA_937128595.1 uncultured cyanobacterium | reverse complement strand
TGCAATGAGATGCTCGTGTTGTTCTTCAAGCATAAAAAAGCCTCTGCTTGGACAAACGTCAGCACTCCCACAATATTATGAACCAAGCGCTTCTTGTGGTAATGTGACAAATGCTGTTTCTAGTAGCCGTTCGTGAGCTTGTTCGATGTGGTATGGATGATACCGCTGTCTTTTTCTAGGGTTCCAGCCTTGCACGGCCGTGATAATTTCATCCAGACTAAAAACCTTTTCCTCAGTCATCACCCAATGGACGGAGGCCAGCAGCTCCATACCATAAGGCGTTTCATAGCCGTAGATGAGGCTTTCAACGCGCTTTAAATCGGATTGCGCTTGTGCGTTTTGCTGAAGAAATGCTTCAGCGGCCGTGATCGCTTCTGGTAAGGGATAAATTTCAGATGATTGACTGCCATCGCCATACCCTCGTAGATACGCCCCTTCCATTTTTTGCAAAATATGGTTGAGGTTGTTCGCATACGGCCCATACTGGTGTTTTTGATAATTGAGCTTGAGCGGTTGTCCGGCAACTTGGAGAAAATAGGCTAATTTCTGGATTTCCAGTCGCGTCAACCGATATTCTTGCGTGCGATACTGACGCACAAGCATGATGAGCAGGGCACGAGCGGCCGTCATTTTGAAATTTTTAGGAGCTACCTTCATATCATTCGGAGCAGGAGCACCTACTGGTTGGTAAAGCCAGACCTCAATGTTTGGTAAAACAGAGAGGGTTTCTTCTATAAGCGGCCGAACGACATGCCAATCTAGCCCGCCATTGCCACATCCAAGTGGTGGAATAGCGATCGATTGAATGTTGCGTTCCTTGATTTCCTCAACCAAAGCGACTAACCCGCTCTCAATATCTTCAAGACGAGAACGGCTGCGCCAGTGGCGTTTAGTAGGAAAGTTGATGATATAGCGAGGGTTATGCAGTTGACCCGTTTCCGTAATAAACATTTTACCCGGCTGTACTTCATTAGTCCGGCAGGCTGTTTTATACAGTTTGAAATTTTCAGGGAACGCTTGCTTAAATTGTAAGGCAATTCCCTTGCCCATGACCCCTACGCAATTGACCGTGTTGACCAAGGCTTCAGTCGGTGCTTCCAGCAAGTTGCCAGTTTTAAGTTGAATCATTGCCTTTCTATCCTCTTAAAAATACCAAGCGGGGCGGGTTGCCACATACCAACCTGTATAAGGTGTATTTTCTAACTGCTGGATAACCCATTGTTGCACATCTTTGGTCATAGTGGCAATACCAATGACGGCCGTGCAATCGAGTTCTTCATGGATCAGAAATTCTGCTTGCCTGCGCCGTTTACGGTCTGGGTCCTCGTCTGTATCCTGCCAATATTTTGCCGCCATTAAAGGCCAGTCGATTTGGTCATGGTCTTGTGCCCAGTCTGTATAAAAGCGGGTAAAAGCCATTGTGGGATGGCCGTCTGTGAAGAGATATGGCCGACCACTGGCTAGCACAGCTTCGACTGTAGAGACGAGATAGATGAGTTCATCTTGATTTCCAGTGAAGCTCTCAACGTTGTGGCGATAGATGGCGTAGAGCATGGGCTGTCGGGTAGCGAAGTAAAACGGAACATAATCCTGAATCGTACCATAGGGCGGATGAGGAACTTGCTTTGTGGCCCGTCGCGCCTGAATTGCTTGATGAGCAATATCTACGGGGTGTTGATTGGTTTGCTGAAGATATGTGGTGCAACGCAGTGTACCTGCCTCCAAAATGAAGGGAAGGTTCTGCATGTGGGTGAAGTGATAGATGAGGGTTTGGTCTGACATGGCTGAGTTGCATAGTTGTTGTCATCTAAGGCATCGTTCACCCTAGCAAATGATACCTGCCATGCTCAATTTGTTTCCCAACGAATAGCAATGCGACGATATTCTTGTTCTGGGTTCGGTTGAACCTGACGAACTAAGACAAACTGATTCGGATGTGAATTGTCAAGACGATCGACTAATGCCAGTTGATCGTCATCCTGATCAATTAACTTGCCTTTGTAAATGGCGATATATTTGCCTATATATTTTGCCAACAGTATCGGATGTAGTGCATGATATGCTAGCTGTTCATTTTTGGGGTCTGTTGAATCGTATGTCATAGATGTGTCAAGCATGGTGAGTGCTTGAGTTAACTGATCGTTTAAGAAAGCGAATGTGCTACTGTGATGTGCTTTTGAACAGGTTGGTGAATTCAAGAGCACTTTGAAGTGAATAGCCGTTGCTTGTATCCTTCATGTGATTATACAGCAATATCGTTTCATTTTTGCTGAAGATATCGGTAGACAGTTGCTTTAGAAAGATCGTACTCTGCCATAAGGTCTTTGATCAGCACACCTTGAGAGCGCTTTTTCTGAAGCTCAGCTACGTCTGCCTTTTTAAGTTTTTTCTTGGCACCAAATTTGACGCCCCGTGCGAGTGCTTTTTGAATCCCTTCCATTTGCCGTTCAGCACGAATTTCTGTTTCAAATTGGGCGATGGCTCCAAGCATGTTGAAGAGTAAGCGGCCGGTAGCATCACCTGTGTTGATGTTCTGATCCAGCACCTGCAGGTTGACCCCTTTCTCTTCCAGCTCGGCCGCGATTTGGCAAAGGTGAAGGGTAGAGCGGGCGAGTCGGTCTAGGCGGGTGATGACAAGGGTGTCTCCCTCACGGAGATAGCCTAGGCATTTTTTGAGTTCCGGCCGTTTGTCATTGGAGCCGCTGGCCTTTTCTTCGAATAGCTTGTCACAATGTTTGAGCTTTCCCCGTTGAATATCTAACGTTTGACCAACCGTACTGACGCGGGCATATCCAACTATTGCCATGGGCGAAAATCTCCAATGTGCCAAATAAAAACCAAGATTTCAGCGTTTCTTGTCGTCTAAGAGTTACTGAGACTTGTATTATGAGACACAATGTGAGACCCGGCAACCACTTAATCCTTGTAACGTCTCAAAAGGTATAATTTTAGAGCCTTTCAGTCTCCTCGAGCGGAGCAATTTAGCGGAACATCAGTAATCAAGTCTTCGCAGGTCACCGTTCGGTTACTTTCAGTCTCCTCGAGCGGAGCAATTTAGCGGAACTCGGCACGAGCTGGCTCTGCGCTGGTCTTGCCGTCTGCACTTTCAGTCTCCTCGAGCGGAGCAATTTAGCGGAACGTATCACCCGTGCTTTGAATGATGCCGATGAGATCGACTTTCAGTCTCCTCGAGCGGAGCAATTTAGCGGAACCT
>CAKZMO010000489.1 GCA_937128595.1 uncultured cyanobacterium | reverse complement strand
CAATAGTTGATGGAGAAGCCGCGCACCGCGCGGCTTCTCCATCAATATCTGTTCTAACCTATCTGCGCATTGCTATATCTCACGCCATGGGAGAAGAAACGGGAGAAAAATAGGCGCGATCGCCCAAAATATATGTTGCTTCAACTGTACGGTCGTCGCCCATCATGATGAGAGAGAAAAGCCGATCTGTCAGAGCATGCAGAGTTTCCGGTGTCGGATGAGCATTGCGAAACGCCATAAGTGGAGTAGATCGAGGATTGAGCACCACAAAATCAGCTTCTTTGCCTATTTCAAAATTGCCTAATCGATCGTCGATGCACAAAGCTTTCGCTCCTCCCAGTGTGGCTAGAAATAAAGCTTTGAATGGAGAAAGTTTCTGATTACGGAGCTGAGACACCTTATAGGCTTCGTTCGCAGTTTGGAGCATCGAAAAGCTAGTTCCAGCACCGATATCAGTCCCCAAACCTACCTTGATAGGACAATCACAAGATTTTGCTTGCTCTAGCTTGAACAACCCACTACCGAGAAATAGATTCGATGTCGGACAGAACGCGATCGCCGCATTGGCTTCAAAGAGACGCTGAAATTCTGCATCCGTCAGCTGAACCCCGTGGGCAAAGAGCGAGCGCTCTTTGACGAGACCTGCCTGGTCATAGACATCGAGATAGCCATTACATTCAGGAAACAGTTCTTTGACCCAAGCCACCTCATTGACGTTCTCTGAAAGATGCGTGTGCAGGTGAACATCAGGAAATTCGTTCAACAGTTGACCTGCATAACGAAGCTGTTCCTCTGAGGAGGTGGCTGCAAATCGAGGCGTGACCGCGTAGCGCAGGCGTCCTTTTTTATGCCACTTTTGGATCAATGCTTTGCTGTCTTCATAGGCAGATTCAGGAGTATCGCAAAGTTCTTGAGGGGCGTTGCGATCCATCAACACCTTGCCCGAGATCATGCACAAGTGACGCTGCTCTGCTTCTTCAAAAAAAGCATCAACAGACTCCGGATGAACGGTTGCAAAGACTAACGCTGTTGTTGTTCCATTGCGTAGTAATTCACTGATAAAAACTGCCGCAACCTTTTGGGCGTAAGCCTTGTCTTTGAATTTTGTTTCTGTCGGAAAGGTGTATTGCTCTAGCCACTCTAGGAGCTGTTCACCGTAAGCGGCAATCATCTCTACCTGAGGGTAATGGATGTGGGTATCGATAAACCCAGGCATAATGAGGCGATCGCCATACTCTTCTATGGAAACGTGAGCATATTTTTCTCCTAAGGCTGCGTAGTCTCCTAAGTCTTTAACCCTGCCATCTTCAACAACCATTAGCCCATCTGGAAAATAGCGGATGCTTTCCTCTTCAGGGCAATAGAAAGGATCATGAGTGAAATCGAGAAAAGAACTCCGAAATGCCCTAAGGGAATGCGAATTTGGCGACGGAGAATGGAACGACATAACAATTTGTGGCTACTTGCAGATATTACGAGGTCAATCACAAATATAGAGAGTAGGAGAGTTCTGAAATCTGAAAATCTATAAAAAGCGTTAAGGCAACGTTAACCCTGGGTTTGCCAGACTGTTTCGAGAGAAAAGCTGGGATCACGATGGCAGCGCTAGTATGCAGAAGCCACAAGCCTTAGAAAGCCTATGCTAGAATCAGCATACCGGCACGCAGCAGGTGATGGAATAACGCCATGTTTGAACGCTTCACAGAAAAGGCAATCAAGGTAATTATGTTAGCCCAGGAGGAAGCACGCCGACTGGGACATAATTTTGTGGGTACAGAGCAGATCCTTCTCGGTTTAATCGGAGAAGGGACTGGGGTTGCGGCTAAAGTCCTCAAGTCGATGGGCGTAAACCTCAAAGATGCTCGCATTGAAGTTGAAAAAATCATCGGGCGCGGTTCCGGGTTTGTAGCGGTTGAAATTCCGTTTACACCTCGAGCTAAGCGTGTCCTTGAACTTTCCTTAGAGGAAGCTCGCCAGCTAGGCCACAACTATATCGGTACTGAGCATTTATTGCTAGGTCTGATACGTGAAGGCGAAGGTGTGGCTGCTCGTGTCTTGGAAAACCTCGGTGTTGACCTATCTAAGGTTCGAACTCAGGTTATTCGGATGCTGGGCGAAACTGCCGAAGTATCAGCGGGTGGATCTCAAGGAAGAACAAAAACGCCAACATTGGATGAGTTTGGCTCCAATTTGACCCAAATGGCGGGTGAAGGCAAGCTTGACCCAGTCGTTGGTCGTCAGAAATAAATTGAGCGCGTGATCCAAATCCTAGGCCGCCGCACAAAGAACAACCCTGTTCTTATTGGTGAGCCTGGAGTAGGTAAAACCGCGATCGCTGAAGGTTTGGCTCAGCGTATTTCAAATGGAGATATTCCAGACATTCTAGAAGAGAAGCGAGTTGTCACCCTTGACATCGGTCTTCTCGTAGCTGGAACCAAGTATCGTGGTGAATTCGAAGAACGTCTGAAAAAAATTATGGATGAGATTCGCCAAGCTGCGAATGTCATTCTAGTGATTGACGAAGTTCACACATTAATCGGTGCAGGTGCTGCAGAAGGTGCAATCGATGCAGCAAACATCTTGAAGCCAGCCTTGGCTAGAGGTGAGCTGCAGTGTATCGGCGCAACGACACTGGATGAGTATCGCAAGCACATTGAGCGAGATGCAGCCCTAGAACGTCGTTTTCAGCCTGTCATGGTCGGCGAACCTTCCGTCGATGAGACCATCGAAATTCTCCATGGATTGCGCGATCGCTACGAGCAACACCACAAGCTGAAAATCTTGGATGAAGCTCTAGAAGCAGCAGCGAAGCTATCTGATCGGTACATTTCTGATCGCTATTTACCTGATAAAGCAATTGACCTCGTTGACGAAGCTGGTTCTCGGGTTCGTCTAATCAACTCTCAGTTGCCCCCGGCAGCAAAAGAGTTGGACAAGGAATTGCGTCAGGTGCTCAAAGATAAAGATGATGCTGTTCGCTCCCAAGACTTTGATCGAGCAGGAGAACTGCGCGATCGGGAAATGGAGATCAAGGCAGAAATCCGGGCGATCGCTCAAAGCAAAAAAGCGGAATCGGGTAGCAATGAAGATGACTCTCCTGTTGTTACAGAAGAAGACATCGCACAGATTGTGGCCTCTTGGACAGGGGTTCCTGTCAACAAACTGACAGAATCTGAATCTGAGAAGCTGCTTCACATGGAAGACACGCTGCATCAGCGTTTGATCGGCCAAGATGAAGCAGTCAAAGCTGTATCTCGCGCTATTCGCCGAGCCCGTGTGGGTCTCAAAAATCCCAATCGTCCGATTGCGAGCTTTATCTTCTCCGGCCCAACTGGAGTAGGTAAAACGGAGCTAACGAAGGCTCTCGCCTCATACTTCTTCGGTTCTGAAGAAGCCATGATTCGACTCGATATGTCTGAGTTTATGGAGCGCCACACAGTGTCTAAACTGATTGGCTCTCCTCCGGGCTATGTTGGGTACAACGAAGGCGGGCAGCTTACCGAAGCCGTTCGTCGTCGTCCTTACACGGTGGTGCTGTTCGATGAAATCGAAAAAGCTCACCCTGATGTATTCAACATGCTGCTTCAAATTCTTGAAGATGGGCGTTTGACTGATGCAAAAGGTCGAACCGTCGATTTCAAGAACACTCTCTTGATCATGACTTCGAATATCGGTTCGAAGGTCATTGAGAAAGGTGGTAGTGGTCTTGGCTTCGAGTTCTCAGAAGAGAACCAAGCCGATGCTCAATACACTCGCATTCGCTCATTGGTCAACGAAGAGCTGAAGCAGTATTTCCGACCTGAGTTCCTCAACCGAATTGACGAGATCATTGTCTTCCGTCAGTTGACGAAAGATGAAGTCAAAGAAATCTCCGATATTCTGCTCAAGGAAGTCTTCAGCCGTCTATCTGAGCAAGGTATTACTCTCGACGTGACAGAGCGATTTAAGGATCGTTTGGTTGAAGAGGGATATAACCCCAGCTACGGTGCTCGACCTTTACGTCGTGCCATCATGCGATTGCTCGAAGATTCCCTGGCAGAAGAGATTTTGTCGGGTCGCATTCAGGACGGCGATACCGCTGTTGTAGATGTTGACGAGAACGGCAAGGTTAACGTCTTGCCGGGTGAGCGTCGAGAGCTACTCCCTCAGGGAGCTGAGTAAGCGTTTCGATCGGTTGTGAACAGTCACAATCCATTGATGTCATCTGCGATTCAGCTTATCGCATATCAAAGTATCTAATATAAGAGTGGAATCCTTTGAGAATTCCACTCTTTTTTTTTGAAGTCTTCAGCAGTCGCTTTGTTGTGTGTGCTGATTTGCATACTTTAGGCTGAGCCATTGCAATCTGAGTACTGCTACAGTGCCACGCGCTGATATAAAACCAATAGTTGATGGAGAAGCCGCGCACCGCGCGGCTTC
>CAKZMO010000488.1 GCA_937128595.1 uncultured cyanobacterium | reverse complement strand
GCCCGCCCCTCCTCTCACAAATCATTTGAGATTGCTATATAAATGACTGATTTTATGGTCATGCTGACGATTTTCTTGATCTTTTTAGTGGGACTCACACCGCCGCTGTATTCCCTGTGGGTATTGCGTCGGGCAGACAATCGGGTGCAAATTCGTCTCTCTCAATTTGCCGAATCCGTTTCTACACGACGGCCTTGGCAGTTTGAGGCTCCGGCAGACTTACACTACATCGAAGGGTTCGGATACGCCATTGGCAACATCGCCTGTCGATACAACGCGCGATCGCCACACATTCGATGCGCGGTCAATCCAATGGGGCCATGTAGTGAATGTAATCAATATGAGCCAACGCCAGATGATGCAAACCTGATTGCCTGATACATCTCCTGAAATGACTAAAACTCGTAGGTTGTGGTTGACGTGAGGAAACCCAACAATGCCGTTAAAGTCTGACTGTGTTGGGTTTCGCAAGCTCAACCACAACCTACGTCATCAAAAGCTCTGGACTACAAAATAAGATGTGTCAGGCAGCCAGGATGCAAACTTATCGTGTTGACAATTGGTCGTGATGACAATTAGTCGTGCTGACAAAGATTATCGCCTCTTAAAAATGTACGATGCGTCGCACAAATCGATGTGGCTCTAATTTATTCGACGCGAGACAGTCAACACGACCGAGTAACATAAGTTCGCTACTAATACAGTGATGCTGGGGAAAATACGGTTATCTCATGCCTGATAAAGCACATACAGCCTACCTTCTTCACCTCTTTTTAAAACGTAGATAAACCTTTTATAAATGTTCTTCTCAATCAATCAAGTCAGTCATTTCTTTTGGAATGATGAGAGGAGTGAGGAACTACTTTTTGCAATTCAAGAGTGGCAATGAATTTGAGTTGTAATAGAGCTATCTTCTACACCCAATCTTGGCTTGACTTACTTTCCTGATCATGATGAAACCAAGTTCTCTAAAAAGTCAGGCAACGCAGTCTGATATTGGCGTTTACAACTGCGAGTTGCATATCAAGTTCACATTAATCGAAGAAAAAGACGCACTGTCTGAGCGCGATCGCCTATTAGAAATTCTGCTCGAAGCCTTATCATGCGGCACCGACGACTTTTTAGAACATACTGAAGTCAATGTTCGAGCTCATGAGATTCCTGAAGTTGAAGCTTCGGCTACCGTGCGGCGTCAGCTCATCCGTTTGCGTAACTCAGACTCACTTGCGTCATAGCTAATCGAAATTGTAAAAGAACAATAAATGAACTCAAGGCAAATTGTGCACGCTAACAATCTGCGTGATATTCTATAATGCCCATCATTACGCTTGTCTAGCTGTCTGGTGCAGACCATGAAACTGCCAAAATCATCCCGCGCTGCGGTTCGAGAACTCGAACGAGTCGTCGATAAAGTCCTGAGCCGCATCGATACCACTCAAGAAGTTCAAAAAGAGGACTTCGAACGATTGCTCGACGCCTTGATCCTGCAAATCGTGAAAAATCGGGGACTAGATATCAATCAAGTGGCGATCGCCACTCCTGAGGTCATTGAGGGAATGAGTGAGTATGGCCAGATGCCTGAGGAAATGCGAGGCTGGGAAAGTTTAGTCGCGTTTCTGTATCTGAAATATCACCAAGTACTTGGGATTGATACTCGAGCCTTCCAGCCATAATTTTTAGTCCTACACCACCAACTAGCTACATCATCAACTAGTTCTGAAACGTCAGGAGCGATCGCCCGTGGGTCAACAATCCGTTGCGAAAACGATCTTCCTCCTAGCTTCTATGGTGGGCTGGCTAATTTTTGGGGCAGCGCTGATGTATCTCTTTCCGTGGATTTCAGACGCGATCGTATCATCAGACCTGACTCACCGCTGGATGGAAACCCTCAGTCGGGGAGGCTATAATCCACTTTTGGGAGCGACTATCGGCGGCTCTACTCTAATTGTGACCGCAGTCGGAAACTTTGTCTGGTATCGCTATTTCAATAGCCGATTCAAGCATCCAAAACCCGACTGAAACCTAACTGATCTTACATACCGTAATTGATGCCACACATGCAGCTTGGAGTGTCTCAAGACTCCAAAGGAGCTGCCGCACGAATGGCAGTCATTGTCGTTTGATAAAAGTAGACAAACCATGCAATAATTCCTACCATCTTTGCGCCATCTTCAAAAAGATACGGATCAATATTAGCGATAGGAAATAGATCTAAACTGATAGAAACGCCAAAGAACATTAACGCTGAAACCAATACGACATATTGTGTACTCAAAATTGTATGGAGAAATCTACAGGCATAAGCCGCAACTATGCTGCCATAAAAGGTCATTATGACCTTCTCGGGAATTCCCATATTTGGGAGAAATCGTTCATGTAAAAGAAAAGCATCATCTAGCCCCAACAGAATTGTTAGTAATCCTGAAAACCATAGAAACTGCTGGAATTTCAAAAATCGCTGCTGTACTGCAAGAACTTTAGCCCCAATAATACAAACCGTAGCCGCAGCAAACCATAAAATGACTCCTAGTTGTGACATAAAGCCCGCATAAGCGGGTAAGTCTCCAATAGACACAATATCCCGTGAGAGAAAAGCAAATGAAACATTTTTCCAGACCTTTAGGCTAACAACGGCACCAAATACAGCCGTCCCAATGGCAAGCGCCAGCCCGATAGATACCATAATAGGATTAGCTTCTGGCCTAGATGCTCGTGCTTTGGATACTGATGCTTTGAATTCTTTTGTTTTGGATGCTGATGCTTTAGATGCTGACATAAGTGAAATGGCTAGACGAGCATAAATTTTATAATTCACGCGGAGACAAAAACTAGAACAAGCTATGTTTTATCCACTACAAACACAGCCGGAAACAAAACCTAGGCACAGCATTCTTGAAGCACTGCTATTCGGTAAACTGCAATGCATTAATAAAGCGTTTGTGCATTGAGACTTCTTGCTACGGCCACTAATTTTGGGATGAGAAGTTAACTCAATCACAGAGATCTGGGCTGAGCAATGAGCAGGTCTGCTCACAGGTCTGCTTTTAGTTAAAGATAGATTAACGGAAAATTAAAGCTCTTACAATTCTGTCCGAAAAACTACATAGATTTTTTACAAAAAGTGTTAATTAAAAATTTTCCAGCGAATTTTTAGACGGCTTCATGAGAATTATCCAGAAAATGACCCTCAGCATGTGGTCATATTGCCGCTAGGCCATCGTTAAGAACAGAAATTCAGAGTGGAGGAATTCAGTGCAGTCTTTGCTCATCGACTATGTCCGAAAACGCGATGCGATCGCTAGCGTCTTTACAGCAACTTCACAAAAGCAAAACACCTGAACCGGGGCACTTGTGAATTAGGGCGAGTGAGTGAGACCTTGCTCCAGAGCTTCGACGCGTTCCTCAAGGGCAAAGACATTTTGGCGAGTTTCAACAACCAGAGTTGCCAGACGCTCAAACATCGGATTGGAGGACAACGCAGAATCATCCAGATTTCCAGGATCGGTGGCAGGAATATTCGACTGTCCTGAGGCAAGGCGATCGCCCCGTCCAATCTCACTTTCGAGTTGATTGATTTGAGATTGCAGCATCCGCACTTCAGTCTCCAAACGGGAAACCCGAAAGTTTACTTGCTGAGACGTTTGAGCTGAGCTGGGGGTCGGCCATGCCATCATGAACCCTACCAGCCCGATGAGGGCAAGTAGCCATCCTGCCATGCCGAACCAAGAAATGCTCCGACGCTGAACTGTTCGAGGCGATCGCCCCCGCTCATTCAAAAAGATGCGTCTCCTCAAAGATTGTGCCTTCGAATCGTGCGATCGCCCCATAGCAGCCAGAGCCTCCTCAAGCTAAGAAAACACTATTGCCATGCTGCCAAATAGATGTGAATGTCGAGGAACTTCTATTGCAAACCGTTGCAATCCCCATAAGAATTTTCGGCAAGGACGTTCGGCTGCGCGATTCTACTCACCGCTGACCGCATGTTGACTAATCGCCATCGCCCGTAAGACCCAGGCCGGATCAACCCAGTTTCCTTGATACTTCAATCCCCAGTGAAGGTGAGGCCCTGTCGTGCGGCCTGTCATGCCCACTCGACCAATGCGATCGCCTGCCGTGATCTCTTGTCCCTGCCAGATCTGCACACCAGCGTCCCGATCAATCAAATATTTTCGTCCGTCTTGGGTTTCGACATGACCCTGCATATGGCAATAGATGTGCATCCACTCGCCAGACTGCACCACAACGGATGTGCCACAGTTTGTGTTGTCGCTCACCTCAACAATATTGCCCGACCACCAGCTTCGGATATAGCTACCTCGGGGAGAAGCAATATCCAAGCCATAGTGAAACTCTTGACGATAGCCGCCTGTCGCCGAGCGTCGATAGCCAAAGGGAGACGTATACGCTTGAAAATTCTCAACCGGAAAAGACGCCCCAGCCCAAGCGGCAATGGCGAATTCTTCGGGAGTTAAGTTAGTGACGCTGGGTTGAGCAGAGCCATCATCCGGGGCACTGTTGATCGCTAAGGTCTTGGATTGTTCTGAAGTCGAACCTGAACGGCTTGAATCGGAAGCCGCCGCAGAATTAGAGGGTTGGAGAGTAGGAGCTGGCCCCGATGCAATGGAAGGAAGGGAGTCTCCATCTGCGCTCTGACTGTCAGAGGAGTCCACCGGAGAGACTTTTGTCGTGAGGCTATCGTTTTCAGGGGCATCGTCCATGATGGCGGCGGCTGGAGGAATTGGAGCCAGATCAGCCTCCACCGAAGGGGCGATCGCCTCTGGCGTATTTCCTTGACGCTGAGCACCAATCGCTTGATGACCCACCTCAATCGCGACTAATCCCAGTAACCCCGATCCCATCAGAATGGAGAGTTTTGCCCAAATGACAGCACTGCGATGAATCATGGCCTAAATTTCTGTCTCACACGTCATGTAAACCTGACCGAAATTTTACCCAAGTTTTATAAAAGTTGTCTCGTTTTTAAGAAAAATTGGGTGTTTTTTTGAAAATGGGGTGTTCTGGGAAAACCAGGGGCGATCGCCTCGATTCACCTTACTCCCCTCCATCGTTCCCACATCACATCTCTTAATGTCACGTAACGCATTTCGGATCGATTGCAGTGGGTTGGGCATAATGGGGAGTGCTAGTTTCAATTCTCACGCCTTCACAAGGTTGCCTCAACATTCGTTTTCCATTCGAGCCGAATTTTGTCCCGTACTGCTAGATTCACCCCCTTATCCATGACATCCGCTCCTTTTTTAACGATTGATGATCAGGTCGTCTCCGTCGCCGATGCAATTCGCTATCTTCAGGCTGGACGAAAATTTGACGCATTTATTGGCGAAATTTTGCGGCAATTTGTGATCGAGCGAGAAGTCGCATCCCGAGATGATCTCACCGTTTCGTCATCCCTCACTGAGCAAGCAATCATTGACTTTCGGCTTCAACGAGAACTGACCGAGGCTCAAAAGTTCCAAAGCTGGCTATCCAGCAACGGCATGAACTATGAGACCTTTCATCAACAAGTTGCAGCCGGATTCAAACTCAAAAAGCTCAAAGATGCGATCGCCGAACCCAAACTACAGGAATATTTCATCGAGCGTAAGGTTTTCCTCGACCGAGTCGTGCTGTCGCGCATCGTCGTAGATGATAAAGATATGGCAGAAGAGCTGAAAACCCAGGTTTTAGAGGGCACATCAGCGTTTGAGCAGCTGGCGCGGGAATATTCCATCACAGATGATCGCGTAGTCAATGGCATGGTGGGCCCAGTCAGTCGTGGGTCGATGCCTGATGTATTGCGAGTAGCGATTGATGAGGCAAAACCAGGTGATGTCGTCGGGCCACTCAGCATGGAAACTCGCTGGGGGCTGTTTCGAGTGGAAGAACTGCTGCCCGCCACCCTCGACGACGATCGCCTAAAGCAGTCGTTGCTCGATGAGCTGTTTGAGCAATGGTTGGGCGAAAAAATGCAGACCATGCCCATCAAGCTACAGGTAGATGAATGATTTCTAACGATTCGCAAGTGAGTCTGGACTGGGATCATCCACCTTTAAGCTGGCTCACCCCTGAAGAACAAGATGAGGTAAAAGCTGAAGGGACAGCCAAAACCTTTCGTCTAGGCGAAATCATTTGGTCTACAGAGACCCAGGGAAAAGAATATCTCGTGGTATCGGGTAGCGTGCGCCTGTTGCCAGAAGAAGGACAGGCCATTTTGCTGAAAGGAGGCGACTGGTTTGGCGATTTGCCCCAGTTGAGCGATCGCTGGAAAGTTCGTTCTGCCAGTCGAGAAGCGGTCGTCGTTGAGTGGAATGCGGATCTGTGGCATGACTTGACTGAGGGAGATGCAGAGGCCAATGGAGCCGCGTCTTCCGATACCCTACGTCGATTTTGGACAACCCTGCGATCGCGCTATCAGCCCGACTATACCGAAGCGCCTCAGCCCGTTGACCAGTTTCCGTTTGTAGCAAGCACCAACAGTGCTGCCGCCTGTCTCACCATGCTGAGCCAGTATCTCGAAACGCCCGTGCAACTGGAATGGACTCAGCGCCAGCTCCGCAGTCAACGACCTCGCCACGTCGTCGATGCAGCCGAAAAAATTGGCTTTCAGATGCGGCGTCTTTTGGTCAACACTTGGAAAGACCTGCAACAGCTAACCTTACCCGCTCTGTTGTTGTGGCAAGGAGAGCGATGGGTGCTGCTCTATGCCGTGCGGGGCGATCGCCTCGTCATTGCTGACCCGCTCAATCCCAATCAAACCTCCGAGAGCATTCCCCGCGATGTGGTGCGGGAAAACTGGGACGGCGAGCTGTGGCAGATCGATCTGGTCAAAAAACAGGATCAGTTCAATCTGACCTGGTTTTTGCCTGCCGTGATGCGCTACCGAGGGCTGCTCAGTGAGGTGCTGCTCGCCTCATTCACAATCCAGCTTTTAGGACTCACAACCCCCATCATCACCCAGGTCATCATCGACAAGGTGATGGTGCAGGGCAGCATTGCAACCCTAGATGTGATGGCGATCGCCCTGCTCAGTGTTGCCACCTTTGAGGCACTGCTGGGCACCTTGCGGATGTTCATCTTCACCCACACGACCAATCGTCTCGACATGAGTTTGTCGGCGCAGCTCTTTCGACATCTGCTGCGACTGCCACTCGCGTATTTTGAGTCACGGCGAGTCGGTGACACCGTGGCACGAGTCCAAGAGCTTGAAGAAATCCGCCAGTTTCTCACCAGCACGGCTCTGACTGTGATCCTCGACGCTATCTTTGCGGTCATTTATATACTGGTGATGCTGTACTACAGCGTTAAGTTGACAGGGGTTGCTTTGGCAGTGTTGCCGCTCTTTGCAATTCTGACCCTAACCACGACCCCAATTTTGCGTGGCTGGCTGGATGAGACCTTTAACCGCAGTGCCGATAGCCAGTCTTTCTTAGTCGAGACAGTCACGGGTATCCATACCGTCAAAGCTCATGCCAATGAGAAGGCAGCGCGCGATCGCTGGGAAGGTCTCTACGCTAGATTTGTCCGCACCGGATTTCGCGCCAACACCACCGCTAACATCAGCAATCACATCGGCAATTTTCTCACCAGCTTTTCGAGCCTGCTGCTGTTGTGGGTCGGGGCTCGACTCGTCATCAACCAAGAGTTCACCATCGGTCAACTCATTGCCTTTCAGATGCTGTCCGCACGGGTAACGGGGCCGCTGCTACGGCTGGTGCAGCTTTGGCAAAACCTGCAAGAGGTATTGCTAGCAGTCGATCGCATTGGCGATATTCTCAACGTTCCTCCCGAAGCCGAACCCGGTACAGGACTGATGCTGCCCCCGCTCAAAGGCGAAGTTGCCTTCGACAAAGTCTTTTTCCGCTACCACGGCGAGCAAGAACCGATCTTGCGCGGGGTATCATTTGCAGTAGAAGAAGGCAATTTTGTCGGCATCGTCGGACGTAGCGGCTCAGGAAAAAGCACGCTCTCAAAACTGATTCAGCGGCTCTATAATCCTGAATCAGGACGCATTTCTATCGATGGATTTGACATCAAAAGTGCCGATTTGGCCTCCCTGCGACCCCAAATTGCCGTCGTGCTACAAGACGATTTCCTCTTCAACGGCTCCATCCTCGAAAACATCACCCTCGGAAACCCTGATGTCACCTCTGAAGAAGTCGTCGAAGCCGCAAAAATGGCCGTCGCTCACGATTTCATT
Organism: uncultured cyanobacterium; assembly: GCA_937128595.1. Classification (GTDB taxonomy): domain Bacteria; phylum Cyanobacteriota; class Cyanobacteriia; order CAKZMO01; family CAKZMO01; genus CAKZMO01. Next base: position 826 of record CAKZMO010000488.1, on the reverse strand, counting down.
TCAGACTTGTCCAACGGCTACGAAACCAACGTGGGTGAAAGAGGAGTCGCCCTCTCTGGAGGCCAGCGCCAGCGCATTACTCTAGCGAGAATGTTTCTCTCCCGTGCGCCAATTTTGATTCTAGATGAAGCCACCAGCAACCTCGACGCCGAAACCGAACAGCAGGTACTTGAAAATTTACGCAAAATCTCGCGCGATCGCACCGTATTCCTGATTGCCCACCGCTTCGCTCCTCTCAAAAATGCAGACTTGATCTTAGCCATGGAAAAAGGAGTCGTCGTCGAGCGCGGCACCCATCTGTCGCTGCTCAACGAAAAAGGGCTCTATTATTCTCTCTATCAGCGCCAGCAAGCCGCCATTTAGCTCACGGTTCTCTCGAAACACACCCAACCCAACACTATGACCCATTCTCCAACCCCGTCCCCTTCTGACCCTGTTGAATCAGAGTCTCACTTGAGCCATGTAAATCGAGACGACTCGATCCTGTCTGGAGGACTCACAGCAGGCGATCGCGTCCGTGTCTCCGTGCTGCCGCCCTATATCAAAACTGCTGACACCATGCCAATGTTGCGCCCTGCCGCACTGTTGGCCGTGGGAGAAGAAGGCGTCATCGTCAATCGACGCTCAGCAGACTATTGGGTCGTGCAGTTCAAAGCAGGAACATTTCTCATGGAAAACCAGTACCTTGAGAGGTGTGCCAAAACGAATTCGTAGATCCAAAAATCGGCGTTGCCCAATCCGGGAATGATCGGGCAAAATTCAAGCTTGGGTTCCCTCTTGCAGAGGCATCGCAGGGCGATGCCTCTACGAAAATCGTTCTTCAAAT
>CAKZMO010000487.1 GCA_937128595.1 uncultured cyanobacterium | reverse complement strand
CTCTCGGTGAGTACGAGCTTGGTCTCGCTCTAGGGTAATCTGGTGGATTTGATTGTCGAGCTTTTTGATATGAAGTTGGGCTTGGGCTAGCTCAGCATCGAGCGCCACTCGCTGCGATTCTAGCCGCGCCGCAGTCTGATCGGATTGTTCTAAACACTTGACCAGCTTGATATTGCGATTGAATAAATGTTCTTTCTCCTCATTTAGAAGCGCTTGGGCATGCTGCACGTCTTCAATGTGAGTGGCTAGTGCTTGCTTTTCCTGTTCAAGCTGATGCTGCTTGGCGCGTTGCTCGTTGAGCTGGCGATGAGTGCGTCTGCGCGTCCTCAGATAAATGGCGATCGCAAAAACGACTGCGACCGATCCTGCAACCTCACCAACGATTTCATAATTCATGGAGGCGTTTTACCCCAGTTCCGATAGGAGTCCTCGACCGCCTAACGCAATCTCTACTGACATTGTGAGGCGATTTCCTAAAAATCGGAATGGTGATTACAAAACTTTTGATTTAGCGAAGATTAATGGCGTAAAAGAACGGTGGGGGCGATCGATGTCGCTATTAGTTTGTGATGAGTTGAGTTATCTTCACGGAAGAGACTGCGTGTTGTCTAACCAAATCTAGGGAACATCGCTCAAATTATTTCCATCTAGATTACTCACAGCCCGCTGCATCGAAACCAGCGCTCGGTTGTAGTCAAGAATGGCGCTGACTAAGTTGAACTCTGCCTGAGTTAGGTCAGCTTGAGCAGTGATCACGTCTGATTGAATTCCAACACCCGCACCAAATCGCAGCCGCGCCAACCGCAGTGACTCTTCAGCAACTTCAACAGCAGTCGCTGCCGTTTGAATATTTTCAAAATTGGAGTCGAGTTGGAAGAAAGCCTGCTCGACGTCAAACCGAATTTCTTCCAGAGTGTCGGCAAAGTCTGACTCCGCAATTTCGACATCAATAGATTCCTGACGAGCGCGGGCACGGGTGGCTCCCCCATCAAATAGCAAGAGGTCGAGCTGGAGGCCCACTTCTAAAACCTCGTTGTCGCTATTTCCGCGAGTTTCGTCTAGCAAATCCTGGAGTCGATAACGTCCAAACGCTGAGAGCTGAGGCCCCAACGCCCCGAGTTCAGCACGCCGTTGCTGATCGTCGATTTCTCTTTGAACGAGAAGCTGTTCAGGTTCAGCTCGGTTCTTAAACGCCAGTACAAGACTCTCTTCTAGCGATAAGATCCAGCTTCCAGCGACTTCAACTTCGTCGGCAGCAGAAATTGTCACTCCGAGGGGAATGCTCAGCACCTGAGAAAGCTGGCGGCGAGCAATCTGCTGATCGCTCAGGGCGCTACGAAGATTTTGCTGAGAGTTTGCTGCATCAACTTCCGCTTGTAAGCGGTCAAATCGAGTTCCTACTCCCGCGCGTTCCCGCGCTTCAGCAATTCGCAAGCTCTCTAACGATTCCTCAAGAGTGCTTTGGGCAATGCGTACACTCTCGTCCGTTTCCTGGACATCGTAGTAGGCATTGGTCACGTTGAGGCGAATTTCCTCTAACACGACCTCCACTTGTAGTTCTTGCTGGCGCAGGTTGCCCCGCGCCGCTTGAATTGAAGCCGCCCGCTGGCCAGATGTGAAAACATCGTATGTCACCTGCACGTCAGCACTGAATGTTGTCGTGTTGTTATCTCTGTCAAGTTCTACTTCTACCGTTTCTCCGGTAAAAGGATTGAACTGTTCTGTCGTGTCCACAGCCGGGTTTAAATCAGTGTGAACCAAGTCCGCACCTGCTGTTAGCCTCGGAAATCGCTGCGACAAGGCTTCGTCTAAGGCTGCTTCGGCTCGGTCGTAACTGAGACGGGCATTCCTTAATTCACGATTATTGCGGCGAGCCAGTTCGAGAGCTTGGGCAAGAGTAATGGGCTGGTTGCCAACAACGTCTACTTCTTCTGGTTCTGTCGGAAAGTAGAGCGGATTAGGATTAGCATTCAGATAATCAGGCGCTGAGATGACGGGAATGATCTCGGTCGGAATGATGAGATCCGAGGCAGAGTTACCCGTTGGAACGTCTTCTAAGACAGGAACAGCGTCTAGATTTTCTTCTTCAACCTCAACTTCAACTTCAACATCAATTTCGTCTTCGGGGTCTGCTTCGATTTCTGCTTCGATTTCAACTTCAACGTCTTCAGATTCTAAAACATCCACTTCCATGTCGATGTCTTCCTCCGACGCATTAGACTCGTTTTCTAAGACAGGAACAGCGTCTAGACCTCCTTCTTCAGCCTCAACCTCAGCTTCAATATCAATATCAATATCAATTTCGTCTTCAGATTCTGGTTCGACCTCCATCTCAACTTCCGCGCCGATTTCCTCTGTGTCTATTGCATCAGATTCGTCGGGTTCATCTGATTCAGAAAAGGAAGGCTCGGACGTGGTCACTTGGGCGATTTGCTCGGGGTCAGCTTCTTCAGGCTCACGATCTAACTCAGCTTTTGCACTTTCTAAAGCGGCAACAACGTCAGCAGGTTGAAACAGTGTGATCGAGGAGGTCGTGAGCTGTCTGTTAGAGGGAGTCGTGCTGGGAATGACTGTCTCTGACGGCACCTCATTGGCCAGTTGCAGAACGCTCGTTTCTGCTGTGTCGGCTAGCGGAATCGTCACGGACTGATGAGTATCAGATCCTTGAGAGCTATCATTGTTTTCGACATCGAGTTCTGGAGGGGAGAAAGACTCCAAAGAAATTAGCAGGCGATCGCCCTCTGGTTGCTCTTTAGACGGTTTAGAAAAATCCAGTGGAGAATCGGAAATGGTTTCAGCGAGGCTGGCCTCAGCAGAACCGACAAGGACGACTGCACCAATACCAGCAGCGAGGAAATTCCGATAAGAAGATTGCATACGCCAGGACTTTCCTGATTCGGGAACAAGCATAGTAATTCAGAACAACCTCATGAACCTAAAATCTCAAGACAAAGTGAGCAAAGTGCTTGCTCTGAAGCAGAAGCTGACACAAAAGAAGGGATGTGCCGAGTTCTAACTAAGCGAGCGACTAGTGAAGCAAAGAGACAGGAAATGCACTCAAAGCAAAATCCCACGATCCCTTTACAGCTAAAGGTTTAGGCTTTCCGGGAAACTCTGGTACACCATATCATAAGATACTCTGACTTTTTTCACCTGATTGGGCTTATATTCATCCCCATCAGGATGAACCGACCGTAGAACGCAAGTCTACAGTCACTAAGTGTCTATGGTAGGAGCGATCGCTCCCGTCAACGTGATCTACTCGCGCAGACCGCGCCCTTTGACTTGCGCCAGCAGGTCGTCGCTCAAGACGGACTCATCGGTGTAATATCCGGCGGCCTTTTTGGCTTCTATCTCCACTTGGGCATCTTCGGGGACAAGCTCTGGGGGAATAGGAACACGAGTACCGATGGAGATTCCAGAGTTGATAATGGCTTGATATTTCATGTCGCTCATTGACACAAAGCGATCAATATGTGGAACACCTAACCAATGCAGTACGTCAGGCATGAGTTCCTGAAATCGCATGTCTTGTACGCCAGCAACGCACTCGGTACGTGTGAAATATGCATCCGCGCGATCGCCACCTGATTGGCGTTTGCGCGCGTTGTAGACCAAAAACTTTGTGACTTCGCCTAGCGCTCGCCCTTCTTTGCGGAAATAAACAATGATGCCCGTACCGCCAGCCTGCGCCGTGCGTACACACTCCTCAATGCCGTGAACCAAATAAGGTCGGCAGGTACAAATATCAGAGCCAAACACATCAGAGCCATTGCACTCATCGTGAACTCGTACGGTCACAGGACGGGACGGATCGCTGATGGCATCGAGATCGCCCATGAGATAAACCGTGATGTTGCCAATAGGCGGCAAAAACACATGCAAATCTGGGCGCGTCACTAACTCAGGGAACATACCCCCCGTTTGCTCAAACAGGGCATACCGTAGCTCACCCTCTTCAACTTGAAGCCGCTTGGCAATGCCCGGAAGATACCACACGGGCTCAATTGCGGCCTTTGTCACCATAAGATTTTTCGAAGTTTTCATGATGTGCCCGTCTACAGGCAAGCGTCCTGCTTCCACAGCCTCTTGCAGCTCGGGCATACTGATGTGCGCTTGGGTGATGGCGATCGTGGGACGGATATCGTATCCCTTTTCATAAAAGTCGGTGAAGCATTCTCCGACTAGGGCTCCAAACGGGTCGAGAGACACGATTTTGTCGGCATCAAACCAGGAGCGATGAGGGCCAATGTGCATCACCGGAGACGTATTTGTCAGATCAGCCCGGTGGTCAGCTTGCAGCGTTCCGCTAGCTACGGCTAAGGCGCGATAGACGGCATAGGAACCTGAGTGGGTTCCTATCACATTCCGATGGGCGGGATTGTTGAGTGTCGCGACGATCGGCCCTCGCTTGAGCGGATCAGATTCTCCCCACTGAATCGGCTCTGGCTTAGGGCCAAAGCGAGCAGGATGAGAGGTCAGCACGATATGTCTGGGCTTGGCGGATTTTGAGGCTCGTTGATCTGTCGATTGTTCTGAGGTTTGAGACGTCTTTGTCAAACTATCAATCGATTGCGAATCGGCAACGGGGTTTGACTCAGCATTGTCGGAGTCATCATGAACCTTGGAAACGGCTTCAGAAGAGATGGACTGATTAGAAGCGTTGTCTCCATTAGAGACGGCAGCATTTTCCCTTTGATCAAACTGAGTAGACCCAGGCTGAACAACCGATTCCTCAGACATAGCAAACTCCTGACATCAACGTTGAAAGGCGATGGAGAGAAGACAGAATTTAGAAACATAAGCTTGAACACCCATCTTAACGAAACGTATGGGAAAAAACGTCAGAGCGTTACCATATCCGATGTTTCTAAATCTATAGTGCTACGCGCTGATATAAAACCAATAGTTTATGGAGAAGCCGCGCACCGCGCGGCTTCTCCATAAGTATCTGTCCTAACCTATCTGCGCATTGCTATACTACTTGCTCCTCCCTTCTCTAAGTTCTAGGATTGAGACATCCAGAATTGGGCTCAGAAGCTGAGCAAGTTTGGCAGCCATGCTGCTTCAGTTGGTCTATCCTTTCTTCTACGGTTTTTATGAACGAGTCGGCTTTAGTTGACCCTACTTTGTGGCAAGTGCCTGCTGACCCCATCACTCCAGACAACTTTCAACCTTTTGGTCAGGTCATTTTTGCGAGTAGAGATGGCCAAGCTTTTGGAGTGCAAGATGCTCAGCTTAGTCTGGAGCAGGGAATTCCACGATTTTATATCATGCGGCTTCAGCATCGAGGCCGGAGGTTTTCTCGCATTACTCGCCATTTACAATGCACTCAGTGCCTGGGTTCACTAGAGGGAAAGCCTTGGCTACTGGCTGTTGCGCCTCCTGGAGATGCGGCGAGACCTCACCCTTCCGACATTCAAGCGTTTGAGATTCCAGGAAACTGCTTTGTGAAGTTGGCACTTGGCACTTGGCACGCAGGCCCCTACTTCGATGCTGAATCTGTGGACTTCTACAACCTAGAACTGAGTGACACCAACGAGAACGATCACGATACCTGTGATCTGCAAAAGAGCTACGGACTCGTTCTTGAGATCTCATAGCTCTTTTTTGTCTAATATCATTCCTAGTGGCTATTCGCTGACGGGTTAAAACCCGCATTTTAGTGAGATCAGCCAGAGATTAGGTTTTAGGTAAGGATTAGATAAGTTTTACTGCTCGGAGGGTTAGATAAAGGCCAAAGGCTAACCCCAAAAAGCCTACAAGTATGACGATGTATGCGATCGCTCCACCCATTGAATTGTTCTCCTGTTCCGTTGACGTTCATCAGTTTGTATTCCTCATTGAATCACATTGAGGGGAACGCATTGGGAGGATTCATCGATAATCCATTCATCCAAACAGGGTGAGATGAAAGCGGCGAGCCAGTTGCTTGAGGAAATGGAGTCCTGCCGCAGAGTTGCCAATGGAATCTAAGGGAGGGCTATAGCAGGCGATCGCCCCTTCTCTGGGAACAACCGACAGCAGCGCACCGCTTACCCCCGATTTGGTAGGAATGCCCACCTCAACGGCAAACTGAGCCGAAGCTTCGTAGAGTCCGCAGGTCGTCATGATAGCGAGCACGGTGCAGCAATGATTTGGGTTGACGGTCGCCCTGGGCTGAGCTAACAATAAACCCAATTTCGCTAAATCTTCGACTGTTCCAGCAAGGCAACACACTCGTTCGTAGGTATCGATGGCGTCTCCGACTGAGCTACCGAGCTGATGAGCCTCACCTAAAACTTGGGCAATCGCCCGGTTTTGTTCATTGGGCAGTCCTTTGACTGAAGAGAGCGTGTCATGGTCGAGATGAAGAGTGACCCCTGCCTGTCGATTGAGCCACTGCCTGAAGTATTCGCAGCGTTCTGAACCATTGAGTCCTGGAAATCGAGAAACAAGGGCGATCGCCCCGCTGTTGAGCATGGGATTGCGCGGAAAGCTATGATCCGTTTGCAATTGCATCAACGAATTAAAGGGCAGATCAGAGGGTTGCATTCCCACTGCCTGGAAGACCTGATCGGAGCCTAATTTTTCAAGTAAGTAAAGCAACACAAAAGGCTTGACAACACTCATTAGGCAAAAGGCGAGGTGTCGGTCGCCCACAGACCAATGCTGTTGAAGAGGAGTCGCAACGTGGACGGCAAACCAGTTGGGGTTGGCACGAGCAAAACTAGGGATGTATTTTGGAACTCGCCCTATCTCAGCATGGCGACGCGACTGAGCGGCTAGAAGATCCAGATCTGCCAGCGTCATTCGCCCCAGTCGGGATGCAAAAACGTTCACGATGAAATCACAGATGAGTCAAGCGTATGGGAAAAAAGAAGCTGATTCAGCATAGATCACTCAGGAGAGATTGACACACCGACTCAGCTCAACTGTCATGCCCAGCATGAGAAACGGCCGAAATTATTTTGCTTATAGTCTTCTAGATTAACGAGAAGCCTCAGACGTAACCCAGCGCACATCGTTGAATAGAGGACGATTGAATGGTCCGATGGTGAAGCCATCGAGCTGAGCACGGGAGGCATAAGTCCACAACCAGCCCGGACTATAGACTGGAATGACGACCGCATTTTGCAGTAAATAGGCCTGTACGGCTCGAATAGAAATCAGTCGTTCTTTCGGATCAGCGATCAGTCTCGTATCTTCAAGCAGCGCATCGAGTTCGGGCGACTGATAACCTCCATAAGCTCCTGGAGAATGCCACAAGGCGTATAAGATATCAGCGTCATACCAGGCCCAACCCATAAGGTCAAAGCTCCCCTCGCCGTTCGTTTTCTCATTCTCAAGCTGGACGCGGGCATTGAGGGTGCGAATATCCATCACATCCAGATCGGCTTCGATGCCTACGGCGGCGAGCTGAAAGCGAAGAACATCAAGCAAATCTTCGCGGCGATCGCCTACCCAGCTAATCAGCTTCACCTGCATCGGATTGGTCGAACCGTAACCTAGCTCTGCTAAGAGGGCACGGGCTTTTTCAGGATCGTAGTGATAGTCGTAGCGATCGCACCAACTGGGATCATGTCCAACGACTCCGGCCGCGATAGGACAGCGATCGCGCTGCACAAGGTCGCCAAACACAGAGGCGATCGCCCCGTCCAAATCGAGGGCATGGGCAACAGCCTGTCGAGCTTTGATGTTGTCAAAAGGGGGACGAGACACCGCAAATTCTAGGAACAAACTCTGTCCTGTGTTTTTTGCTAGGTGAATCTGAAGCTCTTCATCTTGACGCATCTCTTTTAGCCGATTTAACGGCGGTTCGGTCACAAGATGGGCATCGTGTTGACGGAGTTCAGATAGCCGCGAGAAATCATCGCTGTCAGAGCGAATAATAAGTTGCTCAAGATACGGCGCACCCGGATTGTTGACCGGGCGTCCATAGTTGATGTATTCAGCATTACGCTTCAGCACTAGCTCTTCTGACGGAGTCCACTGTTGTACTTGCCAAGGCCCGGTTCCGACTGCAACGTCAAGTTTATCTTCCGTATTCGTTTGATCCGATTCAGCCTGGAATGTTGTATCGCACATCATGCTGGCATAGGGATCTGCCATAAATGAGAGAAATGCTCCAAACGGCTCTGAAAATTGAACCTTGACCTGCAGCGGATCGAGCACTTCAACTTGGGCGATCGCTCCCCAATTGGCACGGGTCAAGCTAGGTTGGGCAGGATCGATCGCCTGGTCGATGGTGTATTTCACATCATCAGCATCGAATGCTGTACCGTCGTGACAGCGTACTCCTTGGCGGAGCTGAAAAGTGAGCGTCAGTCCGTCGGGGCTAATTTGCCACTCGCGAGCGAGATTAGGGCGAATGTTGCCTTCCCTATCGAAGGCCAAAAGGGTGTCGTAAATCTGGTCGAGCACCTGCCAAGAAAAAATTTGTGTCGTGCGATGGGGATGCAGGCTGTCCACCTCTCCAGGACGTACCCAAACAAGGTGGTCGAGATTGGTGGGGTCAAAGCTCGATCGCAAAGGTGGTGGAGCATTAGAACTGCAAGCTGTGGCAACAGCTGTTGCTACCATCAGCAACAGGGCGATCGCCCGCAGTCTTTTGCGACGGCTGCTTCGAATGGGGGAAATTAGTGAAGAGGGCGATCGCCCTCGCAATATCCTTGACTGAAGCCGTTTCGATAGCCACCCGAAAATCGTGAAGATGCACAGCAACATCCGACTTGTCTCAACCTCTTGCTCAAAATTAGCGATCAGCCTTACGTCATGCAAGACAAGCTCTACTAGATTTTTCGATGCAAGTGTTCCTTCGTCCGGATAGAGAACTCGCTACAGGATGACTCGCACGATTGAAAAAAGTGAAGTCAAGACGGCGTTTCAGAAAGACAATATAGTGCTACGCGCTGATATAAAACCCGAGGGTTGAGATTTCCTCGGGTTCAAAAATGTTTATGTCCTAAGACTACTGGCTGTAGCTATATACTTCAGATTCAAGCCTCGCGCCGCAATGCTGATTCAATCCGACCAAACTCCACTTCCAATCGGTTCTTCAGCTTGTCAGGAACTGGGCGATTGGGATAAGAGGTGTAATGCCCTGCCAGGGAGTTGAGAGCTGTACGCATTGTAGTGAAAGAACTCAACCGCTCTACAGAAGTATTGCGGCGGTAGAGCGCTGAGAAATCGTTGATGTTCTGACGAGCAAGAGCCTGAGCTTCAGGCTTTTCAGGCGCATCTTGAGGCAGATTGATGGCTGTTCTGAGGTTATCTATAACCGTCAACGTATCTTGTCGATAGTCACCCGAAAGACCAGAGGGTGTAGCGGAGGAGCAGCCCGTCAGACCCACTACACAGACCAGAAGCAGTGCAAGAATACCAGAAACAAATCTTTTCATATACCCTCAGTACGTAAACGACTAACCCACGAGTGAATTGCTAGGCTACTACCTAAGCAGTCAGCAATTCCCATTGACTTAGACCCAAGATCTATAAAATTTTAGTCTGACACCTGTCAGATTGTTTTAATCCTATCGTGATTTGGGTTCAGACCCAAGAAGGGTATCGTCGAATACGGTTTTTGTCGAGTAAAAATATGTCCCACGGAATACCCTGGTGCGATGTTTAGCCATCCTAAACGGCCATTTAGCGTTGGGGATCTCTTTAGAAATCTCCCTTCTCGGATCGAATCTCAAAGCTGTGCTTTAATTCGCTTCTTGCTCTTTATCCAAGGCGGCTTGGCGTTTTCTTTCGTTCAGCTTTAGCAAAATATCGGCATGAACATGACGGGTCAGCGGATAGAAATACACCAGCACTAACCCAATGATTAAACATATAGTCGGGAGCGGGCCGATCGCGATTCGAATCGCTAGCAGCGCCGACTCAGGTTGGGGCGGAGGTGCTTCTCCGGGTGTAGCAGAAACAAAACCGGCAAACTCTAGCGCTTGTCCCACCAAAAAGATTCCTAATGCCAACCCGAGCTTTTGGAGCAGTGTCATGAATGAATAAAAGACTCCTTCTCGCCGCTGTCCAGTTCTCAACTCATCGAGTTCAATGACATCCGGCAGCATAGACCAAGGCACGACGTAGGCTGTTGCGACTCCAAAACTTGCAGCTAACGCCAAGGCATAAAGCAGCGTAGTTTGCCCTGGCTGTAGAAAAAACAAACTGCTTTGAATCAGAATCCACGCCACCATACCCAATCCATAAAGTCCTCGCTTTCCCAGCTTTTGACTGATGGCGCTGCATACAAAAAGCAGCGGAATAGCAGCTCCTTGAACGGCTAGAGCAACGAGAAAGAAGGAGTCGAGCTGCATCCAGTTCACAACAAAGAACGGAATAATCGTCGCGGTAATCTGCAGCGCTAGCCAGGACGTGAGATAAATTCCGATCACAAAAAGGTAGGGACGGTTGTTCAGCAAAATTTTGAACTGCTGCTTCACCGTGAGGTTAGCGTCGGAATCGTCCTCAATTTGCAGAGCTGCTTCGCCGGTTTTTACATGAGAACGAGTGCCCCAAATACATAAATAAAGGGGCAAAATGCTAATGACTCCACAAGTCACTCCTAAAACAAAAAACTGCTGTCGCGGGTCGTCAGGAATGAGCTGAGCCATCACCGCTCCCAACACCAAACCCAAGATCGCTCCTGTGAGAGAAAACGCTAGTCTAAAACTATTGAGGGTCGTGCGTTCGTCGTAGTCTTGGGTGAGTTCTGGAGTCATAGCCGCATAAGGCAGGTTGACCGTGGTGTATGTGGTGAAAAAGATAATAGATACGACTAAGTAATAGGCAAATTTCAGATTTTCAGAGATTCCAGAGCCAGGGACAAACCACAGGAGTCCAAAGCTAATTCCAAAGGGAATGGAGCCCATCAGCATCCAGATATGCCGTCGCCCCCAGCGAGAACGAGTGCGATCGCTCAAAAATCCCACCAAGGGATCGTTAATAGCGTCCCAAATTTTTCCAATCACCAAAATCAGACTAGCTTTACCTGGGCTCAAGCCCGCTACATTCGTGAGAAATGCGAGAAACGAAAACGCGACTAAATTAGCGGTCATGCCTGTACCCATGTCGCCGGCACCAAAAGCCAGTTTCGTTAAAAAATTTAGGCGCTTCGGGGCGATCGCCTCAGATGAACGAGGAGATGAAGTCATAAATTTGGGTTCACCGCAAACGTTATTTTTGATTTTCCAAGATTTGTGCTCATTTTGGGCAAAATCCCTGTCTAGAAGCCCGTTGCGAGTTGTATGATGCTTGTCATTGTGTATTACACGATTGGCTATCGCATTGAGCATTGCTAGCCAACGCGTTATCGCAATGATTTGTCATGCAATCTTTTGAGCAAGGGCGAGCCGTCATGTCGGATGTTTATGTGTCTTGGGCAGACTACCATACCAAAATTGAACAGCTTGCAGTTCAAATTCATCGGTCTGAGTGGACATTCAATCAAATTGTCTGTATTGCCAAAGGAGGGCTTCGCATTGGCGATACGCTCACACGTATTTACGATGTGCCCCTTGCGATTATGGCGACGTCTTCCTATGGTGGCCCCAACAATCAAGTCAGAGGCTCTCTCACCTTCTCGCGAGATCTAGCGATGACCACCGCAAATATAGGGAGCCACGTGTTATTGGTCGATGATCTCGCTGATTCTGGAATAACTCTGCAGCGATCGGTTGATTGGCTTCACTCCCACTATGGTTTCTATATCGAAGAAGTACGCACAGCCGTGCTTTGGTATAAGGGCTGTTCAGTCATTAAACCAGACTACTATGTGGACTTTTTGCCAGACAATCCCTGGATTCATCAGCCTTTTGAAAAATATGAAAAGATGAAGCCTGACGAGCTTGTCAGCCTCGTTGAAACTGAGTAAACCTCACACCTTTCTTCTATCTGCCCTAAAGGTCGAGTTTCAAATTCAGCTGTCTGCTATACAGCTATAGCTGAATCTGCTAGTGAAACTGCATCGTTATCGCAACTCCACATACCGCCATCTAAGGCAATTTGCTCAATAATGCTTGCAAGCCGGAGTGCTTTGAGAGCTTGCTCTCCACCAACAGAGGGCTGATCTCCTCCCCTGACGCAGCTTACAAAGTGTTCTAATTCTGCATGGAGGGGTTCGATATTGCTGGTATAAACCTTCTCAATCAAGCTGTCTTGGCGGTAGAGCACCTGTCCATAATCGGTGGAGCAATCTGCGGTTGTCTGACGATGGATGAGAATATCGTTGGTCAGAAAGTCTGCTTCTGTCAGAGAATTCTTGCAGTGGGCGGCGATACGGCGAATTTTTCGATGAGTCACTTTGCTAGCCGTCAGCGTTGCAACGATCCCGTTCGCAAACCCTAAGGTTGCCGTAACGTAATCTAGATGTCCAGAATTGGATGCACGACTACCACTGGCAGTAAGCTTGGACACCGATGAGCCTGCTAATTCTAGCAGCAGGTCAATGTCGTGAATCATCAGGTCAAGCACGACAGAAACGTCGTTGGCTCGTGACGAATAAGGACTCATTCGATGGGCTTCAACCGCCAGCAGATCTTCCGTTTTGAGAACTTTGCTAAGCTCCTGAAACGCTGGATTAAAGCGCTCAATATGACCGACTTGGAGAATGCAGTGAGCTTCTGCGGCAGCATTGACAAGCGATTCGGCTTCGGAGATGCTGGCGGCAATAGGCTTCTCGATCAGAACATGGACTCCAGCTTCCAGACAAGCCATCCCGACATCGTAGTGGAGGCGTGTCGGAACAGCGACACAAACCGCATCAACATGAGAGAGGAGAGCTTTGTAGTCCTCAAAAAAACGAACCTGATATTTGCCTGCAATATCTAGGCCACGCTCAATATTGACATCTGCAACACCTACGAATTCGACGTCTTTCAGCAGTCCTAGAATGCGAGTATGGTGCTGTCCCATGTTGCCGACTCCAATGACACCCACTCGAATCGCTTCGGTAGAGATGCGACGTTGGTGAAGTTGTCCTTGGACTGTTCTTAACGATCCTTGCACTCCTAGCTGCCTCCTCGATTGCAGAATCTCAACCGCAGAGCCTAAATGTAGTCGTAATTTCTGTTAGCGTTTTTTCAGCGGCGAGCTATGCTCCTGACCTCACAGATATTATCACGGTTAGCTTCTCTGTAAAGTTTTTCAACATTGTCTGTACTCATTGCTGTAAAGTTCTATGAAATTAGAACATCATCTGAGGGAGATTCAGATTCAGAGATATAAAACCTCAGTTAGACTCTGTACTGAACTGGCACCTATTTGAAAAGTATATGTGTCAGTTTTTGTGCTGTCTGTTCTTCACTGATTCTCAGCTAAGATTCTGTCTCTGCTGAGTAGCGGTTCGCAAGAGCGATCGCCTATTCGTCAGTGATTGTTGAAGCCTGCTATTGTTAAGAATAAGAACATTTGATAAACAAAAATGTAGTCCTGTACAGGTGCTAACACACTTCGTCTTTCTGCTTTGAAGTTTAAATTAGGTTATTAAAAGTAGGGTATCGCTGTCTATCTGTCACGATTTGACTTTCTGTTCACCTGGATAATAACGGTGTTGACATTAAATATATTTTGATTCTGGTTTGGTCGCTTAGCTTGGTCATTCACCTATGTCTCTGACAATTCTCGTGGCTGATGATGATCTTGGAACTCGACTGGCGATCGCAGATTTCCTAGAACTTGCTGGATATTTTGTCATCACGGCTGAAGACGGTTTGGTTGCTCTGGAGCAGGTAAAGCAGTCCCAGCCTCATTTGCTGATTACTGATATTACAATGCCTCGCATGAATGGGTACGGGCTTGTGCAGGAGGTACGGCGTCAACCTGCATTTCGGCTCTTGCCAGTAATCTTTCTGACAGAGCGTACCGCGATGGAAGAGCGCATTCGAGGATATCAAGCTGGGTGCGATGTTTATTTACCTAAACCTTTTGCTCTCGAAGAGCTGGGGGCGGTGGTGCGAAATTTGTTAGAGCGATCGCAGCTCATTCAGTCGGAATGGCGAGTCCGGTTGAATGAAGATGAGGTTGCCCCTATGCAAACCCGTGGAGCGACTTCATCAATTTCTGCTGTGACCGTCAACACGCTGGACTTGACGCCCCGTGAGCGAGAGGTGTTGGAGTTCCTTTCAGAAGGTCTTTCCAATGCTCAGATTGGCGGCAAACTGCATTTAAGCCCACGCACTGTTGAAAAATACGTGAGTAGCTTACTCCGCAAGACAGAAACCACCAATCGGTCAGAGCTAGTGCGTTTCACACTACAAAACCATCTTGTGGAATAACGACTGGTTTAGTTTTGCATTGCGGGCATGTCTCTTCAAGCAGCTTCGGCTTCTTAGTTTGAAGGGACTGGAATCTATGAAATAATTTATGGTTTATATGTACTATATTAGAGAAGGAGAAAGAGCGATCGCCATTCACTCTTTCTCTGAGAACACCTGTGATCTTTGGGTTGGGCTTGTCTCGGTGAAACCTTTATCCTGGGACTGTCCCAGCCTTTTTTGCTAAGCTGCTGCATGAAACATTTCGTCGTTAGGTTATCGCCACTTCTGCTGTTGGGATCTGTTCTGTTTTGTCTTCAGGCTCTAGGGCTGCTTTCATCTGTCGTTTTTCTGCCGACAGTGTCGTCCCCATCAGAATTTTCGCCAGAACCTGAGATAGCAGGCCAATCAGGCTCTGGTGCAACACAATCTAGTGGCGAGATTCCTGCATCTGGAGGAGCACCCGCTTCAGCGACTCACTCTGATGCAACAAGTAACAATTCCTCTGGCTTTCTTAGCTTTGACCTTGATATTCGTGATTCTATAAGCCGTTTGAACCCCATGCGTTTATTGCGGCGTCAGCCTGAAATTCGCTCCTTTAGCGATTACGATTTGGAGGCGCTATTTGTAGGAGGCAGTGATTCGCTCGTTGCTAAGGCTGTTGGAGGGGCGGAAGGAACTCGCACAGCAGACGGAGGCTACACGTCTTTCTATCGGGGACATACCGATCCAGGTAATGGAGTTTGGAACTTGGGAACATTTTCTTATCAACACGGAGCAAGTTCCCCACAGGAAGCCGATCGCAAGCAGCTTCGACGATTGCGCCAGCAGGTTAGTGCGATTCAACATCGAGCTGAAAAAGCAGGGATTTCGTTGAATTTGATTGAAGTGCTCAACGGGATTGACTTAGCCAATCAATCTCCTTTAGCTGCTCTCGGAGAACCTGGTTATGCAGAATGGATGGCTGAAGCCTATCGCCAAGGGCGACACGGAGAGGATGCCATTTTGTGGGCACGAGTCATGGGCTATTGGGATGTGCGGCGCGATCGCTGGAATGCTCCTGGTCTCGGCAACACAGAGCCACTTATTCGTCGTGACCAGGCTCGCCGGATGGATGCGATCGCCAAGGCGGTTACAGCTCACGGCACTCTCGTTGAATTCATGGATCCTCCGGCATCTGAAACCTATTCAAATGAAATGTTGCAAACACCTGTCTCAGAGAGTGAGGATCAACCTTCAGCGTCGAGGCGGAGTTCTGAAGATGGAACTCTCAGCTTTTGATCCGTATATCTGAGCTGTGCGTCAGCAACACATTTTGTGTTCTCTTGGCATATCCTGTGCGATCGCTCTATGTCGCACCCCTTCGATTGCCTGTGGGTATAAAACTTAAGTTAGTGTGATATCTCTTAGATGCGGGTAAGTCGATGGACATCAATAATCATCCGCGTAGGGTGCCATTCGGCGGAGCTATAACGCACCCTCAGTCAGGATTCGATGCGTTACGCTAGCGCTACACATCCGACCGAAGAATTAAGACTAACGACTGGCTTCGGCGATCGCCAAAGCTTGGCTCAGAGCAAAACAGATTGATTTTTCGGCGTTGCACAGCACAAGAATGATTGGGCAAAATCCAGCCTTGGGTTTTCTCTTGTAGAGGCATCGCACTGCGATGCCTCTACGAAAATTTTTCTGCTTAGGACAGGATAGATATTTCACAAGAACAGGGGGCAAGATGCTTTAATTCAGTTGTATAGCTGTTGTATAGCTGTAGTCAGCTTATTTAGGACAAAAACGTCTATGTCCTAAAGCTAATGGCTGTAGCTAACCTTGCATCAAGGTGCAAAAAGCTGAATTTGGACGATAAAAGAGAGGAAAGGTCGATGGGGCAGCGAGTTGGAGTAGTGGGTGGAGGCCAACTAGCATGGATGATGGGAAAAGCTGCCCACGATTTGGGTATCGATCTCGTCGTGCAAACCCCGAAGCGATCTGACCCCGCAGTAGCAGTGGCGGCAGAAACGATCTTGGACGCGATCGCCAATGCTGAAGCGACGGCTCAACTGGCTCAGCAATGTGATGTCATTACCTTCGAAAATGAGTTTGTCGATCTCGAAGCATTAGGATCTTTGGCTGAGCAGGGTGTCAAGTTTGCGCCTCGATTATCTGCTCTTGCGCCGCTCTTGGATAAATATCATCAGAGGCAGTTTTTTCGTAATTTAGGCATTGCAACACCGGAATTTGAAGCTTGGGGCGATCGCTCCCGCTCAGATAGTTCTCTGCCACCTTCCTTTCAATTCCCTGTGGTGCTCAAGGCTCGTCGGCATGGCTACGACGGCCAAGGAACCCACGTGTTGCGATCGGCTAATGAGGTTCAGAGTGTATTGGACAATCAGCCTGAGGTAGATTGGTTGTTAGAGGCTTTTGTCCCGTTTGAGCGCGAGTTGGCTGTAATGGCGGCTCGTTTTGCCGATGGCAGCGTAGTTGTTTATCCCGTTGTAGAAACACAGCAGGAAAACCAGGTTTGCTGTCGTGTAATGGTGTTACCCGATGTTCCGACTGATGTTGCGCAGCAGGCAGAGGCGATCGCTCAGACGGTACTCAACGAGCTAGAAGTCATTGGCATTTTTGGATTTGAATTTTTTTTGACGGCTGAAGGTAGACTGCTGGTCAATGAGATTGCCCCTCGTACTCATAACTCGGGACACTACACTCTGGATGCTTGCAAAACGTCCCAGTTTGAGCAGCAACTTCGTGCCGTTTGTGGACTGTCTCCGGGTTCAATTCAGATGTGCTGTGCAGGGGCAGTGATGGTTAACCTATTGGGATTTGAGTTGAGTCAATCAGACTATCAAGAACGACGCACAGCTCTAGAGCGCATTGCCAATGCCCATGTGTATTGGTATGGCAAAACCGAGGCTCGCCCCGGACGAAAGCTAGGACATGTTACGGTCACTCTACAAGGCAAAAATTCCTCAAAATTGCGACGAAATGCAGATGCGATCGCCCAAGACGTTGAGTCAATCTGGTATCCTTCCGTTTCAAGCTAAACGCTGGCTTTATCCTAATAGATAACCGATTAACCAATCATTTGTTTATCGTTTCGTTTGTTCCAACTGTCCACATCGTGCAGGAGTGAAGACCTTGGCCGACCATCCATCCAATCCCGAGTCTCCAAAGCCCGAGGGCGATCGCTCTGGCTCATCTCAGAAAGAGAACTTTTTCTTTCCTCGTGCTCGCTACTACGGAGACTTCACCCCCCAACAACTGGCGTTCAACGCCAATCTACAGGAATTTGCTCAACGCGTGGCCTTCATCTGTTCTCTTGAAACCGGAGGAAAGCTTCCGAGTCTCGACGCTTATCAGCAGATCAAAGGTCTTTGGAAAGACTTAAAACGCTCAAAAGGTGAGTTGCTCGATCAGCCAAATCCCGATGTAGAGCTTCCTCCAGAAGAATAAGCTCTCGTCCTTTAGGTTAAGCGTCACCCGAGTTTAAAAATGAGCTGCTGATCGAGAGAATTCGACTAGCCGCTTGCCCATCTCCAAACGGATTGATGGCGGTTGCCATCTGCTGATACGCCGCATCATCTGTCAACAGACGAGAAGTCTCCGAAACAATCCGGTCAGACTCTGTCCCAATGAGTCGAGCCGTGCCTGAGGCGATCGCCTCAGGCCTTTCGGTCGTGTCGCGCAGCACCAAGACAGGTTTGCCTAAGCTAGGCGCTTCTTCTTGCAATCCACCAGAATCCGTCAACAGTAAATGACAGCGCTGAATTGCGCCCACGAGTTCTCCATAGTCGAGAGGTTCGGTTAAAAACACACGAGGATGCTCACCCAAAGTCGCTCGGAGCGGTTCGCGAACCGTAGGATTGCGATGTAAAGGAAGTAATAGTGCCGTATCCGGAAACGCGTCAAGCACTCTGAGAAAGCCATCTGCGATCGCTTGGAGTGGCAGTCCCCAGTTTTCGCGGCGATGAACCGTGGCTAATAAAACTCGATAGTCGTTCCATGCAAGCCCTGGAATAGGACAGTCGGGTTCACGATTGGCAACCGACAGCAGCGAGTCAATCACAGTATTTCCTGTGTGATGAACCGCACCAATCACTCCAGATTTGTGTAAGTTGTCTACTGCTGCTGGAGTGGGCGCAAAGTGAAGCTGAGCAATTTGTGAGATCAGCCGTCGGTTAGCTTCTTCCGGATAGGGGTTGAATAGATCGTTGGTACGAAGTCCGGCTTCAACATGCCCAACCGGAATTTTCTGATAGAAGGCGGCGATCGCCGCTGCAAAAGCTGTCGTTGTATCTCCTTGTACCAAGACCAAACGAGGCATAGATGCTTGAAACAGCTGCTCCAATCCCTTCAAGCTGCGGTGGGTAATGTCAGATAGAGTCTGCTGAGGCTGCATGATATCTAGATCGTCATCAGCCTCCAAGTCAAACAACTCCATCACTTGGGTGACCATTTCTCGATGTTGCCCTGTTAGCACGACGCGGGTCTTCATTTCAGAACATTGCTGAAAGGCTTGAATGACAGGCGCTAACTTAATTGCCTCTGGTCGGGTTCCGAGGATGATACAGACCTGGGAGGATGACTCGGACATGGTGTTGAAGGATACCGCTAGACACGACAGAACAGCTTGATTCTACAGAATTCTGTCTCAATTCTTACGCAGAAAATACTGAAAATCTGGGCAACAGTCACAAAAACAATTCAAGTCGCGTTTGTCTATCTAGATTTTGGTGAGGTTGGAAGGTAATGAAATAAAAGGCAATAAAACAATAAAAACCGCAAAAACTCTGATGCAAAAGTACAACACTTCGTCACTGTAAAAGCGTTGTCAAAAGTCTCCGGTTTAGTTAGTCAACCTCGTCTTCTGAGTCAATTTTGAATAACTAAACGTTGATATCTCACCCAATAGGAGGATGGCATTGGAAAAAACGCTGCGCAGCCTCAAAAAAGAGTTTGCATACCAACATGTTTTTTATAAAAATTTAATATTATTGCTTTAAAAATTATTTTTTCGTCAAATTTAGTAGATTTTGAATCTCGCAGGGTAACAATTTCTAACTTAAATTGGCTCTGAGTCTCGGCTCATCGTTTGCATTCTTTTCTAACTTGCTAGGGAGCAAAACTATTGCTTGCGAAACGAGTATGAAGCCTCTGTTTCCTACGATGAGGCTGTTTTGGAATATCTCCTCAAGATATCAAGCTATTTTAATCTTTGCTCCACTTCATGGAAACTTCTTCTAACTTGTAGGCAGAGATGTTCTCGTCAGAGTTTCAAGTCGACGTAGAGCGCATTGACGCAAAAAACACAAAATAAGCCAAATAAACGTCTACAAGAATATCTTTTAGGAATCGAATTTAGAAATCGAAAGAACTGTAGGTGACTAGCTGTTAGGAGCGAGATGATGGATGTCAGTTATTTGCTGAGGCTCTATGAAGCTGGGGAACGAGAATTTGTTGGAGTCAACCTTCAAGGTGCAGACTTGAGCGGTGTGACGCTTATTGGCATCAACCTAACAGGAGCCAACTTAACTGGTGCTAATTTACAACGAGCATTTCTCACTCGGGTCAATTTTTCAGAAGCTTTTCTGAACTGGACAAACTTACAATATGCCAAGCTCAGCGATGGCATTTTCGAAGATGCAGATTTGACTAAAGCTGATTTGCAGGGAGCTTTTTTGGTCAAGGCAGATTTAAGATTAGCAAAACTTAGTGGCGCAAATTTGAGCTACGCCAATCTACGAGGCGCTAGATTAGAATCTGCTAACTTGTGTGGTGCGCAATTAAAGGGCACTAACCTTCGCAGCGCTGACCTCTCCCGAGCCAATCTCAACTGGGCCAACTTGAACAGTGCGCGCCTCAGTGGAGCAAACTTGCAAGGAGCGTTCTTGTCTAATGTCAACTTCACTCGTGCATTCCTCAATGGGTTGAATCTGAGTGGAGTGGATTTGAGCGGGATCAATCTCAGCCAAGCGAAACTGAGCGGAGCGAATTTAGAAGAGGCGAATTTGAGAGCGACGAATCTATCTGCAGCCAAACTTCGAGGCGTAAAGTTGATGTCGGCAAATCTCAGCCAAGCTGATTTAAAGGACGCGTGCTTCAATCGCGCCAACTTAGACTGGAGCGATTTGAGTCAAGCAGATCTGACCCAGGCCAATCTTCATGATGCGAAGTTGCTAGGGGTGCGTCTGTGTGGAACGAAATATGAACAAGCGTTGTTGCCTGATTCGACCCGACAGTATCTCAATCTGCTTTCTACAAGCACTCAGTCTGCTGTAGCTTCCAAACGCAAAATGACTTCGGACGTGGGTAAAGCCGCTGTATCATCGACGCTTAGTCAGGCTACTTACAATCGCCTGAGCCACAGTAAGGTCGCATCTCAACTGGTTGCGCGCGCTCCTCACGGCATGGCTTGATGACAGATGCAATCCAGCCCGAGTCTAACCACCATTCTGAGCACCAATGTGGGATAGTTTTGGTCACCACCGCATCCGAACAGGAAGCTGAGGCGATCGCCAACGCTTTAGTTGAGCAACGGTTGGCGGCATGCGTAGCCTGTACACCTGTGCGATCTATTTATCGTTGGCAAGGGCAGGTATGTCGAGACCAAGAATGGCAGCTCATCATTAAAACCAACCTTAAGGGATTTGAAAATCTGCGGGCGAAGATTCAAGATCTACACAGCTATGACGTGCCTGAAATCATTGCGTTGCCGATTGTGGCTGGGCAGTCCGCTTATCTAGATTGGATCGTTGAACAGGTTGACGAGTAGGGTAAAGAGAAAAGGTAAGACTGAATTTCAGACATCGGTCTCTAGGAGACAGACCTGGATCAAGGCTCTTCAAGGAGGTTGTTTTCCTCTGTCTCAAAACTGATATTTTTCGCAAAAAAACCAGTAGCACCCTCTAGAGGACAGTGCTACTGGTTCGTGTTGTTGGATTTTACGGTCTCAGTTTGCCGTTAGGATTAGGCGATCGCTTGAGAGAATAGACTTTTTGCTTGTTCCTGTAGAACTTCAGCTTTGTCAAGACGCTCCCAGGGCAGATCCAAGTCATTTCGGCCAAAATGTCCATAAGCCGCGACATCCTGGTAAAAACGGCCATTCATCTGGGAGGGCAGACTTGTCAGCTTAAAGGTCTGAATGATGCCCGCAGGACGAAGTTCAAAGTTGTGTTTTACTAAGTCAAGTAGGCGATCGTCTTCGATTGTGCCTGTGCCAAACGTTTCGACTAAAATACTGACGGGTCGTGCAACTCCGATGGCATAGCTGAGCTGAACTTCACACTTTTCAGCAAGCCCTGCCGCCACAATATTTTTGGCAATATAGCGGCACGCGTAGGCTGCACTGCGGTCAACTTTTGTGGGATCTTTGCCAGAAAATGCGCCGCCGCCGTGACGAGAGTACCCTCCATAGGTATCCACAATAATCTTGCGCCCTGTCAGTCCCGAATCCCCTTGAGGCCCGCCAATCACGAACTTTCCTGTGGGGTTTACAAGAAAGCGCGTACTATCATCAGGCTTGACGTTGATATCCAGAAAAACAGGCTGTACGACAGCTTCCCAAAGATCAGACTTAATCCTTTCCTGCACTTCTGAATCCGTCGTCAGCTCATCAATCGTAGGAGCGTGCTGAGTTGAGATTAAGACAGTATCAATGCCAACGGGCTTACCGTCTTCGTAGGCAATGGTCACTTGAGTTTTGCCATCAGGACGGAGATAAGGCAGCGCACCTGATTTACGAACAGCTGACAGCCGACGAGCCATGCGGTGAGCAAGGCTGATAGGCATCGGCATGTATTCGGGGGTTTCATTGCAAGCAAAGCCAAACATGATGCCCTGATCGCCTGCACCGATGCGGTCTAATTCTTCGTCACTCGAAGTCTCCCGCTGCTCGTGAGCCTGATCGACTCCTTGGGCAATATCTGGAGACTGCTCATCGAGAGCGACAATGACGGAGCAGCTATCTGCAGAAAAGCCGTTGGTCGCGTCCGTATATCCAATCTCTCTGATTTTCTGTCGTGCAAGGTTGACGTAATTGACCTGGGCTTGAGACGAAATCTCGCCTGTGATGAGCACTAGGCCAGTATTCACGACGACTTCTGCCGCAACTCGGCTCCCCTTGTCTTGAGCCAATAATGTATCAACGATGGTATCTGAGATTTGATCGCAAATCTTATCTGGATGACCTTCGGTAACGGATTCGGATGTAAACAGGTAACGCCGAGACAAAGAAGTAACCTCTCTAAACTAGAACTCACACACAACAGGTAGATAGGAGCGACGACAGCGGCTGAGCCTTCTACAGATTGATGAATCTGGTTAGAATGCTTACCAAAGTCACAAAGACGCTCCACAATCAAGAGTGTTTCCACTCTCCAAACTTTTCTGTTCCCAGTAAGTTTCCGAGAACGATGGGTAGTTCTACACCCTTCTTTTGTTCAAATCAGCATAACACTCTCTCAATCAGAGAAACGAATTTGATCTCTGCTGTGAAAATGCAATTATCCAGCTGTTCTTAAACAGTAGCGGTATCTAAACCTGAGAGAGTTCCTTCGTACTGTGAAAGAGGTTGAGAGGCTCCTGCACACTTTACGAATGTGCGACTTGGATATCGCTAAACTGATGAGCGATCGCCTCTGCATCCGCCAAATCTAAAGGACTGCTCCATCCCCACGTTACGCCAATACAGCCTGCGGCTCCTGCTTGATGAGCCATTTGAACATCTACGGTTGAGTCTCCTACAACAAGAATGGAATCTGGAGAAACGTCCAATTTTTGGCTGATGTGGTGGAGTAGCGTTGGGTCAGGTTTTGCTGGAGGTAAATCCGTACCCATCGCCACATCAATCGCTGAGCCTAGCTCGTAATACTGAACAAATTCAGCTACATGAGCCGTTGTATCAGATGAAAGAATTCCCAATTTCAAGGAATTCGTTTTGAGGGTTTGAATTAAATCACTAGCCCCCTTAAAAATAGGAGTCTGAGGAGCTTTTGGCTGATTCGAAGGCTCGGCCTCTGCAAACGCTGATTGGGCGATCGCCATGGATTCTGTCCAGCTTCGACCCGTTTCAGCAATGTATGCTGCTGCCGCAATCTCGTTCTCCTGACGAGTTCCAGTCGCCATGAGTCCTGCTGGATTGAGACCAGTACCTTCGATCCCAAAAGCCAGGAGTAATGGCTGATCGACTCCTGGGACTTTTGCATCAATTAGTCGTGCTCGTCGCTGGCCGAGTTGACGCAAGAACACACCGGAATCAGCTAACGTTCCATCTTTATCAAAAACTACCGCACGAATATTGGGAAATGAATGCTCACCACAGCGGATTGTGATCAAAGTAGTAGCCTCCCGGAAAAAAATTGTATCGTTATCAGCCAAACCCAGTGCAATGCAGACTGATACTTGGGCTGCTTCGAACGGATAAAGTATCTGTCGTAATGAAAGACAGTCAACAAAAAGGGAGAGGACAACCTCTCCCTTTACAAGAATTTCTTAGTAGCGATGTCTATAAGCCATCAAGACAAACAACTAAAATAATTCATTCAGATATAGCCCATTTCTCACCTATTCTTCGACCGAGGCTGCAACCCCAACTTCTTCTGGGCTAGCAGACCCGTTATCTTGAACGGCATAATCAGCGTTGTTAGCTTGGCTTTGCTGACGCATCTTCTCGCGATAGCGTTCTGCCATCTCTTCAGCCTTGTCGTAGACCAGGTCAGGATTTTTCACCATATCTCCTGGTTCTGGCTCAAGCTGCTTAGTAGACAAAGAAATTCGTCCGCGCTCGGCATCGAGGTCGATGATCATCACCTTGATTTCGTCGTTGACGTTAAACACGCTGTGGGGCGTGTCAATGTGGTCATGAGAAATTTCTGAGATGTGGAGCAAGCCACTGACACCGCCAATATCGATGAATGCACCATATGGCTTGAGCCCCCGAACGTTGCCAATCACCACTTCGCCAACCTCTAGGCGGTTCATCTTGCGCTCGACAAGGGCTCGTCGGTGACTCAGCACTAGGCGATTCCGATCCTCGTCAACCTCAAGAAACTTGAGTGGCAGTTCTTCGGCGATCAAATCTTCTTTCGGCTTACGAGTGCTGATGTGCGAACCCGGAATGAATCCGCGAAGTCCCTCAATGCGAACCAAGGCTCCACCCCGGTTTGTCGCAAATACCGCAGAGCGTACAGTTGCGTCTTCGGTCTGAAGCTGGCGAACCCGCTCCCACGCTCTCATATACTCGATTCGACGAATGGAAAGCGTCAGCTGACCATCTTCGTTTTCGTCAGTGAGAATAAAAAACTCACGCGTCTCATTGGATTGCAAAACTTCTTCGGGATTGTCTATGCGATTAATAGACATTTCCTGAATCGGAATATACGCTGCTGTCTTAGCACCGATGTCAATCAAAGCCCCTCTGGGTTCCAAACTGAAGACTGTGCCTGGGACGATATCGCCGGGGCTAAAGTGGTAGTCGTATTGGTCTAGAAGGGCGGCAAAATCCTCATGTGTAAACCCAATTCCTGGTTTTTCCTGATTGACCATGCTAAGAATTTCCTGGTTTGTGTCTCCGTTCGTCTGTTTACGCGGTGTTGATACCTATTTCAAGGCAGTTTTGTAAAGCACTAGGAAAGTCCTAGCGCGGCACCTCTCATACCCCATATATGAGAGCAACCTCTTTTCCCTGCCCCAAGCATGCTTTTCAGCGCAATGCTGGCCTATGAATCAACGATTAGACCTTATGGGCAAATCACCATGCGTGTGCAGGCTTACAGAAAAGCTATTCTACCGCATATTCGTAGTTCTGGAAAAGAGTCCTAGTGAAATTCTAGCTCTTTCCCCCACAAGCGTGCCGAGACACAGAAAAACTCAACACTCATTAAAAAGCGATATTTGAGCTAAAAATGATGTTCAGCTTGATATAAAGTCTTTGCATGCTGAACGCCTTTGAGCCGACACGCTTATGCTTAAGGGGGCTCTAATGGGTAGAGACAGGTCTAACCGAATTGGGGCGATCGCGCTCTGACAGTTCAGTAGGTTGCAAATGATTGAGGACTTCGATGAAGTCGCTAATGCCTTGAAACTTCTGATAGACCGATGCGAACCGAACATATGCCACTTCGTTAAGGCGACGCAGCTGATTGAGAACTAGTTCTCCAATTTCAGAACTGTTCACTTCTCTAAGAGAACTTTGCTGAAGTTCTGCTTCAATTTCATCGACTAATTTTTCCTGCTCAAGAGACGCAACACTCGTTTTTTCGCATGCCCGTGCAATGCCCCTTAACAATTTTGAGCGATCGAATGATTCGCGATCGCCATTGCATTTGATCACCGTGACCGGAACAAATTCAATTCGCTCATAGGTTGTAAAGCGACGCTTGCAGTCTAAGCATTCCCGCCGCCGCCTGACACTTTGACCCGACTCAGCCGAGCGAGACTCTAACACTCGATTGTCAGGGAACTGACAAAAGGGACACCGCATTTTTATCCCTCAATTTTGTACTCATCAAAACAAAAAATGGTTCCTCATTGTACTCGCAGCACCTAATCTTGTCTCACATCATTTTCGAGAACTGAAATTCAGTCGAGTTTCGATCAAATAGCCAGCTTAGTAGTTTGCTGAAAGCCCCTACTATCAGAGGTATAGACTACTTTGGCCTAAGTCTAAATTTTTGTAAACACGTTGGAACTTTTCGGAAGCTTGTCCTGAATTGTAAAACTCAATACTCAACTTCCGTGTCAACCCTACGCCCTACATTGTTGTGAATTGATCGATAGAAAACCGCTTCGACTATGCAGCAAGCAATGGATGCACTAAGCAATCTTTCGGGCACCTGTAGCAAGAGCAGGACAAAATAACGAGACTTCAGCGATTGCAAAAACCAGCAAGATTAATGAGTGACAGATGAGGGTGCAGACGAATACAACAAAGGCTAATGTTTGACGATACAGGAACGATTGCACCTTTTATATAATCACATATCTTCATTCTGAGGAGGTTAGGTCTGAGGCTTGTTTCATCGTCCGACCCAACATTGCACATTCAACGCGCTAACTTAAAAATCTAGATGTCATTTGTGACTGAACCTGTGATCCACGCTCAACTTCAATCTGAGGTTTTCGCTGAAGCTCCTCCTCTTAGCTCGACCTTGCGACAGCGGCGAAAACGACTCGCTGATCTCTACCCTGCTCCTGTGATGTTGTGGGCGGGGATGCCTTCATCTCGTAACTTTCCAGCTAATGTCTATCCGTTTCGGGCCAATAGCCACTTTTTGTACTTTGCAGGTTTGCCTTTGCAAGGGGCCGCGATCGCCCTTGACCAGGGTCGCATGGAACTATTTATGGACGCGCCAACAGCAGCGAGTGCTTTGTGGCATGGGGCAGGTGCATCGCCAGAAGAAGTGGCAGCGGAAATAGGGGCAGACGCTGTGCATCCAATG
>CAKZMO010000486.1 GCA_937128595.1 uncultured cyanobacterium | reverse complement strand
CATGTCGTGGTCCACATCCTGTACCGAGGCAGCGTACTCGTCGAAATCGTGGAAAGTCGAGACGTCTATGACGAGACCTCATGGTTGGAGTTATTGCCGAAACTGCATAGTTTTCGCCACCACTCTGGCTTAGTCTCTCGTTTTCGCGAAGTGACATTTAGGTCACTGCAACCCCACCGAGAGGATAAGCAACGTGAAAATAGCACCGCTGGCCGCGAGCGGATTCTTGTGCGCGCTGTTCACCCCCCTACCCGGAACAGCTCAGGAGATGCCGCCAGCCTCGATCATCACGCCCGCAAGCGTCGAGACCAGGATCGGGGAAATTTTATGGCTGTCCTGCTTTTCAGTCATTATGGCTGTCCTGCTTTTTAGTCATTTGCTTTTTAGTCAGAACGGGACGCCGCGTGAGGTGCGGAAATCTGGTTACACCCGTTGCTGACCTGCGGAAAGCTGGTTGCACGCTAAACTCATGCGCCGACATCATACGAATTTAGAGCGACAGTCTTCTAGGAGGAAGATGCATCCATGGGCCTTAAGAATTTATGCAATCACATCACTCAATCATTGGTGACCATATTCATGTTGGGCGGTATCTTGTTGGTGGCGCCCAATCCCGTCCATGCACAAATCGAATCGTTTGATTTCATACTCGATCTGACGGGGCCGACCTATGTTCAAGCTGGAAATGAACTTACCTACGAGCTGAAGCTGCAAAACACGAGCAATCAGGCCTATACTAATCTAGAGTTGTTCAATGACTTGTCAGAAGACGTCACCTACGTCAGCGGGGGCGAGTTCATTGAGGATAACGTAGATTATGTGTATTTTGAAATACCTAATCTGGCGCCCGGTGCAACAAGAACGCTGTCGTGGGTAGCGCGGGCAAATAGCAACCTTACCGTAGGTACAGTTATTACCAATGACAGTTTTGGTTTTTTGGATGTCCCTGCTGGTGCCACAGTTGGCAATAACCCGGGAGCAACCACGTTGGTTGAGGCATCGGGCACTCTTGAAAGCGTCTACAGAAATGCCGATGGGGTGGCATTTAATGTCACCGTTGATTCATTTAGTTTTCCGAACTTCACGCACACCAGCCCCTCAGCAAACCGCGATTTCCGTAATGACCTTTTGCCTGAAGATCTCTTTAGGTATTTCGGCCCGGCCGTCTGTCATTCAGGTAATACCGCCGAAACGTGTGAGCTGACGGGTCCGGCCCAACAGTGGTTGACTCATCAAATCGCCGATATGGATTTGGGTGTTTGCGAAGGGATGGCAGCTACCAGTTTGCACCTTTTCAACGGGCAGGAATTCAAAGACTATAACTCGCCAGCCAGTATCCAGCCAGGAGCGCAAACGGCTGTAGATCTCGATTTCCCAGGAAGTATCATCGAAAATTACGTGTCCTACTACTACAACACGCAATACGCTGACGAAGTGTATGAGAGTCAAATCTATGGGTCTGCGAATGAAACCATTGCCACTCTGAAGGCCGGTTTCGACGCCACGCCGTCCATTCCCTACACACTGGGCATTTTTCTTATCGACGATCAAGGCCATGTCTCAGGTGGGCATGCGATCACCCCCTATGGCATCGAACGAGTCAGTAATAGCGAGTCGCGTATTTTAGTCTATGATAACAACTTTCCCAAACAGCGACAGTACATCACGGTTAATACCGTCGCAAACAGCTGGCGCTATGTAACCACCGCCACCCCTGGTCAGGGTGATTCTGTCTATGAAGGTGTCGGTAATAATAATGAGCTGGCATTGACGCCTAACAACATTCGTAACAATGCCTCAGGTGAATACTTTACCTGCCCCTTCTGTGAAGGTGGTGCAATAAGCAAGAACGCGGGTAGCCAAGAGCCAGAACGGATTATCTTCTCTTATGCTGGCGAAGGTGCTTATGTGGTTATTGATGACAATGGCCGATCAACGGGTTTTGAAACCGATACCGGCGACTTTGTTGATGAAATACCCGGAGCAGAAGTCGCCTTCCATCGCGGCGGGTTAGGGCTCAATGTCCCTCCCAAAATTCGAATCCCTTTCGATGGCCCGGATGATACGTTCTACTCTGTTTTCGTCCACGCTCAAACAGAAGGTGACGTAACCGACGGTGATTTACACATTACTGGTCCGGGGTTTTCAGTGGGTGTGAACAACATTTCATTAGACCCTTTTGAAGCGTTTGAATTTTCCATAAGCCCTGATGGAGATCATATCTCCTTCATTGCGACAGAAGATATTGAAGCGCCTGAGCTGGTTATTGCCCATGATCCAATAAGCCCTGGGACCCCCAGCGTGATCTTTGACATCGAAGGCATTTTGCTGCGGGCTGGCGAGAAGGTCATGCTCGACCTTGATCCTGTGTTGGAGCAAATCCACTTTAGTCACACGGGTCCCGAAGCAGAAAACATCGTTATCGATATGCGGCTCATTTCGCCTAATGGCGACGTTGAGGATTATACAGAGACCCTTAACTTACCGGCTGGTGTTCAGACTGGTTTCGTTGATTTCGGTGCGTGGGATGGTCAGCAACGTCCGCTTATTTCTATTGGTAGTGGTGGTAATATAGCTCAGATTCCGACGCTGTCGCAGTGGGCGATGACGCTGACGATGCTGATACTGGTTCTGGGCGCCTTCGTGATGCTGCGCCGCCGGGTATAGGAAGAGTGCTGTTATTTCTCAAACCCTTTCAGCCGGACAGAGAGCGTATCTTCACATTATTCGCTCTCGTGAACCGATCTGAGAAGGTGGCATATAGCGGGTAGTGATGGATCATTGGCGCGGCGTTAGCCGCGCCAGTGATCCTGCGCCAAACAGCGCAACGCTAAGACAGGAACTCCGGCCGGTGGGCCATCTAGCCCATTGCGGAAATGGCCCACTGTTG
>CAKZMO010000485.1 GCA_937128595.1 uncultured cyanobacterium | reverse complement strand
AGGGGCATCGCAATGCGATGCCCCTACCAAAATCATTTTTCGAATGTGCAACGCCAAAAAAACTCTAGCCATAACGTTTTATTGCCTATCCGGGATCGGGTTCAGCTAGTTTGTAACGTATGGGAGTGCCTTCGGACTACTCGTTTCTATATGATTCTGACGATTAATCCGAAGAAACAAGACACTTCCCTCGCCAACTTCTGGAGAGGAAATCGGCGACATCAAATTTCATGACAGCATATCAATAGAGTAGGATAGCGGAGATGTGAATGCTGCAAGAGTTTGGAGTCATCTCCTTCTCGGTTAAAGAGAATTGTCTCTTCTAGGCCGATTTAGAGCATCGAAAAGTTTAGCGACCCCATCTTTGCTCTGATCAAAATTCTAAAGGCGATCGCCATATTTCTAATCGGTTGCCGTTCAGAATCGACCCTCTGAATTTTTGCTGCTTATCAGGCAATGTTGAAGTCGAACAAAAAGTCAAAGCGACCCCTGAAAAAGTCCCTCGACCGAATTGGGCAAGGAACGATAAAACGCTCTCCTCGCCCAGTCAATCGGTGGATCAAGTGGATGGCTCCCGGACTGTTTATCAAGCGCTGGATGCTGTTGAGCATCGCTGGCGTCGTGATGACCACTCTAGGACTCGCAATCTGGGCCAATCGCACTCCTGTTTTTTACATTGGTCGATTCATTAGTGAGTTTCTCTCTCTAGTGACCGAACTGGTTCCTAACTACGTAAGTGGCCCAGGCGTTTTAGTCGTGGGGGTCTTGTTGCTAGTCTGGGGTCAAGCTCGGGCACTCAACTCCATCACCGAAGTGTTGCTTCAGGATGGGGAAGAGGAGTTGATCGATCGGCTGGTGAATTATCGTCGGCTCAACCGAGGCGCAAAAGTTGTGGCTCTCGGAGGGGGAACGGGACTATCAACCCTCCTCCGGGGATTGAGAACCTATAGCGCCAACATCACAGCGATTGTGACCGTTGCAGATGATGGTGGATCTTCAGGTCGGCTGCGACGAGAAATCGGCGTGCTGCCACCGGGAGACATTCGCAATTGTCTTGCGGCACTGGCTGATGAAGAAAAGCTAATTACGGAACTGTTTCAATATCGGTTTCAGGCGGGCAACGGACTCACAGGTCACAGCTTCGGAAACTTGTTTCTAACGGCGATGGGAGAAGTCACGGGAGACTTAGAGCAGGCGATCGCCGCGATTTCGAAAGTGTTAGCGGTGCGGGGGCAAGTGCTGCCTGCAACCCTGAGCGACGTTCGCCTCTGGGCAGAACTATCAGATGGCCGTCGCATTGAAGGAGAGTCCAACATTACCGAAGCCAAGGGACAGATTGTCCGCATTGGCTGCGATCCTGCCGAACCTCCCGCTCTGCCTCGGGTATTGCGGGCGATCGAGGAGGCGGATTACATCATCATCGGCCCTGGCAGTCTCTACACCAGCATTATCCCCAATCTACTAGTGCCTGAAATTGTTGAAGCGATCGCCAATCGTCCGGTTCCCCGCATCTATGTCTGCAACATCATGACTCAGATGGGAGAAACCGAAGACTACACCGTTTCCGATCACATTCGGGCAATCGATGAAGCCTGCGGACGCCAAATTTTTGATGCGGTGCTGGTTCATCGACGGACTCCCTCTGCCAAAAGTCTAATTCGCTATGCTCAAGAGGGATCTCACCCGGTTGCCTTCGACCGGAACGACGTGATTCGCCTGGGGCGACGCATCGTCATCGCCAACATCATGCAGGAAGATCTCGAAACCGGACGGCTCCGCCACAGCTCTGAGCAATTGGCTGGAGTTTTGATGCGCTGGTATGGCCGTCATTAATTCTTGATTTGAGGCAAAGCTCTCAAAACATGAGTTGTGGAACGAGAATCTCAACAGAATGCTAGTCTTAGAAACGGTGTTTTCCTACCCAGTTCGATACTACGGACACCTGTGTCATAGGTACGGACACCTGTGTCTTAGGTAATCGCCCTCCCACCTTACGATGTTTTTTATCCCTGTAACGCTGCCACCATGAGCCAAGACCTTTTGCGATCGCTCGTTTGGACTGACTATCGCCTTGCGGTAATTTTCACAGTCATTTTGCCCCTCATCCTTCTGATTTGGGCGTTCGTTCGGCGTGCCGATACCATTCAAACCTTGCTCATGATTTACTGGCGCGTTTCCAGCCTGCTAGCGGTCACAGTTTATTTGATGATTGGGGGTTTTCCCTTCAGCTTTTTGACGGCTTTCTTCGCCCAAATTCTGATCCCGATTGGCCTATGGTTTTGGGCTGACCTCAATGAAGAAATTGCTGATTCGACAAAAACGCCCCTGAAAATCGTATTTACATCTTGGCGCTGGGCGGTGTCAGTCTATTGCGTGTTGGGGGCGATCGCCACCCTTCCGTTTCTCAACTGCGCTCTATCTGAAGCAGCCTTCTCAACAGCATCGTGTCAGGTCTGGACTGAGGCTCCCCTACTCTTCAGAGAGTATTTTCATGCCGGACTGAATCCCTCTTTCCTAGGTTTTACCCTTGGGATTCCGGGACTGGTGATTTATGTTGTCTATCTAGCGTATTTTGTCTTTGTGCGATTGGGTAAGCAAGGACGCACCGCCATTCAGCAGTAATGTAAGCGTAAACCAAAGGTAATTTCTAAGAAATAAAAATCCCTGCTGTAGGGTGCTGCTAGCGCAGCGTAACTCACCGCCAATCGGTCATTCTATTTCTAGAAATCGCCTAAGCTTTCGCACATAACACTCGCCTCATTTTCTGCAAGTCAAGCCCCAGAAAAATCTGATGAATCCTCACGCGATCGCCCATCGGCTAGAGCAATACACCCTAAAACGAACTCAGGAAGCGCTGTTGGTCACAGCTAAGATTGAAGACGAGGAAGATCAAGTGGTTGTCTTTCGGGGCTTCTCTAGTTCACTGATGCGGCCCACGGCATTCGATCCCGATATTCCTGTTCTGACCGAAGCAGCAGAAATTCTCAGCATCGATCGCCTTGAAGGGCCATTTATCCCAGACCAACCTCGCTACATTCAGAAAAGCCTGACGCTGCAAGAAACAGAAGCTCTATTGTCAGCAGCGGGGGTTTGACTGAGTTCGTCCCAAGTGAGCTTACAGAGCTGAAAAGTGTCCGGATTCGAGACAATCCGGTTCAATCCGCTTAAACTTTGTAGGACATAGGAAGACAAGAGCTAGAACTCTAGTCTCTTTATCTTCGGAATAAAGGCTGGCCTTGCGATTCATGCCAACCTAGCAACGCTAAAACTTCGATACAGACTTCTTCCGGGTGCGTTTGAATTGACATAGACCTCAGCGAAACGCTGGGTTTCGTCATGATTCTTTAGGCTTCTTTATAGAAATGATATGCTCCTTTGTGTGTGAGTGTGTGGAGTGTTTAAAGTATGGTTATCTCTTCAGTGCGGTTTCAGTCGTCGGCTCAGTCGGTTCAGGCTGAAACAATTCCCTCTCGGCTAGTGAGTCAACTTCAACTGTCTACATCATCCCTGTGGAAGCCGCTACCGCTCCCCTCAGGACGTTTGTTTGGCACCGATGGCATTCGAGGGTGTGCCGATCGTCTCTTGACGCCAGCTCTCGCAGCCCAGGTTGGCTACTGCGCCGGACATGTGTTGGTCGAAGCAGCAGGAGCAGCCAAGCCCATTCTTCTTGGACAGGATTCGCGCAATTCGAGTGATTGTTTGGCGATCGCCCTCGCGGCAGGTCTAACGGCGGCAGGACTGGATGTTTTGCATCTAGGTCTCTGTCCAACCCCAGCTGTTGCTTATCTCACCTCGACCATCGATGCCCTGGGGGGGGTGATGATATCAGCCAGCCACAACCCTCCTAACGACAACGGCATCAAGTTCTTTGGCAGTCAGGGGCATAAGCTTCCTTTGTCTGTCCAGGCCACGATTGAGACCATGCTGCGCCAGTCGAGCTATCTGGGTTCAAATCACTCATTCCCAGCCCCTCAATGGAATCGATACAGCCTCTGCCCCGAGATGCTGATGAACTATCTCGATGCAGTTCACGCGCCGCTCTTGCCTCACGGCAGTCTCAGTGGGCTTAAAGTCATACTTGACTTAGCTTGGGGAGCCGCCGTCAACCTCGCACCCATCGCATTTACAGAATTAGGCGCTGAAGTCATCTGTCTACACAATCAAGCCGATGGCGATCGCATCAATGTAGGCTGTGGCTCGACTCATCTTTCGCCCCTACAAGCGGCGGTGAAATCTCATGGCGCTGACATGGGGTTTGCCTTCGATGGCGATGCTGACCGAGTGATTGCCATTGATGGTCAAGGGCGTGTCGTCGATGGAGACTACATTCTCTATCTATGGGGACAAGCCCTGAAACAGCAGAATGCACTACCCGACAACACGATCGTAGCAACAGTTATGTCGAATCTCGGGTTTGAGCGAGCCTGGAATCAGCAGGGCGGAACCCTAACCAGAACGGCAGTCGGAGATCAGTACGTCCATGCTGAGATGATGGAGCACGGCGCGGCCTTAGGCGGCGAACAATCGGGACACATTCTCTGCCCTCGCTACAGTGTGTCTGGGGACGGAATGCTGACAGCACTTCACGTCGCAAATCTTGTCAAACAGTCTGGGCGATCGCTCAGCGAGTTAGTGACCGCAAGCTTTGAAACCTATCCACAGCAACTGCAAAACGTGCGAGTCGAAGATGCCGACTGCCGTCGCAATTGGGACAACTCAGAAAGCCTCCAACGGGCGATCGCGCAAGCCGAAGCTGACATGGGCAACCAAGGACGAGTGCTAATTCGCGCATCAGGGACTGAGCCGGTCATTCGAGTGATGGTTGAAGCCGCAACCGACGAGATGGTCAGCCACTGGACTGCTTATTTGGTCGATGCCGTAAAGCGCTATTCGGATACTGCCAAAGCTTAACTCTCTCCGGCTGATGGAACGCTTCATTTAAAGTTTTTTCTATCGTTGGATTATTCTATAGCAATGCGCAGATAGGTTAGGACAGATATTTATGGAGAAGCCGCACACCGCGCGGCTT